>JACCWK010000236.1 GCA_013697655.1 Nitrosospira sp.
GGAACTTGAAGAGAATGTTCGTGCTGGTGGGGTAATTCCCATCGACATTCAACGTTTCTGAGAATCTGAAAGCGATTTTATGAAAGCACGATTGAACCTTTGCGCTAAAACCGGCAAATTGGTGGCGCCTATAACAGCAAGTCCGACAGGCTGCTAGGCGATCAAGAAGAAATTCAAGAGGTAGGACTCTTAATTATCCATTATGATGAACGATAGACGCTAGTAGGAACCTTTCTTCAAAGGTGACGACAGCGATGCAATCACTGCACCTATTGTGTAGGTGCAAACGAAGTCATGACCTGGGGCCGGACATCCGCTATTACGGCAGGACACGCCAGCGAGTCGACATCCCGGCCATCATATGATCGTCAACGTGGCAGTGAAAGAGCCAGTTGCCGGGGGACCGGGGAATCATATCGACTGAAGTCATGCTGGCAGGCAATACTTCAACCACATCAGTTCGACGGCCATGATCGAGCACCGTCTGCCCATGCCAGTGCACGGTATGATTGTCTGTTTCATTTCCCATTGCGACGACATGCCAGCGGACACGTTTGCCAAGACTGGTTTCATACCCTTTCAAATTGCCAAAAATTCGACCATTGATCGTGTGCTTAAGTCCGCTTTCTTTTCCCTCCTCTTCGTTAAAAATCATGAACAGGGCAGTGAACTCCTGATCCACGTCGCGAGGTGCGGGATTAGAGGCGGAACGCGCCATGCCTTGACGAGTGACCACGATGGTGCCAATCAGGCCGAGGTTCGCTTCTTCCTCTTCCATTACATGGGAATGGTAGAGCCAGACGATCGACGAGGGATCTGTTAACCCGGGACCCGCGGCCTCGTCTGCCACCCAGGTGTAAGTGTAGGATTTACCCGGTGGTATGCTCGCGCCTGCGCCAACCCCATCCGCTCCTTCGTTGTCTTTATCGTAAAGCATTCCATGCGGGTGCATGGAAAGCGGGCGATCTGTTTTATTTAGGAAATGGATTTTGAGGGTATCTCCCACCACCGCCTGAAGCTGAGGCCCTAAAATCCCCATCCATTCGGGCTGCGCCAATGGTTTTGTATAGCTATTGTCCGTATAACCTATATACCGGTATTTGATGTATTTCGGTGTTTCTCCCCAAACACCGAGCCCAGCATCAGACTTTATCAGATTTCGCCCAGAAGGGGCGTAATCCCATGGGGTTTTTTCCGCCGCAATCCAATACTCCCTCACCGCTGCCTGCGCCGGAAATACCATCCAGCAACCTATAACAAAAGTTATCAAAGCGGTCATTCGACCTACATAACCGGAATTCATGCCCTCTGCACCTTCATTGTTCCGTTACGAAAATAATTCATCATAAAAAAGGCTATCGGTGTTTGGTGCCATATCCATCTGCAGGTCACCTCCGCTATTTGACGGCAATCCCTACCCATTATAAAACTTATTGGCGGTTAGAATTTACACTGCATGCCCTGGCATCTAAATCAGTTCCCGCTTCGGAACGGTCTCTCCTATCAGCGGCGAGGCGGCTAATGCAGCCAGTGCCGCCACTCCCTCGCGGAACGTAGGCAAACCGGAACGATCAAGCAGTACACAGGCCTTGCCAGAACGTTTGCAGTAGCGCTTCACAGTAAAATAAGTATGATGGTTTACGCAATCTACGGGACAAACCACCATATCGGCGCGAGCCAGCAACGTTGGCAAATGATCCATGTCAGCGCGTGCACCGCTACGATAAATTAACAAACTACCGCCTGAAGTCTCAATCAGGCGACGATATTCCGGATATAGTTTAGCGCGCCCACCGACACAGAGGATCTGGCGCCCTGCGAGATTAAAGCCACCACAATGGCTAATTTGTCCCTCATCGCAAGCATTGTAATCCGACGAGGACTCGGCAATAGAATCATTATTGTGGATGGCGCGTCCAGCTGAGGCCTTGATGAGCGGTGCCCAGGCCAGTTCATATGTAGCAGGGGTTTCAGCATCGGCAAGTTTGCGCTCCAGAAAATCGATCCGCTTCAGCAGCGCATTTTGCCCATCAACTGATTGTAGTTCAGTAATGCGAAACTCGGCTTCCCTCAGGCGCGCTATCTTTGTCAAGCCTGCGCACCTCAGGAAAAAAGATCCGCCGCTTGCTTTGAAAAGCCGTTTGATGATATGGCCGAATTTCTTTTCCAGCAATTCCTGTATACGGCGAGCGAATAAAGCTGTTCGTCCGGCTCCGCTAACGGACTCGTGCAGTAGGTCGGATAGTAGACAGGTGGGCGTGGTTTTCATGCGGAAAGGCGAACAAGCAAAACCGAGTCGGCACGAGATGCTTGTGGAATCAAAAAAGAGGCAGCAGCTCCTAAAGTCATTTTTTTATGTTGCATAGCCATATTCCCAGACAAGTCAGATAATAAAATAGCTGGCTTGCCCCCGGGGGGCTGACTGGCTACAATGTGGCTGACCACAAGCCAGCCACAAATGGAGAAATTTATATTTGGCTCTGTAACCAATTCTGAACACCAACCTTCTGCATTACATCCAACTGGGTCTCAAGCCAATCGATATGATCTTCAGTATCTTCCAGAATATGCTCAAAAAGCTCTCGCGAGACATAATCCCTTGCAGTTTCACACGCACCAATAGCCGCAATCAGTGTCTCGCGCGACGTGATTTCGACCTTAAGATCACATGCCACGCATTCTTCCGCTTTTTCACCAATCATGAGCTTGCCAAGCTCTTGCAAATTGGGCAGCCCTTCCAGAAACAGAATACGCTCGATCAATGCGTCGGCGTGCTTCATTTCCTCTATGGATTCTTCGTACTCCTTCTTACCCAAACTGGAAAATCCCCAATTTTTGTACATGCGGGCATGAAGAAAATACTGGTTGATGGCCGTCAATTCATGTTGCAGTTGGCGATTTAGCCACTGAATAATGTCTGCGCTACTTTTCATGTCTTGCCTCCTCAGGCGAGAATCTCGTGTAAACGAGTGGGTTATGTAGGATGGTATTGCGAAAGGCTCCTCTGCATCAGCGCTTGCTCCAGCACCTCTTTGGCGTGGCACGCACATATCCCGCATTGTTCGCTCACACCCAGGCAGGTTTTCAGATCCCGCATCCGATCAGCACCTTGGTGGACAGCCTCGCGAATTGCAGTATCAGTTACCCCTTTACAGACACAAATATACATGATGAGCGCCTTAAGTCCACTATTTCGTTAAAATTAGCTTGCCGTTACGCGTTCGACGCAAGCGGTATTGCTCGCCCTGGTGTTGAATAAGGACTTCGTCCCCATGCACAAACAGGGCATCCGTATAGAGGCGCTTGTTTTGATCCAGCATGGCAAAGCTTCTTTTATTAAGATCGACTTCCGGAACTGCAATTGACTTATCCATTTTGGCCCCTTCGGTGATTATTAATGATAATGATTCGTATTATATTCAATTCTTGAAGAAATACAAGGCTTAGTCAAAGAAATTTCGAAATTCACTCGGAACTCGTTGACGGAACCACTCCATGCAGTCTTTTAAGAATCGCCATCCCGTGGGTATGCGCAGGCACCTCTATGAGCAAACTATGCTCAGCAGAGCTTGATGATCACCGGAGGATGCAGAAGATCCCGCGCCAGCTTAAAATTAGAAATTGTGCCGCTCGACATCACGGGGAAAGGGATGGGCAAGGGTTTAAGCAGTAGATTGGCGAGGGCTTAGTGATTGCGGCGGGTGAAGCCGAAGCATATTCCTACGTTCTTTCGAGAGCCGACATAGTAGAATATCCAATTGAACTCAAATTCGGGTTTGTTGTAACCGAAGACTTGTTGCAATAAGGGCCTTGATTCCAGGCTCATTTTTCTTATAAGAAGATAGCATCTGCTACAAGAATCAAATTCCTGTTAACTGCTGAAGTACATATATATTTGCCTTTAATACCTAATGAACTTCTGAACCAGTTCCCCCAAGACTCACATTGCTGGCAAGATAAGGACAATAGCAAGGACACATAATCACGATGCCATGAACTGTAGTGGAGTAGCCATCCGATTTTGCTGCAACCCTTATGTAACAGTGTCATGGGACGACTCCACAGACTCTCTTTCTCACCCTCGTGACGAAGAAGAAATCGACGATTCGTGTCTCCGCCATTCTTCATGATGGCACGACTTTCCAGCAAAGCCGCCGTTACGCCCTTGCTGGAAAGCTCAGGATTTATTTAGGATTCCCTGAATGTTCTCAACTGCCCTACAAGATTTGAGCGCAAGCATTGCCGCATGGCGGCTTTGGTCCCTGCTGGGGTGGCTTGAGATTCGCCAACGCTATGCACGGTCCACATTAGGTCCATTCTGGCTAACCATCAGCATGGGAGTGATCGTCGGCTCAATTGGCGTAGTGTACGGAACGCTCTTCAATCAGAACATCGCTATCTATTTGCCAATGATGGGAATTGGGTTAGTGTTTTGGAGTTTGCTCACCAGCATTATTAATGAAAGCTGCATGGCCTATATCAACTCGGCGGGCTACATTCGACAGACGGCTACTCCGAAACTACTGTTCATGCTACAGGTTGGATGGCGCAACTTTTTGATATTTATACATAATTTTGTTATAGTGTTATTACTGTTAGTCGTTTTTGGCTCCGAAGACTGGACTACCCTTCCACTCTTCATTCCGGGCCTATTACTCTTTATTCTCAATGCATTATGGATCGGCCAGGTGGCCGGCCTAGTCTCCGCACGATTCCGTGATCTGCCGCAAATTATCTCGGCCATGCTTCAAATGGCATTCTATGTAACGCCTATTTTATTTCAGCGCAGCATGCTCCATCAGCATCAATGGATCGTGGATTACAACCCGTTTGCCCACTTGCTTGACCTGGTCCGCGGACCGCTGACCGGGAATGCCCCCAGCCTTCTTACATGGGGTGTGACAGGCGCCATGGCGGTATTGGGCTGGTGGCTGGCACTGATGCTGACTGAACGCTACCTCAAGCGCATACCCTATTGGGTATAGTGCGATGAGTATAATTCTACAAAATGTTAGCGTGGACCTGCCAGTATTTGAAATGAGCGGACGTTCCCTGAAAAAAAAACTTGCCGGACTGGGGCGGCGCAACCGCATAGCCGAAGACAACGACGGGGTTGTGGTGGTAAGAGCGCTGGACGATTTGAGTTTTTCTCTGCAAGAGGGAGACCGGGTGGGGCTGATAGGCCGTAATGGCGCAGGCAAGAGTACTCTGCTGCGAGTGCTGGCGGGCATTTATCCACCTACATCCGGGAAGATTTATACTAGCGGTCGCATCGTGCCGTTGCTTGACATCAGCCTGGGCATGGATGAACTTTCTACTGGTCGACAGAACGTCCGCCTCCGTGGCCTCCTACTGGGGATGAGTGATGCTGAAATTCGACACAAGATGGAGGAGATCGCCACATTCACCGAGCTTGGCGACCACTTGGATTTGCCCCTTCGCACCTATTCCAGCGGTATGCGGTTGCGATTGGCGTTTGCAGTTTCTACTGCAGTCGACGCAGATATCTTGCTGCTCGATGAGGTGATTGGCGTAGGGGATACATCCTTCATGAAAAAGGCGGAGGAGCGCATGCTGAATTTGCAGAACCGCGCGAAGATCGTCGTGCTAGCCTCACACAGCGATGAGGTAATTCGTAAGATGTGCAACAAAGCGCTCTGGATGGATCGCGGACGTATCCAGGCTTTTGGAGCAGTTGATCTAGTGACGACAGAGTATGTTGCGGAGCAACTGCTGGCATGACACAATCTTATACCTTGAGCGATCTCCTCTACTAGAGCGCTGGAATTGTCATGGCTGAATTATTCACGCTGCGGGTGTGTTGATCTAGAAGAAAATCGCGCCGATGTGTTGTTAGAGTACTTCAGAAGAAAAGCTGGCGAGCGGTATGGTCAGCGCGGACAAAAGGGCCAAGCTATGTGCTCGGTCTGGTTTGGAGAAGAATCAAAACCAAAGTTTCCCCCCAAAAAGCCCGCTTATCTTTATCAAAATGAGTTACGGAGTATTCTGGCTGAGAATATCAGAGGCAGAGTTTGCCGATTATAACCACCCTGAAGGGCATCTTCACTAACTATGCTGACGGTCTCAGATTGATTAGGATTTGCCAAATTGATTGGAGTTGTTAGATTGACTGGAGGTGCTGGTCAGATGCAGGTTGTTGTGCTTAAATCGTGGTTTTTCGAGTATGCCCAGAGTCATTATAATTAACTTGGCTGCTCGTATGGGTCTAGTCATGCACTAGGAAGTGGAGGTATGAATCTCCTCAATCTGATCCTGTAAGGTAGCGATAAGATTGCGTTGTTCGATCAAGGTCTCCTTAGCTTATCTCGCTCAGTTAAGGCTTGATTGGGATTTTCGACCCCCTTATCATACGGACATAAAGAAAATTGGAGAATTATCCTGGGTGCAACGCCGAAGCGATCAGCTCGACGAGATAGTTCCGTCGATTCGTACTGTAACATTTTACAGCTACTTAGAGGTGTCACAGTATGATGTAATTGTAACGACTAGAGAAGAGCCTGTCTTTTGATCATTCCTTATCCGATGAGCTATTCGCGTGTATGGCTCCAAGTCTCGGCTCGTCACGCATCTTTTGAGAGAGTCATGATGCAGGCTGGAAAAGTAGGTATCGTTGCACGCAGGGTCCGCAATGCGTGGGGTTATATCGCACGCGGAGACTTCAATGGGTTGCGCAAGCGTCTCCACTCCATTCAAGCCAATCGGGTTTTGCAGAGTCGTGCCCTGTCGGGCCCGCCTAAATGGTGGGGTGTCATGGCAACTCCCCACACCCTATTTGTAGCGCACCTTGTCGCCGTGCGCCTACGCGCACTAGGCTGGAAAGCTGACATCATGACGAGTGCCCCCCATGGCTTTCCTCACGACATGTACGTTGTGATCTGCCCGCAGATGTTCAAAAAAGTCCCGCCAGGTGAGAAACGGATTGTCTATCAAATGGAGCAATCGGTCAGCTCGCGTTGGTTCACAGAGGCGTATTTGAACACTCTGAATAACTCGCTGGCCGTGCTGGAATATGCTCTCGTCAACGTGGAATTTATGAGCAGCAAAGGGGCAGAATATCAGCACATTCACTATTTGCCGGTCGGTGCAGATTCTGTTTACATGAGGCATATCCCGCTCCCAGAGAAAACATGCGACGTGCTGTTCTATGGGGATGCCAAAAGTTCACCGCGCCGCCGCGAGATGCTCGGCATTTTGCGCAAGAACTTCAATGTGCGAGTATGCAGCGAGATATTTGGTTCGGACATGGTCGAGGAGATCCGCCGCGCACGCGTCGTCATCAATTTGCACTATTACGAGAACGCGCTTCTGGAAATTCCACGTATTCAGGAATGCCTTTCCCTTGGCGTTCCCGTGGTTTCCGAAGCTGCCCAAGACCAGGCCGACTACCCCGAGATCGCGGGTGCCGTAACGTTTTTCGAAGAAGGCAATACGCACGCGATGATTTGTGCTGTCCGGGATGCCTTGGAGCGGCCGGTCGAGCCCGATGATGTATTTCATGCTGCCGTTCGAGGTTCCGAACGCTTTGGCTTCATGTTTGACCGCTTCCTCGTGGCTATGGGTTTCCTGCCGGCAGGCAAGCTTGCGGATGACGGGTTGCCGCTGCCACATGATGCTACCCGCATCGCCTTGTCGATGCCTGAGACTATTTTTCGCCGCCGAATATTTGAAGCGAACCGCCCTCTGAACTGTTCCGTTTTCGATGGCGTGCGATTACGCCCCGGATGGGTAGGCTGTGGCCTCTCCTACGCGAGTCTGGCGCGCCATGCACTCAAGCATGGCATCTCGCGGCTTACGATCCTCGAAGATGATGTGCTGTTACCTGAAGACTTCGAGGACAAGATGTGCATCGTGCAGGCATATCTCGATTCGAGGGAGGGAGAGTGGGACGTGTTCGCCGGAATCATTGCCGACTTGCATAAGGACGCCAGGATTCTCGAAATAGAAATCTTTCAAGGGATACGCTTCGCAACGATCAACAAGATGACCAGCACAGTCTGTAATATTTATAGTGCAAATGCTCTACAGATTTTAGCAGCATGGGACTCGGACCATCGGGACGACCAGACCAACACGATTGATAAATATCTCGAACGCCAAGCTAGTCTACGGGTTATTGTGGTGCTGCCCTTCTTGGTGGGCCACCGTGAAGAAGTCCATTCAACGCTTTGGGGAATTCAAAACACACAGTATAGCGAGATGATATCCGCCAGTGAGCAGGCACTTCAGGTCATGAGTTTGGGCTGTACAGATATAAGAAAATAAGCGCAGGGTAGTCGCCCCTGAAAAACCCCTTTTTTAACAAGTAGCCGTCATTAATCGATGGCTGCTTGCATCATATCCTGTGTGAGGCGTTCCAGGATTTGGGCGTACAAAAGCGCCAGCCGGCGCAGGATCTTGCGGAGGTTGTGACCCGCATGTAAGGACTCAAATAGTCGATGAGCGGTGCGGCGGCGTGGCCGCGGTAGTTTGGCTTCTTCTTCCAGCCACTTCGTTATCTGTTCCTCAAATTGACCAAGCTTCGGGGAAGCGGGCTGCACTCGCTCATACTTGGGTTCTTCGACCGTGTTGAGATGTTTACGTACCGTCGGGCGAGAGATTCCCATCTCTCGGGCAATTGCTGTGATCGTTTGCTTTTGTACCGAATGTCTCCGGCGAATTTCGTAAATGATGTCCATATAAAATACTCCAGATACCTCCGGCTCAAATACCGGATGGTTACACGCTGAGGTGGAAACTATTGGACGCTGTTTCCACCCCTAATCTGGAAAGTGTTGCACGCTGTTTAACAGTTTGTGGAGAGACAACGGCATTATGGCGTTGCGAGGTGCCGTGGCAATTTTTCAGGTAATGGGATTATTCATCGCCCTGCTATTAATCGCTCAAAGCTCGGGATGATGCGGTTCTACTGCAAGTTGTTCCGGCATCGGTATCCATGGTGCCGTAAGTGGCTGGGGGCACTGGGGATATGGTTGCATTTTTGGGGCCTTGGCGACATATTGCCCCGTTCGCAACGCTGGATGGATACAGAGACTTGGGCGAGAACAAGTGACATGCTCCATCTCGCCACTATCTATTGTAGTGAGTCATTCTTGAGGGAATCTATATTGTAGATTGCACTCTAATGAAAGGACGACATTCCTGGAGTGAGAAATGCGAGTTGCATCCGAAATCAATTTGACGCCAGAAGAGCGGGAATCGCTGATGAAACTGGCCCGGTCTGGGCTTACCAGCGTCAGGCTGGCACAGCGTGCGCGGATCGTGTTGCTGGCAAGTACGGGAATGCAGAGAACCAGGGCATTGCAGCTGAGCTGGATGTGGGGCGTGTGCAAGCCGGGCGCTGGCGCGAGCGCCCGGCCAGTCGGCCGGGCGAGGATTGAAATAATTAATTGCTATATTATCGCGAGACGTATTTATCCTGAATTTTGCATAAAGAAGGCGGGGATTTCCTTAAGTATTTGTAATAATGGTATATTGCTGTCACCAAAATCTTGTAAAATCCAAACGGAATCTGCCCACGTTGAATTCTACCCCAGCCCAGCTTCATTTCACACCTCGCGCCTTTAGCCGGTTTTAGCAGATAAAAATTAAGTTGTTATACTGTGTATTTCTTGATTGTCTCTATTGCGGGAGGCTAAATGATTCATGAGGTAAAGGGCGATATCCTATTGAGTCACGCTCAGGTCATTGCGCATGGGGTTGCGCCCAACGATCGTTTCGATCAAGGGCTTGCCTTGAGTCTGCGGGAGCAGTGGCCGGCAATGGTCAAAGACTTCCGCCACTTTTGCCGTGCAATGCCGCTCAAATCCGGCGATACGTGGGTATGGTCTGGGGCGATTAATAAGCGCATCGTCAATCTTCTTACACATGAAGCACTTCATAGCCAGCACAATAAGTCAGGGCGTGCCAACGCCGAATATATCAATCATGCGCTAAGCGAGCTGCGTTATCTTCTGGAAAATGAAAGATTCACCAGTCTGGCCTTGCCACGGCTGGCTACTGGCGCGGGGGGTATGGACTGGCATGTGGTGCGACCGCTGATTGAGCATCACCTTGGCGAGTTGGCGCTGCCCATCTACATATATACCCAATACAAAAAAGGAGTTCAGGCCGCCGAGCCGAGGCCGAGATGAACCTCCGCAATCAGGAAAGAGACTCACGGATTATTAGTTTTTCCGCTCGACGTATAGCGCGTTGCGACGCGACGAGACAACGAGGCGACTATTGCCACGTTCCATGATCAAGGGGTCTTCGTAAGCGGGCGCAAGAGTAATGTCTGCTGGGATGGACCAGGCAGAAATGGCGTCGGTTTGCCGGAAACCCATTCTGTATGGCCGCTACCATAATATGGCGAGAGCGGATGCCCACTCTGCCCGCCGGGCATTTCGAAATAACCATGCTCTTCATCACCTGGTGCGACCACGAAACGTTCCGACGCGCCGAAGGCTGGTGCCTGTACGCGCGGCATATTATTATCTCCGGGGAGCGCGTCCTTTGGCATATCCAGCCAGTTCGCGATAAACCCTGGTAGCACATGGCTGAGCGGATGCCGGATGCGCGCGGTATTGCGCTCACCCCAACTGCGTGCCGCGATGCCGCCTGGTTGGGTTCGCATACGTTCGACCACGCGGCTGGCACACCTGGCGAGCAAATCTTCCCAGTCGGAGTACCCTGGTGGCAGCAGGTGTTGCGGACGGTGCTCGATCAACGTCCACACCGCGTGTTCAGCCTGACTCAACTTCGGTAGTACAAAGTCGGGGTCGCTGCTGCGGATTGCGGCGGCAAAACCGGCAAGTACATTATCTACGACCTCCTGGCGGAATTCGCGCACCATGCGGTAGGCTACCGAGGTCGTTGCGGCACGTCCGTTCCAATCGCTGAGCGCTTGCTTCATCTCGGCGCGCCAAGGCGCCGCTTCCGTCCGGTTCAGGGTGAGTTCGAGAAGCTGTCGCCAGCGCGCCAGGAACAAAGCGCGATCATCAAGCTGGATCGCGAGCATGCTGGCGGATGAGAAGTGCTCAAGTTTCTGCAAGCTGTCACGGATCTGCTTTGCGCGCGCACCGAGGTCGTAGCCGCCATCGCCGAGCCGGTCGAGCATGAGGCCGTCGACAGTACGCGCGTTTGCGGTCCACAGACGCTGCCACGGAGGATTGACAACTATCGGGTGCTGCGCGGGTGTAAGCCAGCCGTCCCATCCCGTATTCGGCTTGCTCCAGTCCGCGGGAAGTATTGGATCGTAACCGCCAATCCGCGCGGGGATGCGGCCCGCGATAGTCCAGGCAATTTCCCCTTTCCGATCGCCAGCTATAAAATTCTGCGCCGGAATACCCGCATTCTGTGCAATCGCGATTGCTTCGTCCACGGTTTCTGCCTGTTCCATCAGGGCGAGCTCCATATTCACGGCACCGGGCCGGTGCGCGGTCCAGGCCAGCGCAAGTGGGGTGCCGTCGTGGTCTGTAGCCAGGACGGGGCCCCATTCGGTCTCGTAAACGTCCAGTGTCTCGTCTGGTGCGTCGCGTACACGCAGGATTTCGCGGTGAATGGTGGCGGATTTCCATCCGGTTGAGCTGCGATAGCGCGAAGGATCCGCCGGATGACGCGTAACGCGAACCCAGTCGATGAAATCGCCATAACTGTTTGTAAAGCTCCAGGCAACCTGACGATTGGAGCCGACCGCGATGGCCGGTGTACCGGGCAGGCTGGCGCCGACGACATCATTCATAAGTCCGGGACGGCGCGTATTCGGATAGATCAGCCGCGTGCGGAACCATATGTTCGGCACACGCAGTTCCAGATGCATATCGTTGGCAATCAGGGCCGCGCCCGCAGTCAGCGCACCGGCGACGGCAAAGCTATTACTGCCGGGAAAGGTGTCGCTGTGCTCATCGGCGCCGCGCATAAGGCCGGGGTCAAGCTTGCGCAGGTCGAGATCGTCCGCGGAAGGAGGCTGGGGCCAGTGAAGCGGCGTACCGCTGAGCGGAGCATCCCACGTACCGCCGCTAGCGATCAGAAACCGATACGCGGTTTCTGGTAGTGTTGTGTGCATTGTGGAGAAGGCAAGCTCGCGTCGATTGCTGGCATCGTTCAGCGTAAAATACATCGCATGAATAACCAGGATGCTATCTTCGCTACGCCAAGCCACTGGGTGCGTATGGGTCAGAAGATATGGGAAGGGACGTGCCGTAAGTGCTTCTAAACCGCGATTTACGCCATCACGATACACGTCGAGCAATCGACGCTGCGCGGGCGGGAGCGCTTCCAAGGTCTCAGATGCGCGCGCGCGCATGCGGTGTCCCCGAGTTTTACGGTCGGCAGGCAAGGCGGGTGGTCCGAACAACTCGGCCAGTTCGCCCGCTGCTTGCCGCCGCATCAGGTCCATCTCGAAAAAGCGTTCCTGTGCATGGACGTAGCCAAGCGCCCAAACCAGATCGTTGCGATTCTGGGCGCGTAGGGTCGCGCTTCCCAGCGCGTCGCGCTCGACTGTTACCGGTGCAGTCAGGGCAGGTACGTCTACTGCTCCATCGTATTGGGGCAGGCTGGCGTGCAATAACAGCCAGGCAGCGCCTGCCAGCAGCAACGCCACCAAGAGAAATGCAAGCAGGAACCGGTAGAACAGGCGGAACGTGGCAATCATAGGAGACGGACATTGAAGGAAAACGGATGTGCTGTCACTACGTTAATACATCCGGGCATCGCTTGTAGTCTGCCTAAAGGTATAACCGGCAGAGTGGTTGAGTAAAGTCAGGAAGAACCGAGCTTCTGGCGAATGAATTCGATACGCTCGCGATTCACGCCTAAATCGCTGCTTCCCAGGCGCGAGGCTGAGCGTACTTGAATAACTCCCGCGGCCGGGTCGAACCAGAACTCGGCATCGTCGACGTATTTCATGATTCGGGTAGTAAACTGTGCGTAAAGGTAGTTGGATTCTCTTTTGACTATTTGTCCACCATCCATGGCTTCGATGATGCTTCCAATGCGGGCGAGCGTGGTGCCAGCATCCCCCTTCAGAGGCAGCGGCGCGATGCTGGCATAAGCGTGCTGGGGATGATCGAGGTAGAGCGGCGCCTGACTGGACACGCTGTTGGGCGTGTTAGATGGCGGTTTGAGCCTACCCTCATGCACGCCGAGGTCCGTGGGTGGCTTTCCCTTGAGCAGCCCGAGTTGACCGGCAAGTACTCCCGCGATGACTATAAAGGCAACGACGATAAGCAGCCACTTAATAATGAGCATGTTAAAATCCTGCAAACTGATGCAATAGGCGACAAACGTGTCTGTGCGGATGAAAAAATGGTATCACCATGATATGCCCTCATCCATTTGGATGATCCATTTCCGCCATTACCGACTGTTCGTTAGGTCCCATACAACAGCTTGTGGGATCAACGAACTACTTGGTTTTACTATTTGAGAGTATAAATTCCGCCAAACGTTGCGCTGGCTCGCCTTTAATATTAGGAAAAGCAGGCATGGACATACTTCCTTTATGCATTTTCTGAATAATGGCATCCTTATTCGCCACTGCGGCACTCAACGTCATCACACTACCGGATTCCGGCTTGTGGCATTTTGTGCAGTTTGTATAAAATATGTCTTCTCCGGATATGTTCTCGGCTGGCGTGTAATTATCGGTTTTCGAGCAACCCACCAAACTTACCAATGCAGAGACCATTAACAATAAGGTTACCTTCTTCATTTTACGCTCCATTTATTTCTGAGGGTTAGATTGCTGTAACTGCCTGCCAGGCATTATATCTTCCTATCTGATTGCTAGATTGGTTAAAGTTGATATCGCAGCGGTGTCTTTAATTGAAAAGGAGACTGGATGAGCTGCTGCGTTACTTTGCCAAGGATCATTTATAGTCATGCACCTGCGGCTTAGGCTTACAGTTGAGAGTACTTCGTTTCGTCGATCTTTCTTATTTTAACCTTCATCCGGCAAACGGCCGAGGAGCCGAAGAGCGAGCAGCACGGTTAGCGGGAGATAAATGAGCAGGCCGGTCATTCCAAGAAGGGATTCTCCGATCCAGAAAGTCACAACGAGATTGAAGATCAATACGCCATAATAGAGACCGCAGCCAAGGAGTACGTTCCCGGTCACCAGTGGCGCAGGGGGGGGGCTACTGGTTTGGAGAAGCTTGCGGTCCAATGGGAAATACGCGCTGAGCGAGAGGAAGCCGACCACAGCCCAGCCAATATAATTTGCCACGGGCACACCAAAATGCGTGCCTGGATCGGGGTAGTAGTAAATCTGGCCGAGGAACCAGCGCGCTCCGCGGAGCGCGACCGGATCGATAATCATGTCGACGAACGTAAAAAAGAGAACCGTGAGCAGCGCGACAGGCCAACCTGTTCTTGCAGCGAGTGGGAATTGCATCCTGATGATGCCGATACGCCGCCTGTTGCTAGCCGTCGCGGGTAGAACGAAGGCCAGTGCCATGCAGTAGCTCGCATACAAAAGAAAGGGAAACGAGAGAGAATCCATAAACGGAATATCGAAGATGTACAATTCCCGCCCGACGGTTGAACCGGTATAGTGATACCAGCCGAATGGTATGCCGGTGCGAGTGGAAGAGAATTCGCACAATAATGCAACGAACCACGTGATTCCCATGAAGCACCACGTTCTTCGCCAGCCGATCAGACGGGCGGCCGAAAAGAGAAATGCTGCGAGAAATACAAATACGTAAGGGCGAAGGACAATTGTGTTAAGGAGGAGGCTGAAAGATTCCATCAACTCACTACCTCAAAACTATAGATTCTGAGTTGCCCAAGTCCGTAATCCAATGATCCAAATATGACAATTGGCATTGTCGTTATGCTTCCTGCCGGGTCGGCATATTTTTGGTACAACCGAAGCAATCCCAACTCGGAGGCGCGTTCATAGCGTTCTCGCCTTTTTCGCCATCATACGAATGCAGCATTGACTATCCTGTTATTCTAAAAGCGGGTTGCGGTATTTAGTTGATGACTAGCGAACTTTGATAAAGGGCGGATTCCGCCAAGATGCGCTGCTTCAGTGGCTCTCCAGAGCTGGATATAAAACTTTTCTCGCGGGCCCGCAGGGAAAATATTATATCTGTTTTTAATATGATGCATCGGCGAAAGCAACGAATGACTATACATAGAGGCAATCAGACGTCCCTTTTCTCCCTTATCGAACGGGAGTGAAAGTTAGTCGTATCGACAGAATCCGCTGCTGCGTCTCAGTTTTAAAACTCATTAAGCATTTAACTGAATCCGATCCATCTCACTACATATCTTCAATAATGTTTAGAAATAAAATTATTTTGATAACCTCATCGTGAGGCGTGCGCTCAAATTTCTTGCTCTTGCTGTCCTGATTCTGTTTCTCGCTGCACTGAGTATTGCCGTCTTCCTTCTCTATCGGGAAACCGAGACTTCTGCTTATCAGGCACGTGAATTGGCGCAGTTAGCCAATTCCTTAAGCTGGGAAGTAAAAAGTGGGCCGAATGGCGATGCGTATTTTCCACAGGCGGGGCCGTATGACGTACGCCTTGGATATAGCCGGTTGCCGGAATTGCTTCATAATCTAGTAGTAAACGGTTTTTACGTCCATGCTCAGGCACGACTTTCCGCCCGCATGAAAGAACTTGTCGCGGAGGGTCTGTTCGTTCCCTACCATGAGAAATCCCAGGCGGGCCTGGAAATTACTGGTGATGGGGGCCAGCCATTATATCGTGCTACGTTTCCGGCCCGCGTTTACGAGAACTTCGAATCGGTTCCGTCGCTACTGACGGACAGCCTGCTATTTATCGAAAATCGGGAGTTACTGGATTCCACTCATCCAAAAAAGAATCCCGCTATTGAATGGGACCGCGTCGGCAGGGCAGTGCTGGACAAGATGATTCAGCTCTTCCGAGAGGAACATGATGTAGTGGGAGGTAGCACGCTGGCGACTCAGATCGAGAAATATCGTCATTCTCCCAACGGGATGACGATGACGCCAAAAGACAAGCTTGTGCAGGTCGCATCGGCCTCGGTACGCGCTTACCTGGACGGAGAGGACACATTGCCCGCACGTAAGCGCATCATTGTAGACTATCTTAATACTGTCCCGCTCTCCGCCGCCTCGGGTTTCGGAGAAGCGAATGGATTGGGAGATGGTCTGTGGGCGTGGTACGGTCTTGATTTTGATGAAACCAATCACATTCTGAATTCCCGCTTTGTGGAAGGCGATGCCTTGGTCGAAGTGGCGCGCCTTTATAAGCATGTGTTGAGCCTGATGGTTGCCCAGCGCAGACCGTCCTATTATCTCCTTGCCGGACGCGAAGCGCTCAATGAACTCACTAACAGTCACTTACGGGTATTAGCCGCGGTTGACGTAATCCCGCCCAGCCTCAGAGATGCCGCGCTGAAAATACCACTACATTTTCGTGGTACAACCGTACCGGAAGAAATCAGGAATTTTGCCGCGCAAAAAGCCGTTAATGCCGTGCGCATGCGTCTCGCTTCCCAGCTTGGGTTGCAGCGTATGTATGACTTGGACCGGCTGGATTTGTCGGTACAAAGCACCCTCGACGGAGAACTGCAACAAAAAACCACCAATATGCTACGCCAGCTCAAGGTTCCGGAGTATGCAAATGCTGCCGGACTCTATGGCCCCCGGCTACTAGGGACGGGGGATCTCGGCAAGATTATCTACAGCTTCACACTTTCTGAGTTAACGCCCGACGGCGCCAAATTCCGCATTCAGGCGGATAATTTCGATCAGCCGCTAGATATCAACAAGGGTACCAAGCTTGATTTGGGCTCCACCGCCAAACTAAGAACACTGGTGACCTATCTCGAAATCATCGAAGCGCTGCATAAAAGATACGCGACATTGGAGCCTCAAGTTTTACGCAAACAAGAGATCGACCCCAGCGACATCCTTAGCCGCTGGGTGATCGGATATCTTTTGCAAAGTTCGGACAAGAGCCTGTCTACAATGCTAAACGCCGCACTGGAACGCAAGTATTCCGCCAATCCCGACGAACGTTTCTTTACCGGTGGAGGTGTGCATGTTTTTCACAATTTTAAGCGTGAAGATGATCGCAAGATTTTAAGCGTAAGAGAAGCAACATTAAATTCCATCAATCTTGTTTACGTCCGGATGATGCGGGACATCGTCCGATACTACATGTTTCAGGTTGGGGGCTCGTCCGCCAAAATCCTCAAGGACACCAAGAATCCTGACCGCGAGGGATATCTCAGACGATTCGCGGACAAGGAAGGGAAGGAATTTATCAATCGGTTCTATCTCAAATATAAAGGTAAAACAACGCCACAAGTGATTGGAGAAGTATTCTTTGCCAGCTTCCGGCATACACCCCGCCGTCTTGCTGCGGCTTATCGTTATGTTTACCCGGAATCCACGCTTGCAGAGTTCGAGAAATTCATGTTGGCGTATCAGTCCAGCTTTAAAGGTCTAACTCCGCTTCTCCTTCGCGACCTGTACGAGAGCTATGCGCCGGGCAAATATTCACTTGCCGATCAGGGTTATATCGTAACCGTCCACCCCTTGGAACTTTGGCTGGCACGCTACTTGACCGCCCACCCGAATGCGCAATACAAAGAGGTGATCGAGGCCAGCGGAGATGAGCGGGTGGCGGTCTACCACTGGCTGTTCAAGACCATACACAAAAACTCCCAGGATATTCGAATCCGCGGTCTTCTGGAGCTCGAAGCATTCCTGGAGATTCATCGCAATTGGAAACGCGTCGGTTATCCCTTCGATTCCTTGATTCCATCACTTGCCACAGCCATTGGTAGTTCGGCTGACCATCCTGCGGCGCTTGCCGAACTGATGGGCATCATTCTTAACGATGGCGTTCGTATGCCTGCGGTGCTTATTGAACGCATACGCTTCGCGGCGGACACTCCCTTTGAAACCGTTCTAGAACGTACTCCCGTCAAAGGTGAAAAAATCTTCTCTCGCGAATTGGCCGTGGCAGCGCGTGGCGTTTTGACCGACGTGGTAGGGACAGGGACAGGCTCGCGACTTGCTCGCGCTATTGTGGAAGAGGATGGAACTGAAATTCTGATCGGAGGGAAGACAGGAACTGGTGATCATCGCCATATTACTTTTTCCTCACCCGGCGTCATTAAGGAATCACGCGCGGTAAACCGTTCTGCCACGTTTGTGTTCTTTATTGGCGACCGTTTTTTTGGAACAATGACCGCATTCGTCCCGGGTGCAGATGCGGCAAATTATAAATTTACATCAGCGCTCTCTACGCAAGTCATGAAACATCTCTTGCCGATGTTGAAGCCTCTTATTGACAAAGCTCAGCCCTTGCATGAGGAAGCTCCCAAAAAAAGGGAGGTGCAGGATAATCCGCCAAGAGAAAGCGAAAAGGCGTCGGGAGAGTCCAGCTAGCTGGTGATCCGACAACCTGAGTGAATCAACTGCATTTGTTCACCTAACATACCGAACAGATTCTGGCAGTCGCCAGAGAGGTCAATGGAGTAATTTTCTTCAAAAGGTACCCGCTGAATTCCGCCATAGCTGACCGGCAAGCCTTATCAATCCATTTTAAGAAGTTACTCGTCGGTGTTAATCCACCACAAGAATACGACAACCCCTAGAATAAATCCGAGCCCTAAAATAGCCTTCACAAATTCTTTAACGAACCAGAACACCATAGATTCATACAAATCCAATTATTTATCCTCTTCAGAAAATAAGAAAATAAGCCAACAAACAAAACTGGCGACTTAAGCTGAGCCGAAGTCTTCGGCACTGTCATCTGCTTCGAATAAATTTTCAAGAAACAGAAAGCCGTTTTTTGGAATAAGACGTACGTGAATCTTTCATCCCGAATTCATGGACTCCCCTTCTATTCTTTGAACAAATTATTTGCGGAACCACCACCACAGCAGCAATGATAAGAGCGACGATACAAGCAAGCCTGTCGTGAGTGGAAAATAGAAGCTGAAATTTTCTCGCTCTACAGTAATATCGCCCGGCAGTCGGCCAAATGGCAATTTCGATAGCCATGGCCATGCAAGGCCAGCCAGCAGCAGAACTAGACCCAGTAGGATGAGGACACGTTGCATGAGGCTACAAAGCCCATAAGAAACGTAGGAGAAAATTTGCGGGGTAAGTGTAAACTTTTTTTTGGAACGGACCAACCCGCTCTTTTGCGACCATCATGGCATAAGTTCAATTACGATTCCCGGCCATATCAGGAATAACATTATGTTTTGTCAGCTTACGGATGGCCGCTAAGGACGAACCTAAACAACCCGTCCCAACGCCAATCTTGCCATTTATGACAATCGGAACTTTCAGGACCCAGGAAAAATTTATTGATTCCAATAAAATAATCTGGGATTTGTCATAGAAAATGGGTTTTTTTAGATTTCCGGTCGATGATGCTCAGTTGTATATAGTCGAGTTCTACGATAGGACATTCACGATCGGCATGAATCAAGAACGACGCGTTTGAGAATATGCAGTCGCCCGTGGAAAAAGTGTTCGGCGCCGGGGATAACAACTACTGGCAGGTCCTGCGGAGCGGCCCAGTCCAGGACGGTCTTTAGCGGGACTACGTCGTCCTTATCACCGTGAATGATGAGGATGCGGGGATTATTTTCGATGCCGGACTCAGTAACGGGATTGACAATGGAAGGGACGCCCAACCTTTCAACGGGCGGTGCCACCATTATCAACGTTTGCGGCCTCAACTGCCGCGTGGCATGCGCCTGGATTGCGCCACCGAAAGAAAATCCCGCCAGTAACAATGGCGGAATCATATCAAAACGAGCTGCGAATCGACGCCGAATAGTTTCAACAACCGCAATTACGTCCTCGATTTCGCCCGCGCCATTATCATTGCCTGAATAACGATCACCTTCGCTTTGTCCCACACCGCGGAAATTAAATTTAACCGTGATGAATCCCAGTTCACGTAAAGCTTTGAAGAGCGTATAGACTACTTTGTTATCCATGGTCCCGCCATACAGCGGATGAGGATGCGCAATGACGGCAATACCGCGCAGAGGACCAATATCAGGTTCGGCCAGCACTGTCTCAAGCTTTCCTGCCGGACCCTCAATAAAAATTCTCTTGGGAATGGATGAATTCAACAATGCGTTCAATATTGTTGAGGGTATTTGCTTGGCATTAGATCCTCAGTCGCTCAACGACTCGTCCATTTTTCAAGTGTTCCTCGATGATTTCGTCGATGTCCTCTTTATCCACATATGTGTACCAGATATCTTCCGGGTAGACTACAATGACCGGTCCCTCATTGCAACGGTCAAGACATCCAGCGTTGTTGATGCGTATTCTCTTACTCTTGCTGTCGAGCCGCAGTGCTTTGATACGTTCCTTGGCGTAATCGCGCATAGCCTGGGCATCGTGATTATTACAGCACAACGCTCCTGCCTCGCGCTGGTTTATACAAAAAAATACATGTCGTTGGTAGTAGCTCATAAGGATATTTCAGCTAAATGGATGATAAGATTATACTGGAATGAGCGATCATTTCTATGGCGGATCAGTATCAAGCGCGTTGATGCCGACAGCTTACAATGAGCGGTCGCTATCTTGGAAGCGCCGCTCATGCATTTGACAGACATATAACCCTGGCACTACGGCGTTTCTCGATTGCTTCATTATCTCAATTTTATTTCGGTCCATAGACGGCTTAGTAACCGCCGCTGCTTGCGGTCCAGGTCTCGCAGCATTTCCAGCCTGACGAGCGATTCCGCATCCGGAAATATTGCTTTGTTCTCGGCGATCTCTGGTTGGATATATTGCAGTGCAGCTGAATTAGGGTTGCCGGAGCCTATGAGATTGGTGAGTTCAGCGGAGTTTTTTCCATCCAGCATGAAATTGATGAATTGATGGGCAAGGTCGGGACGACTTCCTCTTTGATGTAGAACCATGCTGTCAAGTGACAGAACTGTTCCTTCTTTCGGCGTCGAATAGCCGATAGTGAACTTGCGGCCGGTTTTTTTGGCATCCATTGCTGCCTGGAACATGTCATTAGAGTAGCCGTGCGCCACCCACAGATTGCCTATCGCCAGCTCCTTGATGTAGCTGGTGTTGCTGAAAGCCGCCCAGTAGGGCTTCGCGCGCACGATCAGATCGGTTGCCTGCTTCCAGTGGCTTTCGTCAGCATCGTTAACCGAATAGCCTAGATATCTAAGCGCCGCGGCCATCAACTCGCGCTGGCTATCGAGCACGGTCACGCGTCCTTTGATTTTTTCCAGATATTTCGGTTCAAATATAATTGCCCAGGTGTCGGTGGGCAGATCGAGCTCTTTTACTTTTTCTTGATTAAAACCAAGCAGAGTCAGCGTGTAGGCATAGGGCACGGAATATATATTGCCGGGATCGAACGCCGTATCGAGATAGATGGGGTTGATATTCTTGAGATTAGGTAATAACGATTTATCGAGCGGCCGCAGGGCGCCTTGGCGGATAAGCGTATCTATTGCATTGCCGGTGGGAACGATAAGATCATAACCGGACGCACCCGCCGCCAACTTCGCCAGCATTTCCTCGTTGTCGGAATAATAATCCTGAGAGAATTTGCAATTGCAGAGTTTCTCGAAGTGTTTAACCGTTTCCGGAGCGATGTAATTATTCCAATTGAATAAATACAGAACGTTTTCCCTACTGGCGGAAACCGCGTTTTCATCCTGTCTGGCGCAACCCACGGTGAACATGGCGCACACCAGTACGAACGATGCCAGCGCTACCCTGGGAAAACGCCGCGATTTCATTAACCCGTTTCTTTACGTGAGATTCCATCTGATGCGGCGCTTCCTTCCAGTTTGGAGGCGATGATGATCATGATTAGCGTCAGCAGCATCAATAATGTGGAAATGGCATTAACTTCCGGCGTCACCGCGACTTTTATCATGGTGTATATCTGGATGGGCAAAATCGGTTCGCCTACGCCTTTGGTAAAGAAAGTAATGACGAAGTCATCAATGGATAAAGTAAACGACATTAATGCGCCTGCAATCACCGCCGGCAGGATAAGCGGCAATGTAACAAGGCGGAAGGTCTGCCATCGGGATGCGCCCAGATCGCGAGCGGCTTCAAAGATGCTCTCATCCATACCCTGGAGTCGCGCCCGCACGATGATGGCGACGAAACCGATACAAAATGTGGTGTGAGCGATGATGATGGAGATCATGCCAAGTGTTAAATTCAGCACTTGCAAAAAAAATAATAATAGCGATACGCCCAGCAGAATTTCGGGCATTGCCACGGGGGTAAACACCAATACCGGCAATACCTTAAGCTTGTAGCGGTGTATTGCCAGACCGGCCATGGTACCAAGTACCGTGGCGCCAAGACTTGCGCTGAGTGCGATGATGAGTGAATTGCGGGCGGCGGTGAGCATTTCCTTATTGTTAAACAGCGCTTTGTACCAGGATAATGTAAAACCCGCCCATTCTGCGTTCAACCTGGAATCGTTGAATGAATACACTACGACAATCGCGAGTGGAATATATAGAAATGCATAAACCACCGCTGCTGCGGACCAAAGCCATTTATTGCTACGCTTCATACTTTATGCACGCTGCCGATGGCAGAGCGTGCGAACCACGTAGCCAGCCCCGCGACGGAAAGCACTGCCAGGGTTAGCATGATCGATAGTGCTGAACCGAACGGCCAGTCGCGAGTGCCTAAGAATTGATCCTTGATCAAATTACCAATAAGAATATCGCCGGTGCCGCCGAGTATATCCGGTACCGCGAACATGCCGAGCACTGGAATGAACACTAGCGCGGCACCAGAAAACACACCCGGTAGCGATAGCGGCCACGTGATGAGCCAGAAACGCTGCCAGGCGGAGGCGCCCAAATCCAGGGCCGCATCCAGAAGTGATGAATCATGCTTTTCCAGATTGGTATAGAGGGGCAGCACCATAAATGGCAGATGTACATAAACCATGCCGACCATTACCGCGAATGGCGAAAACAACAATGTAACGGGACCCATACCAAAGGCGCCCAGAACCGCATTGACAGCATGGCTAAATCCGGATTCCGGGCCAAGAATAATCATCCAGGCATAAATGCGAATGAGGAAATTGCTGGCGAACGGCAACACGACCAACAGTACCATCAGATTGCGAAAACGTTTCTCGCTGCGTGCAATCAGCAACGCCAGCGGATAAGCCATAATGAGGCAGATTAGGGTGGTAGCTGCCGCAACACCAAAAGACTTGAGGAAAATTTCGGCATACAGAACATTGCTAAAAAAAAACTGATAGGCCTCTGGGGTGAGACCGAATTCGCCGGGGGCAGCTCCCGCAGGCGAGACCAGAGGTGCCAAGCCCCCAAACTCACCCGGAAAACGGAACGAGGTGAGGATCATAATCAGGCTGGGGGCGGCGAAGAAAACGATCAGAAATAATAGGGGCGGACCACTCACCAGAAATTTAGCGATGCGGTTTTCCTTGTCCCTTTTGAGGTTTCCTTTAATCATTAAGAAAGATACCCGCATCCTGACGCCAGGAGACCCCCACTCGGTCTCCTACCTCGAAAAATTTGGCTCGTCCCGGTGCGGAGTTAGGTAACAGAGCTTTGATATGGGCGCCGTTGGCAAGTTCCACGATATATGTGGTGACATCGCCTACATAGAGCAGATCATGCACTGTGCCCAGAAAATGATTCTTTAAAACCACTTCATCCGAGGGATGAGAGATCCGCACCTGTTCGGGGCGAATCGCCATTACACCTTTATCACCTACTTTTATACCCTCCTTGCTAATTGTTGTTACCTCACCCAGTTCGGCGATATCGAGTTTTAAATGCGAAGGAGTAGTTTCCACCACCAGCGCGTTTATCATACTGATTTTGCCGATGAAATCAGCCACAAAACGGTTCCTGGGAAAACCGTAAATTTTAGAGGGCTCGTCAACTTGTTCCACATTTCCCTGATTCATCACCGCGATGCGATGCGATAGCGCCAGCGCCTCATTCTGGGCGTGGGTCACAAATACGAATGTGACTCCTACATTCTTCTGCAGATTGATGAGCTCGATCTGCATTTCCTCGCGCAGCTTCGCGTCCAGCGCGCCTAGCGGTTCGTCCAGCAACAGCAGCCGCGGACGATTGACCAGCCCTCTGGCAAATGCCACGCGCTGTTTCTGTCCGCCCGACAATTCATGTGGGAAACGGTTGCCAAAATTTGACAAGCGCACGTTGTCCAGGGCCTCCATGACTCGTGATTGAATGTCCCGAGGCGTGTTGCCGGCCATCTTGAGGGGAAAAGAAATATTATCAGAGACCGTCATATGCGGAAATAATGCATAGGTCTGGAATACGGTGTGGACGGGCCGTTTTTCCGGTGGAGTTCCCATCATATCCTCGCCGTCCAGTAGAATTTGGCCGGAGTCGGGCATATCGAACCCGGCTATCATGCGTAAAAGCGTAGTCTTGCCGCAACCTGAAGGCCCCAGCAGCGTGAAGAATTCGCCCGTTTCGACGCTAATGCTGACGTTATCGACTGCGGTATAGCTGCCAAAGCGCCGTGTCACCTTACGGATTTCTAATAGCGCCATCGCGTTGTCATGCCAATTAAAAGCTGGATTCTACCAAAATTCACGCATGGGTTAATCAGCTGATCTTTCCATGATCGTTGCCATGGGTGTATCCGTCGGGCGAAGATGGTTGAACTGGATAAACTTGTCCGGACGAAGCGAATGGGAGGAGATGCTACAAGGTGTAAAATGTCATCTCTGGCCAGGCTAATTACTGATCTGGGATCTGACGCAATACCATCGAAGGGCAGTCAATGCAGTAGAGATGCTTGGGCAGTTTATTGCCATACCTGCCACAGCAGCAGCGCCGCAAGCAACAGAGCAACAATAGTCAGCAAGCGGCTTTGGCGTTTCTCTTCAACCACTAATGCGGTTAGCTTTTCTTCCAGTATCTGGGCGCGATTGTCGCTTAAAGCATGATGCATAAGCCGCGGAAATTGCGGCAATATCACGGCCCAGCTTGATGCCTCCTTACTCAGACGGCGGGTTAGCCCGCGCCAGCCGAGTTGTTCGGACATCCAATTCTCCAGAAATGGTTTTGCAGTTGTCCATAGATCAAGGTCGGGGTCGAGGTCGCGTCCTAATCCTTCAATATTCAACAGGGTTTTTTGAAGCATTACCAGTTGCGGCTGGATTTCAACATTAAACTGGCGCGACGTCTGAAATAGCCGCAACAGTACACGACTAAAGGAGATCTCCTTTAGTGGTTTATCAAAAATAGGTTCACAAACTGCACGGATCGCAGTTTCGAAATCATCAACTCGCGTATCTTTTGGCGCCCATCCCGCATCGACGTGCGCTTCTGCGACGCGTTTGTAATCACGTCGAAAAAACGCCAGAAAATTTTGAGCCAGATAATTCTTGTCCTCGTCAGTGAGTGTCCCCATTATGCCGAAATCCACTGCAATGTAACGACTGTCGCTGCCTACAAAAATATTACCGGGATGCATGTCGGCATGGAAATAGCCGTCACGGAATACCTGTGTAAAAAATATTTCCACTCCAACACGGGCAAGCCTTGGGATATCGACTCCCTGCTGCCGCAATTCCGCCACATGGCTAATAGGTATACCTTTTACGCGCTGCATTACCATGACTCCCGAATAGCAGTAGTCCCAGTAGACTTCCGGCACCAGCAGCCAGGGGGAATCAAGAAAATTACGTCGCAATTGGCTGCAGTTGGACGCTTCGCGCATCAGATCAAGCTCATCACCAAGATGCCGTGCGAATTCGGTCACTACTTCGCGGGGCTTCAATCGCTTGCCGTCGGGCCACAGCGCTTCAACCAGCCAGGCGCCGGTTTCCATCAATGCTATGTCATGAGCGATTATCGGAGCAATTCCGGGGCGCAACACTTTTACCGCAACTTCTGTGCCATCGTGCAGGACCGCCAGATGCACCTGTGCGATGGATGCGCTGGCTACCGGCTCGGCGTCGAATAGCAAAAATACTTCATTGACGGGTTTTCCGTATACCTGTTCGAGCGTCGAGAGGGCGAGGCTGGAAGGGAACGGCGGAACCTGATCTTGCAGTTTCGCCAGTTCGTCAGCAATATCCTGTGGTAGAAGATCGCGGCGGGTGGAAAGCATCTGCCCGAATTTGACAAAAATAGGCCCCAGTGCTTCCAACGCCAGACGAAGGCGCTCGGCCCGCGCCCGTTCCAGCCGCCGCCAGAATGTTGCCGCTCTGACCAGAGGCCGCAATAGACGAAGCCGCTCATGGCCGAGAAAAAATTCATCGAGGCCGAAACGGAATGCTACAGCGAGTATTTTGAGAAGACGAAAGAAACGCATTTATTCTAAAGCCGGCAATTCGTTCGTAGTTAGGGAGCCTCTGGATAATTCCCGATTTTTCCAGCAAAGCGCTCCACGGGGCATATCCAGAAATTCCTTAATAATCTTCTCAAGTTTATAGAGGTCTTCTGATACCGAGTACTTTTACCCGTTCTTCCAATTTTGCTGCATCATCCTGCAATGCATTTACGTCATGAATGAGTTCATGCATATCAACAGGCTTGGCTAGCAGGGGCTGTTCTTCCGTCAGGTATTCCACGAGCGTCTGAGATAAATTGCGAATGGTTTCGCCGTGCCAAGACACCAGACGGTCGCCCGCCTGCACCAAACGATGCGCGGCGATATCACCGATTACCTCGCTTAAATCCTGCTCCACGTCCCAACGCAGGTTTTTTCCGATATGGAGAATTTCTTCAGCAAAGGCGTTATCGCCGGAAATCCGTATTTCATGGCAGACGTCTTCGTCATGCGCAAGTAGACGCGGAAGCAAACCTGGAGCGAGGGTGAAGACAGCGTCGTCGGAAACCCCAACTGCCGCAGTGGCTAACTCACCACTGGCCTGCACGGTCAGCGCGAGGTTAAAAAAGGGTGGAACCCGAAAACGCGCCGTTTTGCCCGCACAAGGTTGCAGCCGCTTGCGCGCCCAGCTTTCTCCACGCAGTAAGTGGTTGAGCGGAGCTATCGCGACGGATGCCAACATGGCAACTAAAATCTAGGAAGTTTGTTGAATTCCTGCCAGCAACCAGACGGATTCAGGGTCTTTCAGGTTTTTCTGCACATGCCAGATTTCATCAAAGGCTTCCGGCGACTGGCCGGGCGATTCCCGTAATTGCCCGTTAAACCGAACACTGGCAATAGCCAGATCTTTTTCGGTAGCTACTTCAAGTAATTCCGCGTTGATAGCAATCACTTCGGTTTTCTGGACCTCCCCACCGCGTTCGGTGATCTGCATGCTGATCTCTGCGAACATTTCGGGAGTAGTGTATTCCCGGATATCGCTCACATCACGCGCATCGTTGGCTGCCTGCAGGCGAATGAATGAAGTTTTGGCATTACGCAGAAACGGCTCGACCTGGAAATCCGCGGGGATATTTGTGCCGCTACCGTGGGTAGACGCTGCTTCGACCGGTGCTGCTGCCGCCATGCTCGCCCCCGCCGCCGTTGCCGCCGCGGGCGGAATGCCACTACTACCAGGGTTTGCTCCCATGCCTGAATACTGCATTGGACGCGCAGGCTGCTCCTGACGCGGTTTGCGCAACATACGCACGACAAAGAAAACCGCAGCCATCAACGCTGCCAACATGAGTACATCCATCATATTGATGCCTTCAAACGCGCCGCCCATGAATAGTGCCGCCAGCAGCCCCCCCGCAGCCAAACCGGCCAGCGGCCCCATCCATTTATTGCCGCTCGCGGCTGCGGCAGGTGCAGCAGTTGCTGCCTGCCCTGGCTTGGACGCGGCTTGCGGGCTTACAGCCTCACGTTGCTTGCCGATACTTTTACCTCCACCGAAGCGTTTTGCTTCAGCATCAAAGGCGGCTAATCCGAAGCTAAGAATGGCCAAGGTCAACAGGGTCAATATTTTCTTCATGAAGGTCTCCAAAGATAGGTTTAAGCGGAGAGTATAGCACTATCGATTCATCCGGATAGGAGACAGTTTCATGAAAAAAATGATTTCTGATGCAACATGCTGCTTGATGAATTCGGAGCGCGCTGATAGGGTTTATTCGAGACTCCTAACTTCCGCATATGTTGCATAATTCTCTTCAATATTTTCCTGCCTTGCAAGGCATCTTGTAGATAGAATGTCAGTAGTGTCCGGTTAAACAGCAAATTCATGTGTTGAGATTAAGTGTTGGCGCGGATTAGCAAGCAATATATTTTGGTGCCGATTTGAAATCAATTCGTTCATATTCGAGTAATTTCCCAAGGTTGATATC
>JACCWK010000005.1 GCA_013697655.1 Nitrosospira sp.
GGTGCTCCCAACAAATTCTTCGATCCGCACCCATTCAAGCGTGTGAATCAGCTTCTCCAGTTTCGGTGTCAGCGCGCCAACATCAGATCTTAATTCGGGCATCAGTTCATGCTGAACCACCGTCCACCGTTGCATTAATTTAATCCGTTGCGTAGTATCCATCCTCGGCGTTGATGTAGTCTTTGGAACCTCCATCTTGCCAGCAATGGCAGCGCCCAACTCAATTTTTATCCGTCAGATGAAAATAATTCCGCTTAGCCTGTCCATTTTGCAAGAACCTCATTTATAAACCATATTTCGGTATCCGATGCCATCCCTCAAACACTCAACCCCAAAAATCGGCTTTGTCTCACTCGGTTGCCCCAAGGCACTGGTCGATTCCGAACAGATCCTCACTCAGCTACGTGCAGAGGGATATGCTACTTCCTCGACATATGAGGACGCCGACCTAGTGGTAATCAACACCTGTGGCTTTATCGACAGTGCAGTGGCGGAATCGCTCGATGCCATCGGTGAAGCGCTGACAGAAAACGGAAAAGTCATAGTCACGGGGTGCCTGGGCGCAAAAGAAGGGGGTGATGTAATCAAGAAAGCTCATCCACGGGTACTGGCGGTTACCGGTCCACACGCCTTGCCGGAAGTCATGGCAGCGGTACACATGCATCTACCACAACCGCATGATCCATTCACTAGCCTCGTTCCCCCGCAGGGGATACGGCTCACCCCCCGGCATTATGCCTATGTCAAGATCTCCGAAGGCTGTAATCATCGTTGTACATTCTGTATTATTCCCTCCATGCGTGGCGATCTGGTCAGTCGCCCCGTTAATCAGGTCATGCAGGAGGCAGAAAACTTGGTCAATGCCGGTGTCAAGGAATTACTGATAATTTCGCAAGACACCAGCGCATATGGCGTTGACGTAAAATATCGCACTGGCTTCTGGCAAGGCCGGCCACTCAAAACCCGCATGACCGAGTTGGTGCGTGCCTTGGGTGAATTTGGCGTCTGGGTACGTTTGCACTATGTCTATCCCTATCCGCACGTGGATGAAGTGATACCGCTGATGGCTGAAGGAAAAATCCTGCCTTACCTCGACGTACCATTTCAGCACGCCAGCCCTCGCATCCTGAAGGCCATGAAGCGCCCTGCCAGTTCCGAGAATAATCTGGCGCGCATCATGCAGTGGCGCGAGGTGTGTCCGGATATCACGCTACGCAGCACCTTTATCGTTGGGTTTCCCGGCGAAACTGAAGCAGAATTTGAACAACTTATGGAATTCCTTCAGGAAGCGCAACTGGATCGTGTCGGCTGCTTTGCCTACTCGCCGGTGGAAGGTGCCGTAGCGAATGCGCTACCTGATCATATTCCGGAAGAGATAAAAGAAGAACGTCGCGCGCGGTTCATGGCGGTGCAGGAAAAAATCAGCGCCGCGCGCCTTATTCGAAAAATCGGTAAACGTATGACCGTCTTGGTGGATGAAGTACAAAAACGAATTGCCATTGCCCGGAGCGCTGCCGATGCTCCCGAAATCGATGGTGTCGTCTACATCGCTAACGCGAAAGATGTGAAGCTCGGAGAATTTGTCGATGTGGAAATTACCAGCTCCGATGCACATGATTTGCAAGCGAAGGTGGTACAGGCAAGCGAATAATATGAGCGCCGGATCGGAAACACACAACGGATTGCGCACATGTATTTAGAATACTGCGGCTAAGCTACATTCTGGACTCGAATCTTAATCTTACGAGGAGATTAATTTGGAAAAGATACTTGGTATCGCTCTCATCCTTGCCGCCGCTAGTGCCATGGCGGATAAAATCGATAAACGTCAGGTTTTATACCTTACGGAGGTTCAGCGACATCACGTCCTTACGGAAATGCGAGCTTTATTAGCAGGCACGCAGGATATCCTGGAAGCGCTTTCAAGGGAAGATATGGCATCCGTGGAAAGCTATGCCCGTCCGCTCGGTACGAACATGACGCATAAGGCCGAAGGCCATCTCAAGGCGGTACTGCCAAGGAAATTTATGCAGCTTGGCATGTCGACGCATAAGGCTTTTGACCAACTGGCTGATGACGCTAAATCCTTGGCCGATCCTAAACATACGCTACGACAACTAAGTGAATCCATGAAAACGTGTGTGGCGTGTCACGCCGGTTATCAGATTCTTATCAACGAGCGAGCCTCGCAGATGGAAGCACAGCCCTCACATCACAAACATTAACGGAGCATCGCCTCGACATTTTACAAAAACCTCTTGGTGAGAGGCCTTCTAACGTGGCATAAAAGGCGTAATTCCAGGAAAAATAATCAGGACTAGATTAACTTCCAATATATGGAATGTTACTCCAGCCCTGATTTTGCCATTCTTATTATTATGATTATTGCATATTTATTATTGTTCCTTCGACTACTTTGTGTAGCGCCGCCTGTTTGCCCAGAAGCCAGCTAAAGCAATGCCAAGCAAGGCTGCTGTTCCAGGCTCCGATACCTTATACTCCCCTGCTATCTGGCTGATCTTGAAATAATCATATGTGCTATCGGCGCCAGCTGTATTATAAAGTGCCGGCGCAAAAATCAGATAACGACCAGTGAGCGCGGTATTAAAGTCTTTTGCCGTATCGATGGCAACATTGTTAAAGCTGAATGACGTAAAGCCAAGGCCGGCAAAATCGGAGAATTGCTCACCCGTAAAGTCGAAACCTGCAGCAAGGTTTCCTCCACCAATCCAGGCGCGAATATCTGCATCGCCACTCTTCCAACCGATCATAAAACTAGCAGGGTCAAACAGCGAACTGTTAAACTCGAAGACTACGACGTCATCTCTGCCATTATTATCAATTGAGTGGTTGGGCGAACTTTTTTCCGCGCTTTGATCGGGGTTCCTTACGCCAATCCCGCCGTCATAAACATTGATCGTTGCTTTCTTGAAATCACCCGAACCTGAGTCATTGTTTGTCGCATAAGCCCGAGCCTTTAAAACTTCCCCGCCCTTAGTAAAGGTGCAGCCATTTCCTACGCCGCTGGTGCAACTTGTTGCAGTCGAACTTGAACCAGTATCTGTATCCCACTTTATCAAGGCTGCAGGAACAGGACCAGCCAACCCTGAGAACATCACTGCTGCCACCCCTCTTGCGAAAAACTTTTTCATTTTTATTTTCCTTATTGGTTTTGATATTTTGTATTTCTACTACTTCTAAGCAAATCTCATGCCATAACCGAATATTCTTGATAAACAGATATTTAAATTCATTTTGGAAAATAGCGAGGCTATAGTGTAAAAACTTCCGTCACTTTTTCCCGAACGGGTATTGATTAAGGTGGGAATGGAACGCGCGGAAAAAGAAATAAACGAATCACCAGGGTGGCGTGCGAGGAAGGAATTCGACTGTTGCAAACCTGGTCAAGAAGGCCCCCGGTATTTATTCCTCATTCAAATGACCTTTGAGCACCCAATGCTTGACCGGAAAACCTCGAATGAGTTCTACTACGAAATTGAGCGGACTGTATTCACCACTATATGAAATGCAAATACAGATTTCTGTTTCCACGACGAAAGTGAGAGCAGCTTCGCCATACAGAATGGAAGAAGGTGGGAATAGACAATCGAAGTTCGATTTAGCCTGTCTGTAGTATTGTTAAATTTTACCCGGACTCAATAACCATGCCGGAAAATCTGGGCGGCAATTCGTCGATAGTATTGCGCCGTGTAACCAACGACGACGGGACGTTTCGTTTGGTGCTTGCGGGCAGCTATACGTTGGCTGCGCTCGGGCAGCGGGTACAGACGCTTTCCACTGACCTCGTTGCGTATGCAACCGATCCGGAACTACGGTGGGATTTAACCGGAATCGAGCAATTGGATGATGCGGGGGCGGTACTGTTGTGGCGCGCCTGGGGCTCGCGTCGTCCCACGCATTTGGTGCTGCGGCCGGAGCACGAGAGGTTGTTCGACCGTATGAAGGAGGCACCTTCCGCTCCCGCACCCACCCCGCGTGGTTTGCTGTGGCCAATCACAATTCTCGGGAAGGCTGTTTTTCTGCTGTGGGAACATTCTACCGGGCTCCTTATATTGATTGGTCAAGTGCTGCTGGATGCAAAATATCTGATCAGTCACCCAGCCCGTATCCCATGGCGTGAAATTTCCGCGAACTTATACCGTACGGGAGCCCAGGCGTTGGGTATTACTGCGCTGGTGGGATTTCTTATTGGCGTCGTGCTGAGTTTTCTCTCCTCCAGGCAATTGCAGACGTTTGGCGCCGACATATTCATTATCAATATCCTTGGCATTAGCATCATTCGTGAGCTTGGCCCAATGCTTGCCGCGATATTGGTAGCGGGGCGTTCCGGCTCTTCCATGACGGCACAATTGGGCGTAATGCGGGTAACCGAGGAACTGGATGCATTGACCGTGATGGGGATACCTCATAGTCTGCGGCTGGTCCTGCCAAAAATTATGGCACTGGGGATAGCGATGCCCCTCGTTGTGCTATGGACCAGCGCCGTCGCATTGGTCGGAGGGATGGTAGTTGCCGAAATACAGCTAGGACTCAGTTATCAGTTTTTTTTGAATAAGCTTCCGGATGTAGTGCCGGTGGCGAATTTATGGTTGGCACTGGGCAAGGGCGCGGTGTGCGGCATGGTGATTGCGCTAATTTCTTGCCATTTCGGCTTGAGGATCAAATCCAATACCGAGAGCTTGGGGGAAGGCACCACAAATTCAGTCGTGACCGCCATCACTGTCGTAATTATTATTGATGCGATTTTCGCTATTGTTTTTTCCAATGTGGGACTGAAATAGGGCGATAATCTGATGACGAACGAAGAGTGCATTATTGAGGTCGAAGGGCTACATACCCGCTTCGGCAGCCATGTAGTGCATGAAGATATTAATCTTTGCGTACGCCCTGGAGAAGTACTCGTACTGGTAGGTGGCTCGGGCAGTGGCAAGACCGCGTTGATGCGGCAGATGCTGGGTCTGGAAATGCCGGCGCAAGGTGAGGTTCGGATTTTCGGCGAACCGTTATATGGGCATGACCGCAAAAAATTGCAATACATGCGCAACCGCTGTGGAGTGTTGTTTCAAAAAGGCGCATTATTCAGCGCATTATCTGTATATGACAATATCGCGCTGCCGATGCGCGAGCTGCGCACGCTGGACGAGGGCTTGATACGCGATCTGGTTATGCTCAAGCTAAAAATGGTGGATATCGAACCGAAACACGCGAGCAAGATGCCTGCCGAACTTTCCGGGGGCATGGTCAAACGTATTGCACTGGCGCGCGCCATGGCCCTGGATCCGGAACTGCTGTTTCTCGACGAGCCCACCGCCGGGCTGGATCCAGAACTTAGCGAGGGCTTCGTCAAGCTGATCCAGACAATGCGTACCGAATTGACGCTGACGATTGTCATGGCGACCCATGATCTCGATACGCTTGTGGCGCTCTCTGATCGCGTGGCTGTCCTGGCGGAGCAGCACATCGTGGCGCTCGGCAGTCTGCGGGAAGTTGTGGGTACAAGCCATCCATTCGTCGCAAACTTTTTCCGCGGTGAGCGTGGCAAGAAAGCGCTGGGAAATACTGGCGACGTTCTATAGGGAGCTATTATGGAAAACCGTGCCCATGCCCTTGCGGCGGGTTTATTCGTAATTTTTCTAAGTGCAGCCGTAGCGGCCGTGGCCATGTGGTTCAGCGGAGGTACCGCTACACGTGACAAATATCTCCTGGTATCGGAATTCCCCATTACTGGACTTAACCCCCAGGCAGTAGTACGTTATCGTGGGGTGAGCGTCGGTAAGGTAGAAGGCATCCGTCTGGATCCAAAAAACCCGCGCTCCATTTTAATCCGAATTGCTGTAGATCGAGATCTGTTGCTGACCAAAAATGCATACGCGCAGCTTGGCTACCAGGGATTGACCGGTCTTGCGTTCGTGCAATTGAATGACGACGGCAAACAAGCTGAACGATTGCAGACTGACGCAGACAACCCCGCACAGATTCCTTTTCGTCCATCCGCATTGGATAGTATTGCCGAGTCGGGGCAACGCCTGCTCAGCAACGCCAACGGATTGGTGGAGCGATTGAATTTGCTGCTTAGCGATCAGAACCAGACACGGTTTTCACACATACTGGAGAATACTGAAGGTGTGACCAGCCGTTTGCGCGGCGCCGTCAAACAGTTGGAGCCTGGCCTTAAATCCTTGCCTGGCTTGGCAGCCGACGCAAGTTCGGTACTGAAACACACCGATCAACTGGTAACCGACCTTAACCGGGTTACGGCAAAAATACATCAACAGGGAGGCGCCGTTGACAGCCTGTCTCAAACTGCCGGAGAACTTACCGACACCATGCATAAACTGCGGGAAGCAACCAACGGCATCACGCGCAACACGCGCAGTGTAGACCGATTTCTTCTGCAACTTGAAGAGCAACCTCGAAGTCTGCTGTTTGGAAGATCGCCGCTACCACCGGGTCCGGGAGAAGATGGTTTTATATCACCTCAAGGAATTTCCAAATGAGAATGATCCCAATTATTGGAATGATGATGCTTGCCGGGTGTGCAGCACCCCGAACCCAGACAACGCCAGCTATATACGACTTCGGTTTGCAGAGATTAGCTGTATCCAGTGCTGCCGGCGCATATAGCCAGCCGCGCCTATCGGCAAGCCTGCTGGTGATGGCGGCATCCCCCGTGTGGCTGGATAACCCGGCAATTCAATATCGTCTGGCGTATCAGGACCTTGCGCAATCATATGTCTATGCCAACAATCGCTGGGCGGCGGCTCCCGCGATCCTGCTTACTCAGCGAATCAAAAGCCGGCTCGCCGCCGTCAGCAATGATGGCGTAGTAAGCGCCAATGACGGCGTGGGAGCGGATTACACGCTCCGGCTTGAACTGGAAGAATTCACCCAGATATTTGATACAACTGACCAGAGTCGCGCGGTAGTCAGATTACGCGCCAGCCTCATCGAGCGTAGCACTCGTATGTTATTGGCCCAGCGCAGCTTCAACGTGGAGCAAGCAGCGCCTACAGCCAATGCCATCGGCGCAGTTCACGCCCTGACGGACGCGAGCGACAAACTGATCGGGATTTTGATTGACTGGCTTTCCGCGGAGCTACCGGGGGAAAAGAAGGATCCATCACTTTGAGTGTAATAGGTGAGACCCCAAACCCGTTTGATAATAGTTGGTCCGATGCACCTCCCTGTCTATCTCAATTCCCGCAAAATCGTCTGGCATGCATTCAGCACTAGTGGGGAAATTTATGAGATATTTGGGGCCAGACGAAATTCGGGAATATATGTCCATTGATTATAGAAAACTGCGCGCGGGCAGCATCATACATCAGAGATTCAAAATCTCTCTTTACATAGCAAATAATAATGATTATTATTTGTATTTATGAATGATAGCTTCATGAAACTGCCATGCCAGCGAATTTAGCTATCCCAGTAAAAATTAAGTCTCATATCCGGCAAAACGCGAAAATTATAATTGAACAATGGGTGAGGAATAACCTCTACTTATCATGCGTAACGAGAATCTTATTTCTCGTACTGTCTCGTCAGTCAACCTCTCTCACCAGCCTGATCAGAACCGCGCACGATATATAAAGCAACATTAGAAGACAAAGGATATGTTCAGCCAAAGGCCAGTTTCGGGTTCACCAGATTTCTTTCCTGAGCAATCAGGCTTCATCATAAGGAGATGTACATGAGACGTTCCTTTGCGATTGCAACATGCTTGCTCGCGCTGCCGCTTCTCAGCGCATGCGCTGGCAGATCCTTTCTGACAAAACCTTCTTCCTCTGACTATCCCACTGTTGAGCGACCGGTTGCTGGCTGTGCTGCCAGCGAACGTTCATTCGATTGCGATCGCCGGGCCATTCTTGCAATGCTGGGTGGTTACCAGGTCAAGTTCAATTTCGAAGAGACAGTAGTATTAAAGCCGGGCTACGAGCGCAAGCAACCCAAGCGTAGCACCGCGTTCGAGACCGTAGTTCTGGTCGAGGATTCGGGCAAACGGATCTCTTTGCAACATATCCTTGTAATGGGTGGCGGTACTGTAACCAAGCATTGGCGTCAGGACTGGGTTTACGAATCACCGAAGCACTGGGTATACGTCGGCAATGAGCGCTTCGAGCAGCGGGAACGTGAGGCTGCCACGATCCCTGGTACATGGACACAATTGGTGTATGAAGTAAATGACGCGCCGCGTTATTCCGGCAACGGTAAATGGAACCACAAGTACGGCGTGTCAACCTGGACCTCTGAGCGCAACTGGCGCCCGTTGCCTCGACGTGAATACACTACGCGCGAGGACTATCAGCTGATCAATGCGGAAAATCGTCACACAATCGCCCCACAGGGCTGGACGCACGAACAGGACAATACCAAGGTAGTGCGCGGAGAAGACGGCAAAGACGTGGTATTGGTCCGCGAGTTCGGTTTCAACGAGTACCGGCGCATTAAAGGCTACGACTTTAGACCAGCCCTGGCCTATTGGACATCGACTTCCGAGTTCTGGTCAGCGATACGTGCGCGTTGGGATGCTGAGTTCGCCAAGAACGGATTGGTAACGCTATCTATACGCACCGGCGATGAAAGCTTTAATAAGGCAATACTCGAACTTGCAGACGCATACGGGAAAGACCCGCGGTTAAATGAATACCAGACCAAACTTGACGATACTTTCCACAAATATGTCAACGTCAACAGCCCCGCACCGATTACGAAGCACTAACAACTGGCCTATGTCAGATTGGCACTCGACGCCAGAAACCGGAGCGGGCAGCGCACTGGGACTGCCGTTGAGATAGGGTGACGATATCGGATATAGGCAATGTCACGGACATGCGATTGGAAATGACGCGCGCCGATCCACGATTAATGATGATCATTGATGGTCGTTGTTAGAAAGAATTCCAGAGAAGACTATGGCTTGTTTGTAGCCGTTGCTACAGGCTTCCAAATAAACTCTTTTTTATCTTTTCTTTCAATATCCTAAGCAATGACGCGGCTATTTAAGCGTACCAAATACCTTCTGCAACAACTTGCTACTTTGCCCCTCCGGGTCGCTGCGGATGGCACGCTCTTCTTCAGCCATCATCAGGTAAAGACCATCCAGTGCTTTTTGTGTAACGTAACTTTCGATGTTGCCGCCTTTTTCTGCCGTCAGGCCGAATTTCGCGCCCTTGCCGGCGAACTCGTTATATTTTTTAGCCATGCCCACCTCGTCTGTCGCCTTCTTCACGATGGGCAGGAATTTTTGGGCAAGTTCCTCAGAAGTGGTCTCACGGAAATACTGAGTGGCCGAATCATCAGCGCCGGTCAGTATCTTCTTCGCGTCTTCCACCGACATGCTTTTCACCGCATCCACCAACAGTGGCTTGGCTTCGGCCGATGCCGTCTCTGCCGCTCGATTCATGGTAACAATCAGACCCTCGGCATACTTGCCCATGCCCAAAGTACGCATGACCCCCTCTACTTTTTGTAGTGGGCCGGGCAAGGGAATCCTGACTTTGGGATTCTCGAGAAATCCATTTGCTACTCCCAGTTTATCCACCGCGACGCCAGCACTTTGAATCAGTGCCTGCTTCAGGGCATCGGTCGCTTCTTCGTCTGAGAGAATGCCAATTCCCGTAGCCATGGCAGGCATTGAAATGAAAAAACAAACAAGAAAGGCAGTGATACTACGCATGGGAATGACTCCTGTTGAGTGCCCTGTTTTATTCTCTCAAAAACGCCTGCCTTATTTATGGTTGAACCAATGCGTTTGATATCTGCAGTTATGTTATGCCTGCTTCATGTGCCTGCTGATCGGCATGATAACTGGAACGCACCATCGGCCCACAGGCAGCATTGCTGAATCCCATCTCTATCGCGGCACGCTCGAATTCCTTGAACCCATCTGGATGAACATACCGCAATACAGGTAAATGTCCAGTGCTGGGTTGCAGGTATTGACCTATGGTAAGCATCTCGACATCATGTTCGCGCAAGTCATGGAGCACTTCGAGAATTTCCTCATCGGTTTCTCCCAAGCCCAGCATTAACCCGGATTTAGTAGGAATTCCTGGAAAATGCGCTTTAAAATCTTTTAGCAATTTGAGCGAATGCGCGTAATTGGCCCCCGGGCGACATTGCTTGTAGAGGCGAGGCACTGTTTCAAGATTATGGTTCAATACATCTGGCGGACAAGCGAATAATTTCTCCAGCGCGACGTCCAGTCTTCCCCGAAAATCGGGTACGAGAATTTCTATTTTTGTCAGCGGCGAGTGGATACGAACCTGACGTATGCAATCCACAAAATGCTGGGCGCCGCCGTCGCGCAAATCATCACGGTCCACACTGGTAATAACGACATATTTCAGCTTCATGGCCGCAATGGACTGTGCCAAGTGCAATGGCTCCGTGGCAGCTGGCGGTGCGGGCTTGCCATGTGCCACGTCGCAGAACGGGCAGCGACGGGTGCAGAGGTCACCCAGAATCATGAAGGTAGCGGTACCTTTGCCAAAGCATTCGCCGATATTAGGGCAGGAAGCTTCTTCACATACCGTATGAAGTTTCTGTTCCCGCAGAATCCGTTTGACTTCGTAAAACTCCTGACTATTGGACGAACGTACCCGTATCCACGATGGCTTGCGCAATACTTCGTCCCGGGATTGCGGCAGAATTTTTATTGGATTACGTGCGGTTTTATCCGCACCTTTCTGGCGGGTCTCAATTGTCATGGCAAAAAAACTCAGTACTCGATAAAGTCATATTTAAGATTCATATCTTGAATTTTTTAACGCTTCGGAAGCCTCCGTTGCAGTTTATCAGCAAGCTTACTGCTCAATATTTCCAGTCCGTCGGCTACTCCCAGGTCTATGGTCTGAGTTACTCGCAAGCCTGAATAGCCGCATGGATTAATTGCGGCAAACGGTCCTAAATCCATATCCACATTAAGAGCCAGGCCGTGGTAACAATAGCCATTTTTTATTTTCAGCCCCAACGCAGCGATTTTTGCTCCGTTTACATACACACCGGGTGCATCCACGCGCCCCTCCGCCCCGATGCGATAGTCATCCAGTAAGTCTACCACGGCACCCTCCATTTTTCTGACCAGTTCGCGCACGCCAAGTTTAAGACGACGCATGTCCAACAGCAGATAGGCAACAATTTGCCCTGGGCCGTGGTATGTTATTTGCCCACCCCGATCTGTCCGGACTACGAGAGTGCCATTGTTGTAGAGCAGGTGTTCCGGTTTGCCTCCAATGCCCTGGGTATAAATCGGGGGATGCTGCAATAGCCAAATTTCATCGGGCGTGCGCTCCGTGCGGGATACGGTGAAATCCTTCATTGCCTGCCAGGTGGAAAGATAATCCACCAAGCCGGTATATTTGATATTGATGGCGGATCTTTCAGTCTCTGGCTCAACGTCTGGTTTAGGCACAAGGTACGCATGATTCATAGAAGTATCCAGGGACGAGTCAAACTCCCGATTTTCAAAGTACCATCGCCACCATCGGATGGTCGTAAAGCTCTTGATATAGCGCATCCAGCTGGGGGCGTGAAATGGCGCGAATGGTGCAGGTAAGGCTCAAATACGTATTTCTTTTACTGATCTTGAACTCCAGAGTTTCTTCATCAAAATCAGGAGCATGGCGTTTCACTATCGTCAGCACCGCCTCTATGAAGTCCTGCCGCCAATGCTTCACCGCCCCTGAGAGAGGAGAATCCTCCCGGAGAGAAGGTGTGATGGCGTCACGTTTCGAGTGAATCGCTAGTTTAGCCGGTAGCCCATCCACCCGCCCAACGACCTTAAGGGGAAAATCGCAGGGATATTCGATCAAGGATAGAGGATCGGGGATATTCAAGGCTTGAGGAATTTCTAGGATATTGAAACGGCATCCCGCATTACGGTGACCTTGTAATTCTGGTAGAGTTGATACAGAAGGGCAAACATCGGTCCCGGTTTACCATCGCCCACCGGTTTGCCGTCGAGGCGGGTGATGGGCATGATTTCTTTAGTTGAGGACGTCAGCAACAATTCCTGTGCGGTGCGCATTTCATATTCAGAAACCGTCCTTACTTCATTCGGGATTTTATGTGCGGCCGCCAGCTCAAGCACAACGTCATAGGTAATACCGGGCAGCATCAAATGATTTTTTGGCGGAGCCAGCAGAGTTTCATTCTTGACCACAAAAATATTGCTGGCCGCACCCTCGGTCATAAAGCCTTCGCGCAGCAATACTGTCTCCACTGCGCCTGCATCAACTGCCATTTGTCGTAACAACACATTGGGCAACAGTGAAATTGCCTTAATGTCGCATCGCAGCCATCGGTTGTCGTCCGTTGTGATAGCGGAAACGCCACTAGCAAGCAACTCCTTGGGCGGCGCCAGCAACGGATTGCTCATGATGAATACCGTTGGCATGACACCCTTCGGAAAAGCATGATCGCGTTTGGCCACTCCACGGGTTATATGCAAGTAGAGGTACTGATCCTCGCTTTCGTTTCGGGCTATTATTTGCTCCACCAAGCTGCTCCAATGCTCATTAGAATGTGGATTTAGCAGGCGAATGCCATCAAGGCTGTCCTGAAGGCGGAGCAGGTGCTCGGCCAAACGAAAAGGCCTGCGAGAATACACGGGGATCACTTCGTACACACCGTCGCCAAAAATGAAGCCTCTATCCAACACGGGAATACGGGCTTCCTCGATAGGCATAAAATCACCGTTGAGATAAATCATGATGACCCTTGTAAAGAAGTTCAGTAGTGGAGCATCTACGCATCAATTCGCACTAATTAAATAGTAATTGCATGCTGTCCCAACTACGGCCAAAGAAATTTGCTGCCCCTACGGTTTCCAGCGCCACCAGCGGATGCTCAGCCATGGGTTTGCCATCGAGCGAGAACTTCACTACACCTACTTTTTGTCCAGCATTAATAGGAGCAATCAAAGGTTGCTTGTATTCCATCTTGGCTTTCAACTTATCCGCCTGACCCTTGGGGAGCGAGAAATAAACATCATAACCAAACCCCGTCTTGAGCTTGTTCTGCGCGCCTTTCCATAGCGGAATGGCAATCACCTCACGCTCCTTGTGATACAAGTGTACGGTATCGTAGAACTGAAAGCCGTGATTCAACAAACGCTGGCTTTCCATAGTACGCGTATTATCGGAGGCAGTTCCCATTACTACGGAAATTAACCGCCGATCGCCGCGTCTGGCGGAAGTGATGAGACAATAGCCCGCGCCTTCGGTGTGACCTGTCTTGAGGCCGTCTACGTTAGGGTCGAGCCACAACAGGCGATTGCGATTGGGTTGTGTGATTTTATTGTAGGTGTACTCCCGCAATGAATACAGGGGGTAATATTCCGGGAAATCACGGATCATGGCTGCCGCCAGCAAAGCAAGATCGCGAGCAGTAGTGTAATGCTCAGGATGCGGCAAGCCAGTGGAGTTAGCAAAGCGTGTGTTTTTCATGCCCAGGCGCCCCGCCTCCTTGTTCATCATCTGCACGAAGGCACTTTCCGTGCCGGCGACGGCTTCCGCCAGTGCTATACAGGCATCATTTCCGGACTGCACGATCATGCCGCGCATTAATTCGTCGACCGTTACCGGTCTGTTGGGTTCGATGAACATGCGCGAGCCTTGGGTGCGCCACGCGCGTTCGGATACGGGCACGACTTGTGTCAGGGAAATGCGTTTCTGCTGAAGGGCCGAAAAAACCACATGAGCTGTCATCAGCTTGGTAAGGGAAGCAGGTTCCACGCGTTCGTGAACATTCTGGCTGGCCAAAGTCTGTCCACTTTGAAAGTCGGTGAGGATGTAAGACTTGGCAGCCACCGATAGGGCAGGTTGCGGCGGTACATCAAGCTGGGGTTCTTGGGCGACCACGGGCAACGCAGAGAGGCACAGCAATAATGTAAGTAAACGTTTCATGGCGGGCTGCAAAAAACGTTATTATAACTCAGCCCTGTGTCACACGTTACCTGCGCCATCTTCTAAGTATGACGCGTCAGAAGTATTGTTAGAGAATCTCCAACAAATCCTTCATGATAGCCGTTGCTGACAACAACCGGGATATTATGAGGAGAGCGTCGTAGCCCGACCCAGGATTCCAGGAGGGCAACGCAATGAGCACCCAATTCATCTCTAAGCGGCATTTTACATATTACGCCAGCGCAGTTTAGGGTTTAGGTAGCGTTTATCGTTTACCACGACATACGCTAAACCCGTCATTCCAACCCATTCGATATTGACTATCAGTAGAAAAACGGCGCTCGTCCTTTAATCCATAAGAAGTTTTTTTGGCAGTCTCGCAACCATCGATATAACCATCCTTGAAGGCGGGCGAATAGCCTGTAAGGTTATAAGTAGGCCGGGTGCTTGGCGGTAACGGTCCCGAGGGGCGCTTACCCTGCTCGGTCGTCGCACAAGCGGCAACAAAAAGAACGAAAAAAATCGCTACGAGCCAACGCATTACTACCCCCTATGTTCGAGCTGCTTCCGGCTAACTATTCTGGCACGTTAACAGCAGCCTATCAACCGACCGCAACGTTGACTCACCCCAATTCCGGACAACAAGTTATTGCATATTAAAATTATCAACGCCCGCGTTTACCGCCGAAGATACCTCCTAAAACACCCCGGAAGATCTCACGACCAACCTGCGAGCCAATCGAACGCGCCGCACTTTTAGCAGCCGAATCGAGAAGACCCGGATGATGTCCACCGCGCGGGCCGGTCTTGCTGAGAAACATATCGCCCAGCATATCCATCATTCCGCCCGCCTGGGCATTCTGCGCTGCACCACCATCGTGTGGCGCTGCCGCGCTCTCGGGCTCTTGCTTGACTGCGGTACGGCTTTTGATTATTTCATATGCCGATTCGCGATCCACCATCTGTTCGTAATGGCCAAAAATAACCGATGATTTAATGATGGCTGCGCGCTCCGCCTCGGTGATCGGACCTATTCGCGATGCCGGCGGCATGATGAATGCCCGCGCGACGATGGAAGGACGGCCTTTCTCATCCAGCAATGACAAAAGCGCCTCGCCGACGGAGAGTTCCGTGATTACTTTCTCGGTGTCGAAGTCAGGATTCGCACGCATGGTTTGCGTTGCGGACCTTACTGCTTTCTGGTCGCGCGGCGTAAACGCGCGTAGCGCATGTTGAACGCGGTTACCAAGCTGTCCCAAAACACTCTCGGGAACATCAAGTGGATTTTGTGTCACAAAATATACCCCGACCCCCTTGGATCGTATCAATCGCACCACCTGCTCGATTTTCTCAAGCAGGGGCTTGGGCGCTTCGTTGAATAGCAGGTGGGCCTCGTCAAAGAAAAATACCAGTTTTGGCTTCTCAGGATCGCCAATTTCGGGCAGGTGCTCGAACAGCTCGGACAATATCCACAACAGGAACGTCGAATACAACTTGGGCGAATTCATTAGCTTCTCGGCGGCGAGAATATTGATCACACCTCGGCCTGCGCTGTTCGTCTGCATCAGGTCGTTGATATCGAGCATCGACTCGCCAAAGAAGTGACTGCCCCCCTGTTGCTCGATCTCAAGCAGCGAACGCTGAATTGCCCCGATCGAGGCAGCTGAAATGTTGCCATATTGAACAGTGAAATTCTTCGCGTTGTCGCCCACGAACTGCAGCATCGCGCGCAGGTCTTTCATGTCGAGCAGCAGCAGGCCGTTATCATCCGCGATCTTGAATACCAATGCCAACACGCCCTGTTGCGTGTAGTTCAGATTAAACAACCGCCCAAGCAGCAACGGTCCCATATCGGATATTGTTGCACGCACGGGATGTCCGGATTTTCCGTATATATCCCAGAACGTGACTGGACACGCCATCCATCGCGGCTCGTCGAGTTTAAGCTGCGCGAGCCGCTCTTTCATTTTCGGCGAATCAATGCCTGGCGCAGCAATGCCCGACAAGTCGCCCTTGACATCGGCCATGAATACGGGCACGCCAATTGAGGAAAATCGTTCGGCTAATACTTGTAGCGTAATGGTTTTACCGGTACCCGTCGCGCCAGTGATCAATCCCTGTCGATTGGCGAAACCGGGTAGCAGAGCGATTTCGTGGTCGGAATTGGCAATGAGCAACGGTACTGGCATAGATAATCTCTCAGGTGGTTTCGTAATTGCCTCGGGTAAGCAATGAGTAGTTTCTTCTTTTCTTACCCCGCCCAACTCGCGATCTCCAATAGGAGAAGCAGGAGAAGCCACAAAACCAGGGTACGCCAAATCAGGCCAACAGTACTTTGCAGAAAATCCATATCGGCCTCTTCGCCCACCCCCAATTCCGGGCGATAGTACTTACCCCCGGCCTCCCGCAATGAATCTCCCAGGAGGACTCCGAGTGCGCCAGCACCGCTGGCCAGAATGATGCCTTGGGCCTGGTCAACCCATGATGCGGCTTGTGCACGCCAGCAATAAACCGCATCCTCGAAATTGCCTGCGATAGCGAAGCCTACTGCTGTCGTTCTGGCAGGTAGCCAATCTATAATCTCGAAGGCTTTCGCGGCGAACTGGCCAAATGCGTCCGGTTCCTGATCCGTGCGGCCGCCCCAACGTTCGCTCAACAAGTCCGCAAGGCGATACAGCACAGGCCCTAGCGGTCCCGGCAGGACGGCAAAACACACGATGATACCGAATACATGTCGATGCGAATGAATTAATGCCAGTTCAATAGTGATGCGCGCGATTTCCTGGCTGCTCAGTTCATCCGCTTCCACTCCGCGCCACTCCCTCAACAATTTGCGGGCCAGAAGCACATCACCATTCTTAAGTGCATCCTTGATTTCAGAGAATGAACTACTGAACTGGCGAAAGCCCATGGTGAAATATAGCATAACCACATTCCACGCCCACGCGAGCAGCGGGTTGAGGCTATACAATAAATAATAGACCCAACCTGTAAATATAAGTACCGGAGCTACTGCGGCGATCCATGCAGCAACGCCATGACGATGCACGCCGGTGTTAAAATAGCGCTCCAGCGCGTCTGCATAGGAGAGAAATAGCAAGACGACAGGGTTGCGGTCCCCAGCGGGACGCCATTGCTCAAGCAGGAGAGCGAAAATGAGTGAGAATAAGGTCATTACAAGAACGCCATGATTATCTTTGTTAACGCGGTTTCATAAGAACTTCTGAAAAAAACCGCGAGTTTTCCGGCGAAGGTGGCAGCGCAGAGTTATTCGGAGGTTTTTACAATATTATTGCAACACCGATTTTAGCAGCTTGCCCATATCCGCAGGGTTGCGGGCTACTTTAATCCCGCACTCTTCCATTACGGCGAGTTTTTCCTGTGCAGTGCCTTTGCCACCGGAGATAACCGCACCTGCATGGCCCATGCGCCTGCCCGGCGGCGCAGTCATTCCCGCAATGAAACCCACCACTGGCTTCTTCATATTCTCCCTTACCCAGCGGGCGCAGTCTTCCTCATCAGATCCGCCAATCTCGCCGACCATCAAGACTGCATCCGTTTCATCATCGTCGTTAAACAATTTCATCACGTCCAGATGCTTCAACCCGTTTACCGGATCGCCGCCAATCCCGATACATGTGGATTGCCCCAATCCCTGCTCCATTAATTGCGCGACTGCTTCATACGTCAGGGTGCCGGAACGCGATACAACGCCGACACGTCCCTTCTTGTGGATATAACCCGGCATGATACCAATCTTGATTTCATCGGGCGTAATAATGCCGGGGCAATTGGGGCCGATCAGCCGGGTTTTACGCCCTCGCATCTTATAACAGGTACGTATCATGTCGCGAACCGGAATGCCCTCGGTAATGCAGATTACCAGATCCAGTTCCGCATCTACCGCTTCTTCAATCGCAGCAGCGGCAAATGGCGGCGGTACATAGATCACTGAAACTGTCGCTCCGGTTGCCTGTTTCGCTTCTCCGACGGTAGCATAAATTGGAATACCCTCGAAATCCTGTCCCGGTTTCTTCGGATTCACTCCGGCGACAAAACAATTCTTCCCATTGGCATAATCGCGGCACATGCGGGTATGGAATTGCCCCGTTTTACCTGTAATGCCTTGAGTCATGACCTGGGTATGCCGGTTAATCAAAATAGCCATGCTACGTTCCTGCTGGCGATTTGGCCGCCGCCACGGCCTTCTCTGCCGCATCCGCCATATTGCCCGCCAAAATAATGGACAACGTGGATTTGGCCAGTATTTTTTTGCCCAGATCCGCATTGGTGCCTTCCAGCCGCACCACTAGCGGGACGTTCAGCTTCACCTCTCGCGCGGCCGTCACAACGCCTTCGGCAATCACGTCGCATTTCATGATGCCGCCAAATATGTTTATCAGTATAGCCTGCAGTTTTGGGTTACGTAGCATCAGTTTGAACGCTTCTGCCACCTTCTCGGCAGTGGCGCCGCCACCCACATCGAGGAAGTTGGCGGGACTTCCGCCATAGAGCTTGATAATGTCCATAGTTGCCATCGCCAGACCCGCTCCATTGACCAGACAACCGATATTGCCATCCAATGAGACATAGGAGAGGTCATATCTGGAGGCCTCAATTTCGGCAGGGTCTTCCTCATCCAAATCCCGTAGAACCGCAATCTCCGGATGGCGGAATAATGCATTGTCGTCAAAATTCATTTTTGCGTCGAGCGCCACAACATGATCATCAGCAGTGAGTATCAGCGGATTTATTTCGACTAGCGATGCATCGATACTGTCAAAGGCCTGGTACAGACCTTGCAATAAAGTCCGGGTTTCTGCAACAGCGGCCTCGGCAATGCCAATCTTGCGGGCAATGTCTTCTGCATCATGTCCGGTTAATCCTGTCACGGGGTCGATGAACACCTTGTGAATCTTTTCCGGCGTACTGACTGCCACCTCCTCGATATCCACTCCACCTTCAGAACTTGCCATAAGGCACACGCGCCGACTGCTGCGATCAACGACCATGGCAGCGTAAAACTCCATTCTGATATCCGCACCCTTCTCGATAAGCACTCGCCGGACTACTTGACCTTGCGGCCCCGTCTGATGCGTAACAAGCGTCATACCCAGCATTCTTCCGGTAAATTGTTTCACTTCATCGAGCGATTTCGCCACTTTCACCCCACCGCTCTTTCCCCGGCCGCCGGCGTGAATCTGCGCTTTAACCACCCAGATACTTCCATCCAGCTTTCTGGCGGCTTCCACTGCTTCTTCAACGCTGAAGCAAACATTTCCTTGCGGCGTGGGAATACCATATTCGCGCAAAATCTCTTTAGCCTGGTACTCGTGGATTTTCATGTCCTTCTCCGCGCTTTGAAAATGAAGTATATCGTAATAGTCTCGACGGCGTGACCTGGAGAATGTCGCAATATGGGTCACAAGTCATACTATTCCGGGCGCTTACCGCGGCTATTGATCCCATTTCGCAACTATCCGAATCGAGACGCACCCCCACTGAGCACCGCGTTTCACGATAATGCACTTCAGAGTGACCCACCCCCAAAATCAGCACCGGTCTAAAATGGAAAATTCCGGCTCAGCAGGCCTGCCGGACAAGGCGTTTTCCCTTGCCTGGCGGGCATATTCAGCTGGCGTTGCCCACTGCAATGCAGAGTGGGGACGCATCTCATTATAGTACTGCCGCCACTCGTCAATCTTGCGCTGCTCGGTAAATTTACTCCGCTTCACCACGCCACTATGCGCATATCCGGGCGGCAAATACAGCATATCACCCGGTTCCATACATATGCAGACGACGTGATGAGATTCTCTATGAGCGAGAAAAAATCTAGACGGTAACAACCGCACAGGCTATGGAGTCGCTGAAGCTGTCAAAGGAGGATGTCATGAGAGAATTATGGGATAACGCCATGAAAGCGAAGCAGGCGGAACCGATTTTTGACCGCAAGGGAGAACCCACGGGAATATTTACCGCCAACTTCGCCGCATCGAATCAAGCCTTGCATTTGTTGGGAAAAGAAATTGGCATGTTCGCAGAAAAGAAGGAAGTACCTCCGAGAGAATTTGCGAACAAATCCATTGAAGAGCTAACAGTAATTGTGTTGCAGAAAGCAAGTAAACTGGCGATCATTCTTCCATCCACACTTCGCTAATTCAAATTGCTGGCTAGAAAGTAGGTCAAGTGGTTAAAAAACACTACCGAGGCGTTCGTAGAGCTAGAACGGCTGCACAATGACGGACGATGGGCAAGGAAGTGGCAATGTTGCCAGTCATCGTATCGCTAAGTATTCAGCTAATCAGATGCGTATTTCTATTATGCCCAGTTGTTAAAAAGCCGTAAATGGGAAACGTTTCCACTCGAGCTTATCCACCATATGCTAGACCAAAGACGCTTATATAGATGGTGACGGGGCGACGTGGCCACGTTGCAACCGAAGATTCTCTACACGCATAGCTAATCACGCCCAGCCGACCTTTATGGGGACAATGCCATTAGTGGGGTTCGTGGATTGACCCGGCACCCACCGTCGGGTAAGCCTAGGATTACTGTTACGATTTATTTTTTTCCGCGAGTCATAACGAAGCCCCACAAACCGACGGCAAGAAGCGCAAGGCTGGTGGGTTCAGGAACAGCTGTAACGGCCAGCTGTGGCGGGGTTGGGTCGAAGGGTACTCGGTTCGTCAGTCCTTGAGCCCCCACTGTCAAGTACCCTGATGCGACGAGATCTGAAGAGGAATTATTTTTTATCCAATTCATGGTCCAGCTTCCACCCTGCATGTTTAGCTCGTAAGCTTTTCCATTGACGATAAAATCTTCCACAAGGAAAAAGCCGTTGAATACCCCATTCTTAAACTGTACCGACGGACCACCTAGGACATTAGGATCCCCGAATTCGAATCCCAGCGGAGCGCTCCCAAACATAATGTCGAAAATAGCATCGTTCGAGGCACCGGTGATGGATGTAAGCGCAATGTTGACGGTGCCGGTACCACTTGCAGGTATAAGGCCCTCATCAAGTAACAGGTGCCCGCCCACGCTGCCTGCAGCGCAGCCGCTGCATCTATTGGTTTGCTGCAAGCCCAGGCTATTACCCAACCCAGTTACAGTTGATACCCCCCCGGAGAAGTCTGCTGTGATATAAATGGGTATCGCCCGAGCCGGCGATATGGCCAGCAGAAAAAGTCCAGTAAGAGCTGCGGCGCCAAATAATTTGTTCATTTTCCCTCGAGGCAATTATGAAATCAATAGACCAGGATTTCATCTTACCAACTTCAAGAGGGATAACTACTGGACTGAAGTACATCCTGTACTAAGGTACAGGCGGGAGGTTTAAAATGCTGTCGTGGTCAGCGTAACAATGCGTTTCAGTTTCAGAGGTTAACTTGAAGAATTCAGACTATATGGACCTTCATTAGAAATTCGAGCAGATAATTTCATCATTGAGGTTCTTGCAAAATGTATAGTGGACCCCAATTTCCGGACAATGATTTAAGATGGTAGCCTGCTGTAAGGAGGAGCAGGTAATGAGTGAGAAGAAACGCAAGATTTTCAGTAGTCAGTTCAAGGCCAAGGGTTGCGCTTGAA
>JACCWK010000020.1 GCA_013697655.1 Nitrosospira sp.
ATTCCCGCTCTTCTGGCGTCAAATTGATTTCGGATGCAACTCGCATTTCTCACTCCAGGAATGTCGTCCTTTCATTAGAGTGCAATCTACAATATAGATTCCCTCAAGAATGACTCACTACACTAGCCAATCTCTACTATTGCGTCGGCTTCCAGCCGCTTCCACAAACATTTGCCCTTGCTCTCACGTTCAATCATATCCAGCTGCTGCGCGTGGGCTTCAAGCTCTTCCGCGTCAGGGACAAGCACCATCAAGTGCAAGTCACGCATATTCTCGACAATATCGAGCGCCGAAGGGTCCTCCAGTTCCATCAACAGGCTGTCCTGCCCCCGAGTCATGGCAAGATAGACTTCCGCCAGCAGTTCTGCGTCCAGCAGGGCACCGTGGAGCGTGCGCCTCGAATTATCCACCTCATACCGCTCGCATAGAATATCCAGATTGTTCCTTTTGCCGGGATGCAGGTCTTTGGCCATTTTCAAGGTGTCAGTGACCGAATGGCAGTATTCGCTCAACGGATGCAGCTCGACCAATCCAAACTCGCGGTTGAGAAACGCGACGTCGAAAGAGGCGTTGTGCATAATGAGTTCCGCACCTTCGACAAACTCCAGCAATTCGTGGACCACATCACGGAACTTCGGCTTATCCTGCAGAAATTCCGAGGTCAATCCATGAACCTGCAACGCACCCTCCTCGATCTCGCGTTCGGGATTCAGATAACGGTGAAAGCGGCGGCCCGTCAACCTGCGGCTGTGCATTTCTACTGCGGCGATTTCGATAATGCGGTGACCCAACTTGGGTTCCAGCCCGGTGGTCTCGGTGTCTATAAAAATCTGGCGCACGGATTAATTCCTGTCAAACATTGAATACACGGATTCTTCTTAATGCCAGTCAATTTTGTCCTCTCACAATTTTAAGCAATTCCTGCTCCCCTCTGCCGTCGCCCACCAACACCAAATTTTCAATTACGGACTGCACACCCAGGTTTGCGAGCTTATCCGCCTGTTCATTGCCGTCGTGACCCGAATGGCCACGTACCCACAGCCATTCTATCCGATGCCGCTGAGTCAACTGATCGAGCTCTTTCCACAGGTCGTCATTCTTCACCGGTTTCTTGGCGGCAGTGTGCCAATTGCGTTTTTTCCAGGAATGTATCCACTCGCTAATACCCTTCTGGACATATTGGGAGTCAGTGTGCAACCGAACTTCGCATGGTTGCGTCAGGGCTTCCAATGCTCGAATAACCGCAAGCAATTCCATGCGGTTATTGGTCGTCAGTTTTTCGCCTCCATAGAGTTCGCGCGCGTGCCCGTTGTATTGCAGCAACACGCCCCAACCGCCAATGCCGGGGTTACCCTTGCAGGCTCCATCCGTAAATATATCTACTGTGCCGCTCCGTTTCTCTTTCATGCTTCCGGCTACTCCCGGTCTTGTGCTGGGGTCTTGGCCGGGGTCTTTGCCATGGTCCCGCTACGCGCGGCGCGCGGTGCCTCTTTTCCGGGTCGGTTGCCGCCGAGCTTCTGCGCAACCGGAGCCAATCCCTTTCTGGCAGCGCGTACCTCTTTCCACTCCGGCTTGATAACGCGCATGCCATGGACGCGCTTGACCGCAGTCAGGAAGTAAACGCCGCCGGAAAATGGCCACCAGCGACTCCCCGCGGTCTCCATAAAATTGAATCGCTTCAACCATTTTTCCTGGCTGAACGGAGGCGCGTAGCAACATAACCGGTCTTTAGTGATTTCGAAATCCAGTAAGGTTAGCCAATCCTTGAGACGCGGCAGGGAGATGAAATCGCCGCGCCAGGGAAACTGCCTCTCCACCGACCGGAAAAAACGCTCCTCCAGCGACCCGAGGACTCCGCGTGCGCCCCAAAGACTGCGAGGGTTAAAGCCACAGACAATTATCTGGCCTTCAGGCATCAGCACGCGCTGGACCTCCCGTAGAATCTGGTGTGGATTGGCACTGTATTCGAGCACATGCGGCAGCAGCACCAGATCTATGCTATTCGTCTCAATCGGCAGGAACTCCGGGCTTGCCCGCACGGCGCCCCCTTCGATCCCCGTGCAAAACTGCAACGGCATGCGATTAGCGCGCAGAAAATCATATTGCGGAAATCCTATCTGCATGGCATTGTAGCCAAACACATCCGTCACCGCCTCATCGAAATGGTTTTGCTCCCGCTCCAGCAAATATTGGCCCAGACAGGTTTTAAACCACTCCAGCTTATTTTTTGTTGGCATTTTATAATGTTAAGAACAGGTAAATAGAATCCAAGTGCGCAGGCTTCAACTACAGTCATTACGAATATTCGATGCCCTCTTCACCCCCACTATCTCATTGTCCCGTCGTATTTAAAATTAACTCAACTGGCAGCCATCATGACTATGCCTCATATCGTTGCGATTCGCGCATTTACCGATAATTATATCTGGGTCATCCGCGACCACTGCCATGCCGCCGTGGTCGATCCAGGCGACGCCTCGCCTGTGCTGGCTTACTTGCAACACGAAAAACTAAAACTCATCGCCATTCTCAATACCCATCACCACAACGACCACGTGGGAGGCAATGCCGCGCTGCTGCGGGAATTTATGGTACCGGTTTATGGCCCTGCGAACGAATCGATTCCCACGCTTACCCATCCTCTCAAGGAATGCAATGACCCAGAGAGCGAGGAAGGCAACGCCTACATTCCGGAATTCTCGCTCAGCCTCAGGGTACTGGATATCCCCGGGCATACCGCCGGACATATTGCGTATTATGGCGCAAACCTGCTGTTTTGTGGGGATACCCTATTCGCCTGCGGGTGCGGGCGGTTATTCGAGGGCACCGCACAGCAAATGGTTGATTCATTGCAAAAACTAGCCGATTTACCTAATGAAACCGCGGTTTATTGCGGTCACGAATATACGCAGAGCAATATTCGTTTTGCCAGAATCATAGAGCCTGGCAATCAAGCGTTAATCAAACTTGAGGCCGAAGTGAAGAAGTTGCGCGAACAGGATATACCCACCCTGCCCTCCACCATCGCAATGGAGAAAGCCACCAATCCTTTCCTGCGTTGCGGCCAGCCGGAAATCATCCAGAACGCAAGCAACCATGCGGGTAAATCATTAACCGATCCTGTCAGCGTATTTGCCGCACTCCGCGGCTGGAAGGATCATTTTTAACCTGCTTCAGCCTTTGCTTTGGCCACCAACCGTTTTGATTACCGCGTATATCTGAATATAGGGATAAAATTTCTCGAAGAGACGGCAAAGCAGGGCCATATCTACCGATGAGACGCCTGCAAATTCGAATAGGAAAGGCGCGCCATGAATGATCGGGCGCTTGCGTTGTCATAGAAGTGTGCTTTACTTTAAAGAACTCCAAGCGCAAGCATGCGCCATCGGCTCCGAAATACGGTCACATCAACTCAACCGCCCGTTGTGGAATAGTGAAACAGCAGAATACTGCCATTCGCTATATAGATCGTTCACCACACAGGCATCAACTATGGAAGGATAGGATACATGAACCCATTAGAACAGATATTACAGTACGGCCAATCTATCTGGCTGGATTCAATCAGCCGCGATCTTCTCAATAGCGGAGAATTGCAACGACTGGTAAACCACGACAAACTACGCGGCCTGACCAGTAACCCGACCATTTTCGAGCAAGCTATCGCCCATGGCAATAGCTATGACGACGCTTTGCGCCAATTGCTGCAAGCCAACGACGCACAAACGGACAAGGAGCTGTTCGAGGGCGTGGCAGTGGAAGATATCCGCATGGCAGCCGATGTGCTGCGGCCCGTCTATGATGCAACCGAAGGCGGCGATGGCTACGTCAGCCTCGAAGTCTCCCCGCATCTCGCCCATGACACGGACGGAACAATAGCGGAAGCGAAACGGCTATGGGATAGGGTGCAACGACCCAATCTCATGATAAAAATTCCCGCCACCCCAGCAGGCATTCCGGCAATCGCCCAGTCTCTCGGCACAGGCATCAACATCAATGTCACCCTGATGTTTTCCCTGGGGCATTATGAAGACGTGGCACGCGCCTACATTCGCGGCCTTGGTGGAAAAGAGGAGTCGTCATCGGGTAAAGACATTGCCTGGCCGGTTTCAGTGGCATCGTTCTTTGTCAGCCGCGTGGATAGCGTGGTTGACCCGTTGCTTGAAAAGAATGGCTCGCCTTCAGCACTCGCTGTACGCGGAAAGATCGCGATCGCCAATGCCAAACTCGCCTATCGGCGTTTCGGCGAGATATTCCATGGCGAACTATTTGCGGCTTTTCGCGACGCGGGCGCACACGTGCAGCGTCCGTTATGGGGTAGCACCGGCACCAAAAACCCGGCCTACTCCGATGTGATGTACCTGGAGCAATTGATTGGTCCCGATACCGTCAACACCGTCCCACCCAAGACGCTCGCCGCATTTCGCGATCATGGGCGGGCACGTGAAACGCTTACGGAGAATGTTGCACAAGCAGAAGCGGACATTGCACAGTTGCCGGATTTCGGGATCGATCTCGAGGCCATCACTGCCAAGCTGCAGGATGATGGCGTAGCAGCTTTCGCCGAATCCTACGATAAGTTGCTTGCCGCGTTGAATGCCAAGCGGAAGGATCTTCGTGCCAAAGCGGCCTGAATACTCCCGTGCGAGTGCTCGCCCACCTATAGAGCTTCCGCTGTAATAATCCAGGCTGGAGGGTTTGCTATTCATATTTATGGAAGCGCCCTCCTCCGCTATGCTGCTACAAACCACTACAAAGGAGAAAGCGATGGATCTCGGAATGATCGGCTTGGGACGCATGGGCGGCAACATGGCGCAACGACTGGTGCGCGGCGGGCATCGCGTAGTCGGTTTCGCCCGCAACCCGGCTACACGCAAGCAAATGGAAGAAAAAGGCATTGCGTCGGCAGCATCGCTGGAAGCCCTCGTCAATGAATTGAAACAGCCTCGCGTTATCTGGATAATGGTTCCCGCGGGCGCTGCGGTGGATGAAACGATTACCGCACTTATGCCGCTGCTGGCACCGGATGACGTAATTATCGAGGGCGGCAATTCGAATTACAAGGACACGCAACGCCGCGCGCAAATGCTGGAAACGAGTATGATCCATTATGTCGACACAGGCACCAGCGGTGGAGTCTGGGGTCTTCAAAACGGTTACAGCATTATGGTGGGTGGCGACGAGAAAGTGGTCGCACGGTTACGTCCCATTTTCGAAACGCTCGCTCCGGCGCCGGATAAGGGCTGGGGGCGCGTTGGTCCGAGCGGGGCCGGGCACTTTACCAAAATGATTCACAACGGGATCGAGTACGGCATGATGCAGGCTTATGGCGAAGGGTTTGCAATCCTGCACCGTAAAAAGGAATTCAATCTGGACCTGCATCAAATAGCTGAAATCTGGCGCGACGGCAGCGTGGTGCAATCCTGGCTGCTCGATCTCACCGCCGCCGCACTGGCTGAAAATCCGGGTCTGGAAGGTATCGCGCCGTATGTCTCGGATTCCGGCGAAGGACGCTGGACAGTCGCCGAAGCTATCGACCTGGATGTTGCGGCACCTGTGATTACGCTGGCACTATTACAACGATTGCAGTCGCGCGATTCGGAATCGTTTTCCAATAAGCTATTGTCAGCGCTGCGCAATCAGTTCGGTGGCCATGAGATGAAGAAAGAGTAATGCGCGCAATCGGCAAATCCGCCCGGTTAACCGGCCTTTAATCGACCTGACGAGATCACGGTTCCGTTTGCCTGCTTAAGATTACAAATCGGATACCTTTGCCCTGAATTCAGTAGCTTGCCGCAGGACAAATTGCTCTGCATGGTTATTGGGCTTCCCCGTTTTTGAAAAATTTTCGCCGGCTTTGTATCCATTTTTCCAAGCCGCATTGCATATGGGGTCGCCAAGAATTTTTCTTTCTTGTGCACTATTTCTCGCCAGTTCGCTTAGAAATTTATCGCCTGATCCGGAAAAGTAACCGCCTACCGTGCACAGCGGATAGTCCTTTTCCGCGGCAACGCTCGAACCGGGAAACGCAATAATCGATATCAATGAATAAAGCACAGGTATAGCGGTAAGGCTTTTTCTCATTCTCATGACGGTACCCTCGTATTTGGGTTAACTGGCAATCGGCATGCTCGCTGCTGCCGACTTTTTAGAATGCTACCGAATCACGAGGACTTTGTCAACTTTTATATGTTTAAAGTTACATATGTTTATGGCTACGAGACATAGGTCAAGATATAGATTCCTCATAAAACGCCTTCGCCCAATTCCAGCCTTTCGCGCATCTGATATTTTTTGAGTCACATCTGTTGAGACGCAGGCGAACTTCAAGGAAGCCGCTTTGCATCGGTGGACCACTTCTCCGAAGTAAAAAAGAACAATTCGGTGACTGGATCGTCAAAAGCCACTTCAGAACATTTAATACTTTAAACATAATTAAGTTGATAAAGATAAATCTATCTACTATCATTATTCGTTCCAGGGATGTCGGAAATTTCGCGGCATTTTTACGGTTCCACATCAACCCCAACACTGCGATCGAATTTGAAGAGGTGCATAATGAAGTCGAAAAATATTTTCGCAGCGTTATCCATGATTGGCTTGCTGACCTCATTGAGCTTCTCCGCGACTGCAACCCAGCCCGTTGACAATCCTGAGATTCGTGCAGCCGCCCAGAATGCCACAACCCCGCGTGACCACGAAGCGGTAGCAAAATACTATGAAAATGCAGCTGCTAAAATACGGGCAGAGGTGCGGGAGCAAAAAGAGCTACTTGAACACTATCAGAACAAAAGTTATCTTTATAGCAGGCAGGCACAAGATCTGCAATCGCATACCGAGGCATTAGTGCGTAACTACGAGGAAGCTGTAGAAGCAAATATTCAGGAAGCCGCATCGCATCGGCAAATGGCTTTGAAACTCGAAAAGAACCATGCTGCGTCGGGCGCGCAAAGGATTAACGATGCGAATGGATCAGCGCAAAATAACGTTACGCAGCAATAATACTTACTTATCCTAAATGCTCGGCATCGCCGGTGCATGTGTACCGGCGATGCCCTGTTTGTAAGGGGTATAGAAGTTGTCAGGGCACTTCGCGGGGCATGGTTCCCAAATTCCCAATTCCGGAACCTCTGCTTTATCGATCAGCTGTGAATTTCAATCCTTGCTCTTCAATTTTCCCTCGTTCGCCGCAATGAAGGCGCGGATGCCGTCCGACATATCCAGCAGTTTTAACCATTGCTCTTGGTAAAGCGTTACGGGAAACCGGCCCATGCCATACACCGAGAGCGCTCCTTTCTCGCTCACTTTCATGGTGATGCCGGTACTGGCACCTTTTTTAAGTGCGGCGTTTTCACTGCGCAGCCGTTCTAACTCGGCTTTCAACTCTTCATCAGACATATGGTCCTCCAAAATGGCAAACTGTCGATCATCTTGCCAGAATAACATCAAGCGAGCACCCGCAATTCACCAGAAGTGCATTTTTAAGATATGATAGCGTGGCTCGCAAAGCTGGGGGCAGCCCTTTCGAGATTCGCCTGAGAACAGGTAGTGTGGGTATTCCTGTCACGCGCCGATTCGCGGCAAGAAATTCTGATACACCGAATTCGCTAACTCGATCAGCAGTTAAGGTAGAGTAAATGAAACTGGCTGAAATGATCCGAGATTAAATGTTAGGTATGAATAAAGCATCTGTCAGCCCCAAAAGTCCGACTAGGACTTTCTGTTGGTAAGGAAGCGCACCGCGCCACCGCGCCAGTGATAGCTGATTTTTCTCTTATACCTTGAACCCGCGATTCTAAAACTCCAGCAGGGATGCTAATGCGCAGTCCATTTCACAGCGATTCCTTAGGCAAACTGATTTTGCGTCTTACGGTGGGAATACTGATCCTGCTCCATGGTATATTCAAAATACTCAACCCAGGTTCTCTTGATTTTATCAGCAAGCAACTTGCCGGGATTAATCTGCCCACGGCGTTGGCTTACGGCGTTTATGTGGGCGAAGTTATTGCGTCATTAATGATTATCCTGGGAATTTTTTCGCGGTTCGGTGGTTTTCTCGTTTTCGGTAATATGCTTTTTGCCCTTGTATTGGCACATCGCAGCCAGTTGTTGACGTTGACAAGTAATGGCGGCTGGGCTCTCGAATTGCAAGCTTTTTATTTGTTTTCCGGCCTTGCAATATTATTTCTTGGTAGCGGCAGAATGGCGATCAGACCCGACTAATGCATGCACTACACGAGCTATTTATGGACGAATTGGTATGCGTGAAAAAATCTCACAACTCATAGACTCCTCTCAATCCGGGCAATACCGATGGTGCCCGGTCGCGGATCTGCCGGAACTGCATGAAGTAGCGCTGACCGCCATTCTCGCCAGCGCTGCCACAGCGATTCAGAAACGTGGACAGTTTCACTTGGTACTCGCTGGCGGCGATACACCGCGCGCGATTTACAAACGGCTGCGGACCACTCAAAACGACTGGTCCGCCTGGCATATATATTTCAGCGACGAACGCTGCCTGCCGCCAACCGATCCGAGGCGCAACTCCGTCATGGCCGGAGAAGCATGGCTCGACTATGTCGAGATACCGCCAGACCAGTTATATATAATTCCAGGCGAGCTTGGAGCGGATCTGGCGGCTTGGGAATACGCCCAGACTTTGAATACCATCGGAGTCTTCGATTTAACGCTACTGGGACTCGGCGAGGATGGTCATACCGCAAGCCTGTTTCCCGGGCACGAATGGGGAATCGAACTTGACTCGCCCGACACGCTGGCAGTGCTGGATGCGCCCAAGCCCCCACCGCAGCGCGTCTCGCTTAGCGCGGCACGGCTTAACCGATCGCGGCAGGTAATGTTTCTGGTTAGTGGTGAATCCAAGCGGGATGCGGTGGCACGGTGGCGTGCCGGCGAAAATATTCCTGCACGTGCCATAGCAGCAGAGGATGGTGTCGATATACTGGTGGAATCGGCCTTATTAAAGAACCTTTAAATAGCCTCGATTGAGGACACTTGGATGGGGCCCCCGCGGAACGGGTTACCGTCAAGCTCCCGGTGTGTAAAATCCCGTCCTCGCCCTTTGTTTGATTCATTCGCGGCATTGCTACCTTTTCAACGATAACGGCTACTCGTCGTCTTTTGGCGTGAACTTGAACCTGCATACGTTACTGCCGCGCGCCATACATTCATGATGCTCAACCTTGCTGTCGGTAAAGGTTTCCATCAGCCCCATGTCAAGATGGCAGATCTCGAGATCTTTTACCGCCATCCTGTGAAACACACAGTTATCGGCCTCGATTACCGCTTCACCGCCCGGCAATGTTGCATTTTTAGCGTTGTACCCGAGCTGGTCCATGACCTCGGCCAGCTTCTCTACCTTCTCTTTGTGCGTCGAGAGACCGGGAAATTCACTCCGTATCTGCCGGGCAACACCCGCGCCAATCTCGTTCAGACGCTTGCCCATGTTCTCCGAACCTTCTTCCCGCTGGATCGACGACACTACCAACTGCGCCAGCCACGAATACTGGCGTGGAAAGGACTCGGAGCCCTGCTCCGTCAGGATGTAAAGCTGCTGAGGGCGCCCTCCTCCCGATGGCCGCGTAATGCCAGCCTCTACCATTCCCGCAGCCTCAAGGGAGGAAAGATGCTGCCGTACCGCGTTTCGCGTAATCTCAAGCCCTTTCGAAAGCTCATTCACGCTTAGGCCCGGCTTGCTCCCGCGTAGCAGCTTGAGCAACTGTTTCTGCCGCCCACCCATTGTATTAAGCATTGGCTTCCCTTCCTTTCTCCCATCTGTACGAATATTATAAGAAATCATCATGGAACAGCCTTATTATTTGCCACGTCTATTAACAGAATACAACATTTAAGACACTTTAAACATAAGAAAGTTGACAAATTATTATTGACCTTCCTGCAATCTCTGAAATCTTGAGATAAATATTCAGCTTTTCGTCGCCGTCAGTGAGCCGATTTTAAAGGAAATGCCGTTATAAAAACAAGGATATTTTTCTCAGGCAAGAAACCGGAAAATCCAATATAAAGGAAGCCGCTGCCCGTGGCAAACGGCTGAGAAAGCGGATGTAATTTTACCCCAGTACAGATAACGGTCGAACTGTAGATAGCAGCTCTGGAACGGCGCCACAACCCGGCTAGTTTGAGCAGGATTCGCATTGGCCCGAACACATTTGAATAACGTTCGGATAAGCATCTGCCCTAGTCTCTCCATGCGGGAAAAGCGGGTAAATTCCGGAAGAAGGCCATATCATGATTGGGCCAGAGTTCCGCGCCGTCCGTGAGGGCCAGATCCTTGAGCTTGCGGATGCTCGCCAGAGCCAGTGCATCGTTATCCTGCCAGCAACATCCCGGCGCAATCTCATGTGTCAAATTTTCTTCCAGATCGGCCGCATCTCCGCACAGGATGACAGGGCCGCGCTTGGGCAACTCAATAAAAATCGACATATGGCCTGCCGTGTGGCCCGGACTGGATATAGCATGCACACCCGGCGCCACGAGGTATTCGCCTATTTTGATCCGCCATCGATCCGCGTTGACCAACTCATCGGCAAATACGCTGGCATCCACGCCGGTACGCGCAGCCGTCAATTCATCGGCCTGCACATGCACTTCACAGCCCGGCAAGTCGCAAAGACCGCCCGCGTGGTCGAAGTGTAGATGCCCGATAAACACCAGGTCTATGTCCGACGGTTTCAGACCAAGTTGAGCAAGATAGCGCGGAATGCGCTGCCCTTCCTGCATGCGAGGCGACTCCACCACCGGACGCATCGGGTCGAAATACCTGGCGCGCAGGGCTGGGTCGGCCAACTTACGATAGTCGCATCCCACGTCATACAAAATACGCCCGTTGGACGTTTCGATCAGATAAGCGAGGATTGGCGCATCGATGAATTCGCCATGCCCACGATTGCGAGTGGAAAGAGTTTTCTCATAGCGAATTGTGCCCGTGAGCAGGGGCCAGATCTTCAGAGCATGAGCCATGTTGACTCCCGGAAGCAGGGACACGAGCCCCTGTCGAACTAAACCTGGAATCTCAATCGAAAATAGTTGCCAGCGGCGCGGTAGCGTATCACTATCAGGGCATCCTGTACCGCAGGATGAAATAGTTATCTTCCACGATAGTTAACTTCCCATCCGGCCCCGCATATCAAAACACAGTGACGCTAATGAATAGTCTACTTCAGTTAAAAGAGCACGGCCAATCCATCTGGTTGGATCACCTTGACCGCGATCTTATCCGCAATGGAGAATTGAAAAAACTGGTGGATCAAGGGGAAATATGCGGCGTTACCACCAATCCTGACATTTTGCTAAAAGCCATCGCTTCCACCAATTCGGCTCGCGAGAATACTGAGGAAGAGCGTGCTCTTCTCCATCAGGGGCATGCCTCGGCAACCGGCTTCGAAAAGCTTTTCATCCCGGCGATTCGCGCCGCTGCCGATATATTGCGGCCGGTATATGAGAAAACGCACCGGCGGGATGGCTATGTCTCGCTGCAACTTTCCCCGGCATTCGCCGATAACATGGAGAAAACCGTTGCCGAAAGCCGGCGGCTATGGCGCGAAGTAGACCGGGGAAACCTCCTGATCAAGATTCCGGCTACGGAAGCCGTTATCCCCGCCGTTACTCAACTGACTTCCGACGGTATTAATATCAATGTGACCCTGCTCTTTTCCAGAGCCATGTACGACCGTGCCGCTGCGGCCTATCTGGATGGATTGGAGCAACTCATCGCACGAGGAGGAAACCCAACCAACGTCACCAGCGTGGCAAGCTTCTTCATTAGCCGTATCGACACCGCAGTTGATGCCATCATCACATCTCACTTGAATCAATGCGGCTGGATCAAGATTTATAACGTGGTGGAACGCGAATCTCTAAGAAACCTGCTGGGTAAGATAGCCATCGCCAATGCCAAAGTTGTCTATGAGAGCTACCAGACCCTGTTTTCTGGTCCGCGATGGGAATTACTGGCAGCACGGGGCGCGCAAAAGCAGCGGCTGCTGTGGGCCAGCACCAGCATTAAAAACCCAGCCTATCGCGACGTAAAATACATTGAAGAACTGATAGGCCCGGATACAATAACCGCGATCCCTCATGCGACCTTGGCAGCTTTCCGAGATCACGGAAGAGTACGCGACAGCTTGCAAGAGAAGACTGCAAACGCAACCATTCTCCTGACCACCCTGAAAACGCTTCGGATATCCCTCGACGATATCGCCAGCAAATTAACGTTGGAAGGAATTAAGCAATTCAGCACCGCTCAGCGAGAAGGAGAACGACTCAGCGAGAATCCGTAGTCCTTTCCGCAACCTCTGGCGAGGGGTCCGACGGGTGGTGCACCTTCTGATATAAGAAATGGGCGGAGAGATTCATTGCAAAAGGAACGAGCAGAACAATTACAAGCAGCGCAAGCAACGCCGTGTTAACGCTGACTGCGATTTCACCGTGCACGACCTTCCTGAAAATCCACACGCCCAGCCAAACGAATCCTGCCAACAATGCCAGACCACTGACTATAAAGACGCTATCCACTATGATTTCCCCGATTTGAGCCGCCGATATCTTACCGCAATCGGTTGATACTCCACAAAACGGGAAAGAATACTGACGCCATCCGGGCGGAAGAGGCAAGAGATTGCCGCAGGCCTTTTCGAGGAAAGTTTGCGACGGTTTGGAAAATTGAAATCCGTTTTAATGTACGGTTTTCGATACTTACGATCAAGTATGTGAACATGGCCGCAAATGCACAGAAATCAGGACCTCGGCTTATTTGATGTTAGCAACAAATAGAATTGTCCGGTTTGGTAGCAAATAGAGCGTCCGCTTTCTAACGCATCGAATTATGGATTCGATTCAGTGCGCGGCTGTGGCGGCGGATTTACGCCACAACCTTATTTTTCTGTTTCAATTCCTTACCCAGTGCGTCATAAGCGGCGAGTTTCCGTGGC
>JACCWK010000102.1 GCA_013697655.1 Nitrosospira sp.
CCAAGTTGCGCGAGGCCGCGAACGATCATATGGCGATGCTGGAGCAAAACCCTGAGCGCGTTATTGGCTACTTCCAGGATCGCCGGGTTCGCTATGCGGCTTAATACTTCACAGGGCCGAAGCAATATTTTTGTATAGGGAATTGTAGAGCAAATATGCTCTATGTTCTGAAAGTCTCTGTACATAACGCTCTTTATAGATTAATGCACTTCAGGGGATCCTCCATTCTCGTGCCATCAAGGCGGGGGAGATATATGCCATGATGCATGGACTGGGAACAGGGGCCGTGGTCCATGCCGTTCCTCAACCCCTGTCGCCTTTCAACTGGAAGATTATCGTCAGTCATGGGGAGGCTTATGATGTGGCGTCGGTCAATCTGTGGGACGCCAAGCGTCGCAGACCAGCCGAACCGGCACATGCAGCGGAAGGGATACTGGGCGCGTGAGGAAGAATCGCGGCAGGGTATCAACCTGTCTCAACGGTAAACTGGGTGCGCTACAGCCGGTTTGGCGAAACAGCATCCCAAAATGCGCTTGCCCGTGATGCATGGAACCAGGAAGTTTTCACTCGTTTTCGGCAGTTTGCGAAATTCCCCATTCCCGATAAAATCGAGCGTGATGGACCTGCCGTCTGCGTATCGTTTTTCGATCTCCGCTTTACGGTTCCTACACTTCCGACATCTTTGGCATTCGGCCTTTGTCGCGATAGCATTGGCGCTTCCTGGCGGGTGCAACCATAGGATGGCGCTTCGGGGCTGATATGATTTCAGGTTTCTTGAGGAAGGAAAGGTAAAGATGCTCCACTGGAAAGACAGGTCGCGGCGCTGCGTCGCGCTTTCTCGACGAAGTGAGGAGAGAAGCGTTCTATATTTTATGCAAGAGTCCTGAGACCCACTCTTATTAACTGGTCGCTATTGCGGCAAGCCAATGAAGCCGACGAAACCGGAAACAGCGGGCGCTAAGGCATGGATCTCTGGTTCGGAACGACGCTTATCAGATAAAGCTGGCCGCCCTGGACGAGTTCTCCGGGAATATTGTAGTGTGCCTGCATATTGGCCAGGAAATAGCGCTTGCCATCGTGGCGGCCCAGAATGGAAGTGATCTCAATAATACCGGAGCTCTCCTCGTCCTGGCTGAATGGCGCTGTCGGCGCAGAAAAACGTGTCCGATCCGATTCTAGAATCTGCGTCCATGAATTGGCCACCGGATCGAACATCCACGTCTTGGCAATATAGGGACTGTTGCCTGGATCCTCCTGGATGTATAGCTTGCCATCTTCGCCCATGGCCACGTTATCGAACTTTTGGGCGGTCGCCCCATCGGGTCCGACTAGCGTGCTGCTATCCTTAACCATTGAAATCGAGCCATGATCATAATCGATGACACTGTCGTTTTCATTGAACGTCAATTTATACAAACGGGAAGGCTGCATTCCGATCGCGCCATCACCATCCGGATCGGCACCAGTGGTGACAAAGAAGAACGTTCTTGCATCAGCCCAAGCACCATCTTCAGGGCGGGCAAATTCGGTGATGCCATCGGCGCGGCTGTTTGCCTGCTGCGCTGCACCGTTCACCGATGCGTCCACGGCAATGGTGGAGAACGCACCATTTATCGGTCCGGATTCCAGGGTACCCGTGACCGCCGGATTTGCTTTAACCTTGACACCAGCGAGCGAGCCATTGGTCAGGCCGGCCTTCTCAATTTCCAGCCCCGTACTCGTCTTGGTACCCTGGTAGATGTAGACTTGGCCCGGGGTGGAGTCGTCAGTGCCGATTATAATGGTGCGGTCACCGGAGTAAGGATTGGCGAGGCTGTTTTCCCAAGAGAATTTGCCTAATTTTGGCAGCTCGTAGGCATTGCCCTTGTTTCTGCCTGTGGCAATGAATGCATAAGCACGGCCTTCACTACCAGCTTCCTCGCCTGTCATGAACAAGCGTTCCGTGGTACCTTTTCCGCGCGCAGCGTTGTAAAAGGCAGAAACAGCGGGCAGATCAGCCGAGCAAAGGCGGTTAAAGCTGTTGGCCGCGCCGGTTGCTGCTTCATAGCGATGGGTTATGCTGTTCCACAGATTGTGCCTCGTAGCGAGGTCCATGCCGCTGATCACCCTGAAATCGCTCTTGTTGACAACCCATTCTGAAACGAAGGCGCCGGTGGCGCCGTGAGCACGGGTCGCGCCGAGGAGGGGAGCGAGTTCGTGGTTCATCAGCACCGTAAAGGTGCCGTTGCCGTTGTCGTAAGCACCGAGACCGTCGGGGATGCCGACCATTCGGTAGCCATTGTCGGCTGCATCTCCGACGGAAATTATTGAAATCACGCCCCAGCCACGGACGGTAGGAGTAACATAGGGAGTATGCGAGCTGCTCGGCCCTCGCACACTCTCGGCAGCACCCGCGCCGGTGGCCAGTGCGGTAATAACGGCCAACGTAATCAGCTTGACGCAAAACATAATATTCTTCGTAAACGGATAACAGTCAAATATCGAGATGCAGCGCCGTTGTGAATGCGCATGCGGCTTCCTGATATGTTAAAAACTGAAGCTATCATAGATGATGAATGTTTCACAATTATGTTTCTTCACGTACGCCACCATGAATCCGGTATTTGGTTGTCAGCCATAGCGCTTTGAACGACAGCGATTTCTTTGGCGACCGTGGATGCCTACGATAGGCGGGCGAATGGGGAACGCCATTTTAATATTTATGTTCAAGGTAATTTAGGACAGAGGAAGCTGCGAATTACTGCTATTCTCCGTAGGGGCTTTCTTTGTTTGTTTTTCCCGCCTTCAGGTCTTCCATAGTCCTGCGATAAAGAATTTTGCATTGCTCGCTGTTTTTTTAATTTAAAGGAAAATCCATGAAAAAGTTGCTTATTACCCTTGTCACAACGTTAGCCTTTATCAGCACTGCCCACGCAGTTGTCAACATCAACACCGCTACCCAAGCCGAGCTCCAGACTCTCGAAGGTATCGACGCCGCCAAGGCCAAGGCGATCATTGAGTATCGCGCAAAAGCTGGTGCGTTCAGGTCGACGGACGATTTGGAAAAAGTTGATGATTCTATCGACATGCGTAATATCCGCAAGGAAATTTCGATTACTGGCGCCACCTTGATTAAGCAAGAAACCAAGCCTGCGGCCAAGTAGGAAGAGAAAAAGAAAGTGCTGTCTGGAAACTGCCGAGGACAAAAAAAGTCGAAGTCAGGCGCGAGGCGGTCACTGCAGTATTGTCAAACAAAGACCTCCGGTTTATCCGGAGGTCTTTGTTTATTTTGCGTTGACACATGAATGAAACCATGGACGAGTATAAATAAGATATTCCCCAATATGCTGTGGAGCAACAAGAGGCGGGATATCATGGTTATCGTTTTCTTGATACGCCTTTGAGCCTTCGGCTTTTTAACGAGTTAACTATGTGGCATTCGTCCGAACATGATATCGGCGGACTCTTTTGCTATCTGATATAATACTGCCCTTTTGTCGTTCCGACTGAGGATTCACCCAATGTCCCGTTCCATTCGCAATATCGCTATCATCGCCCACGTCGATCACGGTAAGACCACTCTGGTGGATAAGCTGCTGCATCAGGCAGGTTCTTTTGCCGCGCACCAACACATTGCCGAACGGGTAATGGATTCCAGCGATATCGAGCGCGAGCGGGGCATCACCATACTCGCCAAGAATTGCGCAGTTAACTACGAAGGGGTGCATATCAACATCGTGGATACGCCCGGCCATGCCGATTTTGGCGGTGAAGTGGAGCGCGTATTGTCGATGGTGGATGGCGTGCTGCTACTGGTGGACGCCGTCGAGGGTCCGATGCCGCAGACCCGTTTTGTCACAAAAAAAGCGTTGGCGCTGGGGTTGCGCCCTATCGTGGTAGTCAATAAGGTTGATCGCCCCGGTGCCCGTCCTGACTGGGTGGTAAATCATACTTTCGATTTGTTCGACAAGCTGGGCGCTAGCGAAGATCAGCTGGATTTCCCGGTGGTTTACGCGTCGGCCCTCAACGGCTACGCGATGCTGGACTTGAAGCAGACCAGTACCGACATGCGTCCGCTGTTCGATACCATACTGAAACACGTTCACGCACCCGTCGGTAACCCCGACGAGCCACTACAATTGCAGATCGCAGCGCTGGATTATTCCAGTTTTGTTGGACGCATCGGTGTCGGGCGCATCAGCCGTGGACGCCTCAAGCCTGGGCAGGATGTAATGGTATTGACGAAAGACAGCGTACCTAAGAAAGCCAGGGTCAACCAGGTGCTCGGTTTCCGTGGGATCGAGCGAGTGCAACTGGACGAGGCGCTGGCGGGCGACATTGTGCTTATCAACGGTGTCGAAGAACTCAGTATCGGCGTGACACTAGCAGACATCAACCAGCCTGAAGCGCTACCGATGCGTGCGGTGGATGAACCCACGCTGACGATGAATTTTCAGGTGAACACATCACCTTTTGCCGGTAAGGAAGGCAAGTTTGTTACCAGCAGGCAATTACGCGAGCGCCTCGAAAAAGAACTGCTTACCAATGTCGCGATGAAACTGGAGGATACCGGTGACACCGATTCATTTCTGGTTTCCGGACGTGGCGAACTGCATCTCACCATTTTGCTCGAAAGCATGCGGCGCGAGGGCTATGAGCTTGCTGTGTCGCGCCCGCATGTGGTGATCCGTGAAATTGATGGCGTCAAATGTGAGCCGTTTGAAATGCTCACGGTGGATGTGGAAGAGACGAACCAAGGTGCGGTAATGGAGGCGCTGGGAGCGCGCCGTGGCGATTTGCAGGATATGGTCTCGGATGAGCGTGGGCGGGTGAGGCTGGATTACCGCATTCCCGCACGCGGTTTGATCGGCTTTCAATCCGACTTCATGACCATGACACGCGGCACGGGCCTCATGAGCCATGTATTTGATGAGTATGCTCCGATGCGACCGGAGATTGCTGCGCGCCGGAACGGCGTACTAATCTCCGCCGAGCAAGGTGAAGCGGTAGCCTACGCACTATGGAAGCTGCAGGAACGCGGACGCATGTTCGTCAGCCCTGGCGACCGTCTGTATGAAGGAATGGTGATTGGCATTCACAGTCGCGACAATGACCTCGTGGTCAATCCTATCAAGGGCAAGCAGCTCACCAACGTGCGTGCATCGGGAACCGACGAAGCCGTGACCTTGACTCCGCCGATTCAACTCACGCTGGAGTCCGCGATCGAATTCATCGCCGACGATGAATTGGTGGAGATTACCCCAAAAACCATTCGTGTCCGCAAGCGTTTTCTGCAAGAACACGAACGCAAAAAAGCGTCGCGCGCCGCCGCGTAATCACGGCAGCAAATTACGTTCCCGGATTTGACCGGATGATTTTCCATGCCCCCGGCATGGCCCTGGTGCCGTTATACTCTGTTCCCACGTGTTAAATTTAACCGATGGCAGTCGAGTTGGCAATGAACGAAAAAATCCTTTGGTATATTGCTGATCCCATGTGCTCCTGGTGTTGGGGTTTCATGCCGGTAATCGAGGCGATCCGGCATGAGTATGGGGGCCGTTTGAAAGTGGAATTATTGCCAGGCGGTTTGCGGCCAGGGACGAAAGACCCGATACAGTCTAAACAACGCGAAGAAATACGACATCATTGGAGGGCAGTGCAGCGCATGACGGGCCAGCCGTTTACGTTTGAAGGCGCGATGCCGGAAGGATTCGTTTACGATACCGAACCGGCCAGTCGAGGAGTGGTGGCGATGTCCATCATCAACCCCAAGATAGTCTTTCCGTTTCTCAAGGCAGTGCAATTCGCTTTTTATGTCGAGCAGCAGGATGTGACGAACGCCGTTGTGCTAGCGCAGCTAGCAACTAGCGTGGGGGCGGATGCGGAGCGTTTCCTGGAGGTGTTCGAATCCGATACGGCAAGGCACCGAACCGCTGATAATTTTAACAAGGCGCGTGGCTGGGGCGTGCACAGCTTCCCTGCCATAGTAATACAAAACGCCGCAGGTTTTAGCCCGCTTGCCACAGGCTATCATTCGTTCAAAGAACTGCGTCCACAACTCGATGAGTGGCTGGAAACGTAGCACTCCTCGTACAAGCCGCCAGTTGCCCATGATCGCCTCAAAATTGTCGGGATTTACAGACCGGTGCCGCTGGACCAGCCAAAACGTTCCAGTAATCCTCGAAATGTGTCGCTTGCGATAATAAATGCAATCAAGTATGAGGTTAGACTTAACAGAACGATCGTGGTAATGGATCTCCACGGACTCAGATTGGAATAATGTTGCCATTGAGACAAAAAACCAGTGTTTTCAGGTAATTGAAGCTGCTTATAAGGCTCCAGTTCTGTAAGAACGTGACGCCGAACTTTGCGTAGTGCGTCTGCGACGCCCACGCGATAGGTGGAGTCAAGGAGATCCAGCCTTTTGGCATCCATATCGAAAGATGATTCATGCAACAGCGCTTTTTTGGCAACTTCCCGGTAGAAGTCCCGCATGCGCTCCAGATATCGATCATCTGCAAACATGTCTTCCATAATTTTCTCGATACTGGATGCAGCTTCCTTACTCAAAATGGCTGAGCGCGGTTTTAATGCCGCCATCATTTCCTGGATAAATGCATCTTCTTTACGCGCTATAAGCCTGAGCCAGATTGCCTCGGCGGCTTGAGGGGACGGAATGTGAACTTTCGCACCGTTGTGGTGTATGTCGTCATAGAGCTTATCGAGTTCGATTTTCACTGCGCTTTCACACTCAGCGTCTATTGCCTCAAGCCTGGTCTTGAGAATATCTGTCATGGTCGTTCCTGAAGCAATTTTCACAATGGAGATTGATTGCACCGCATTGCACAGCAATTCAATCGAGGATACTCACAGTGTAGCGCAATTTAAAGATGGCATGCATGCGCGTCTTTCCCCTATATTCACATTACCGATATTACATCCCTGACTCGACGTTCGTCTGGAGACGTTGTACGCTGTCTGGAAATCTGTGTTTCAATAGATGGCATAAAAAAATATGCCTCTAAACCATTTTCAGTTTTATCTGAGTATGCGTCAGGCAAGCGTTGAGGAGGCGTAATGGCAACTCTGCTTCCCATTCCCGCCGGTTGAAGCGGTAACAGAACTCATTGAG
>JACCWK010000103.1 GCA_013697655.1 Nitrosospira sp.
CAAGTTGCGCGAGGCCGCGAACGATCATATGACGATGCTGGAGCAAAACCCTGAGCGCGTTATTGGCTACTTCCAGGATCGCCGGGTTCGCTATGCGGCTTAATACTTCACAGGGCCGAAGCAATAATATGATGTAGAAAGCGCTGCGAGAACCTGAACTTAGTATGTCTCGCACGATCACAAGGGGATGTAACCGCGGTTCGAGATCCACTATGAAAAGGCCGATGAAAATGTTTACTCACCCATATAGTTTGCCAGTCATTCTGGCTGCTTTTGTTGCGATTTCAGGCGCCGCCCACGCAAATGAAGACCACAGCAAAAAAGCCGGGGAGCATTTGGAAAAGGCCATAAAGAGCGGAAAAGAAGGTAGCGCACAAGACGTAATCAGCCACATCGAAGAAGCCAAGAAGGAGCTCATTGAGGATAATGTGGAGCATCCTTATACCCATATCCAGAAACCCATATACGGAGAGCACGACAAGGCGGAGCACGACAAGGAAGTATTTGAGGAAATGGATATGGCCATTGAGGAAGCCAAGGATGGTCACGCACAGCAAGCCGTTGAGGCGGTGGAAAGGGCTTCCGTTCATTTGCGGGAGAAAGTTCACGCAAAATAGGTGGGAAGAAGGCTTGGTTGAGCGAGATGTTATCCTGTACGAATCCAACAATGCGGCAAATGCTAAATGACTCTGACCACCTAATGATAGTTGCTAGAAATCGCCATTCAAATATAGGCTTAGCGGGGATAACGATGACAAAATGTATTGATTGACCATCGACAGCAACCCTCAGGGACGCTCCAGACTGATGAGTGCATTCGTTATTTTCGGAGGTAGTTAAATGGCATTCGCCGAGAAGGAGTGGGTGGCAAAGATGGCGGAGTCCCCGATCTCTACCAAAAAAATTACAAAGACTTAGGGTTGAAGAACTTGAAAATCTGAACATCAAACTCGGTCGAATGAAGGAAACAGACATGGAAACTGATGAGCAACATAGTGCTGCCTTGGCCAAAGTGGAAGAAATGGTGAGTCACGCTAAATTCGCGATGCTGACTACCAAGGAGAAGGACGGCACACTGCATAGCCGCCCGATGGCGACCTTGCAGCTCGATGGCGAGGGCAATCTCTGGTTCTTCACATCACGGTCGTCGCCCAAAATTGTAGAAGCGCATCAGCAAGTCAACCTCTGCTATATGCGTACGGCTAAGCAGGACTACCTTTCTGTATCCGGTGCGGCGGAACTGGTGTACGACAACGAAAAAATGCAGGCCTTGTGGTCCCCGTGGATCAAACCCTGGTTTCCAAACGGGCCGGACGACCCAGACCTGGCGTTACTAAAAGTCAGCATTATGGGTGTGGAATACTGGGATGCGCCCGACAGCGCTCCGGCGCGGGCATAGGGACTTATCCGGGAGACTGTGAAAGGGGAGAAGAGGAATAATCGTAAGCCTGTTCGCGGAAAGGTCCCTGAACAAAGCCCGAATCTACGAATGTTTGATGAGAACAACATCAGCCAACTGAAAAAAAACGCCTTTCTAAAACCGCGCCTCAATCTGTTCTTGGCACAATATCAAAGTCAAGCCCTTTATTCCTGCAATAAACTTCAAGTTTGCGCTTCTTACAACTTGGCCCTCCGAAAATGTTTTACATCCCATAGTCCGCAGCCCGTTATCACTCGCCTCGTCTATATCCCCATTATTTCTTTAACGGGTCAGACTTTTAACAACTCGCATTACAAGTAAAATTTTGCTTGCCCGGATATTTGGTCCAGCCAGTCTTTGCAGTCCGTTCAAGCGCTTTTCCTGATCATCGTTGGCGGGTGCGTCACCGGCGCTATCGCACTCGAGTTCAGGCAATTCAGGACATCACAGTGTTGGCGCCGGTTGAAAACTGACCATCTGTGCCGGTTGAAAATTGACCAGGCGTTATAGCGGTGTAGGGTACTACCCAGCTGTGGATAAGTCGACCAGACTGGGATGGCTTGTGCCTCCTGTTGATGTTGTTGAGCATGATGGCAATGGATCAGAAATCAGCAGGTTCCTCCGAAAGTGAGGCGCGTTTCGCCTTCTCCCGATCCTTGATGCGATCCTTGGCGGTTGCGCTGCTTTGCTTGAAGCGGAATGACTCGTTGCCGGTTTCGACGATATGGCAATGATGGGTCAGTCGATCCAGTAG
>JACCWK010000114.1 GCA_013697655.1 Nitrosospira sp.
GCGAAACCGCGAGTTGCCGATCAGGACGATGTCGCAGGTATGACCCGTGGTAATCCATTTGTGGATGACCGGGGTGATATGATCAATGTCGTTATAATGTCGCAGAAAAAAAAGAGCTTTCATGTCCTTCCTTTAGAAAGATGCATTTCTTTCGCAGGAGATACATCCAGACGTAAAAATAGCTCTGGCTTACAGAACATGTGATAAGACGGAGTAAAGTAAAATCACTTTAATTGCTCATAAAGCAAATTTAATATGCGGCCGGCAATATCGGATTTCTCCGGCTCGCCATCCTTGTTGAGCACTTTCACCTCACTACCCGGCCCCGCCTCACTAAGCTGAATGCGATATTGATCCGGTTTATCGGACGCATCGTCACGCCAGAAGAGAAGTTTTGAGAGAATACTACTTCCTGCGGTGCCATTATCCACATCAGGGTTGATATAGCGTACGAAGTAAATACCTTGGGACCGATCACGATCTTCGACGGTAAAACCCACGCGGTCAAGCGCCAATCCAACACGGCGCCATGAACGGTCGAACGGTTCATTCACGGTAAGCACTCCACCTTTCTCACGATTGATACGGGCGCGCTCCTGGGCAGTACCTGGACCGACCAGTGTTTTTCTGGCACGCTCTTCCTCAACACCAAAACGCATCATCAGACGAGCAAGCATCTCCGCTTCCAGATCCGGATCAGAGGGCCGCGGCTGCCAGATCGTGCGCATATTGGCCTCAAGCACTTCATCCATACCCCGATGACTGATGTAAATCTCCGTGATACCGCCCTCTCCCCGTTCCAGACGTGTACGAAACTTGTCACGCTCGGCGCTCGAATACAAAGTATCCAGAACTTTGGAAAGAGCGCTGCGAATTAAATCCTGGGGAATCTTGGCGCGGTTTTCTGCCCAGTCGGTTTCCATAACACCGGCTTCCGGGGTTTCTACCTTGATAAGAAACCCTAATTCCTGCCAGAACTCTTTTACTATCGGCCATATCTCTTCCGGTTCACCTTTTACCACCAGCCAGCGCTGTGTACCAGAGCGTTCGACACGGACAGTGGTCTCCTCCGGTGTGGGCAAAACAGAGGTGCCGCCGCCAGTGCCTGGCTGCTTGTTGCGATCTTTGCTATAGGCGGAAAAAGTTGCGCTTCCTGATGGATTGATATCAGGGACAACGTAACGCTCGTCCGTACCGGGCGCGGTTAAATCAGGCGGCACCTCCAGAGGCGGAAGCTTGCCCGCCGACTTGTAGTCAATTTTCTTACCTTCTGGTAGTAGATGGCAGCCTGCCATCACTACTGCCAGGCATAGCATAACTGCTACCCGCCATCTCATGTGTAACACCCAACTCCTCTAAATCGTGAATTCCGATGATCCATTTATAGGGCTACCCCAGCTTGATCCATTGCTTCTCTGACAATTTGATGATACTGATCCGACAACTGTGTCAGAGGCAGCCGCAAGCCCGAGCGTATCAATCCCATTTCGGCAACCGCCCATTTTACCGGAATGGGATTGGCCTCAACGAACAAATCCGAATGCAGCCCCGTCAGCTTGCCATTGGCAGCACGTGCCGCAGCGAGATCTCCCGCAAATGCCGCAATGCACATTTCATGCATCAACTTCGGCGCAACATTAGCCGTGACCGAAATTACGCCATGAGCACCCAGCAATAAAAACGCCAAGGCGCTTGCATCATCCCCGCTATATATCAAAAAATCTTGGGGAGCCCGGCTCAGCAGGTCGAAACCACGCCCCATATCGCCGGTGGCATCCTTGATACCAACAATATTGGGAATCTGTGCTAGCCGAAGCACCGTATCATTACTTATATCCGCCACGGTCCTGCCAGGCACGTTGTACAAAATCTGGGGAATGTCCACCGCCTCTGCGATAGCGCGGAAATGCCGATATAAACCTTCCTGGGTGGGCTTATTGTAATAAGGAACCACCGACAGGCTCGCATTCGCGCCAGCATCCTTTGCATAAATAGACAGATCTATAGCCTCACGCGTAGAATTCGCCCCTGTACCCGCGATTATCGGCACACGCCCCGCAGCGCGTTCCACCGCAGCGCTTATCAGCAGGCGATGCTCGTCGAAATCCACTGTTGGAGACTCGCCGGTGGTACCGACCACCACGATGCCATCGGTTCCTTCCGCCACGTGAAAATCAATCAGAGCGCGAAAGCGATCCAGGTCCAGTGCGCCTTCTTCGTGCATGGGCGTAACGATAGCAACCAGGCTGCCTTTCATTCCAATGCTACGCATGACAATCTATCCGAGGAAAAAGCGACATTTTACCTGAATCTCGCAGTTCCCAAGAATTTTCGCCCCTATCTCACGGGAGACATGGGTGTACCGCGTCCTAATATATTCGGTCACTGCCGGATTCTGGCATCCTCGCCACTATCTTGCCTCATTCGTTCATGACTTCGAAAATACCATTACACCATTTCTGCAATCCACGTTTATAGCGTCTTTGGGGCCAAAGCGCCCTTCGAGTATTTCTTTTGCCAGCGGGTTCTCGATTTGCGCCTGGATTGCGCGCTTCAATGGGCGCGCGCCGAAAACCGCATCGAAACCAGCTTGGGCGAGCTCCGCAAGCGCCGCATCCGATACTTTCAGGCTCATCTGGAGTTTTGCCAACCGCGCTTCCAGATATTGCAATTGTATCCGTGCTATCGACTGGATATGCTTCTCATCCAACGCATGAAAGACCACTATTTCGTCAATACGATTGATGAATTCCGGACGGAAATAGCTTTTTACTTCGCCCATCACTGCCAGCTTGATGACTTGATAGTCATCCCCCGCCATTTGCTGGATCATTTGTGAACCGAGATTGGAAGTCATGACGATAACGGTGTTTTTAAAATCCACCGTGCGTCCCTGACCATCGGTCATTCGACCGTCATCCAGAACCTGCAGCAATACATTGAACACATCAGGATGAGCCTTTTCAACCTCGTCCAGCAGAATTACCGAATAAGGTTTCCTACGTACCGCCTCGGTAAGATAACCGCCCTCCTCGTAGCCCACATAACCGGGCGGCGCGCCGATCAACCTGGCAACCGAATGTTTTTCCATAAACTCCGACATGTCGATGCGAATGAGATGGTCCTCGATATCAAACAAAAAACCGGCCAGCGCCTTGCATAACTCCGTTTTACCCACGCCAGTTGGCCCAAGAAATAAAAAAGAACCATACGGCCGGTTGGGATCGGAAAGCCCGGCACGTGAACGGCGGATAGCATCGGATACCATACGGACCGCTTCATCTTGTCCAACTACCCGCTCATGCAATTTATGCTCCATGTGCAGCAGCTTTTCACGTTCTCCCTGCATCATTTTAGAAACGGGAATTCCCGTTGCGCGAGAAACTACTTCGGCGATTTCCTCCGCACCCACCTGCGTGCGAAGCAGCTTTGGCCTGTTCTCGGTCCCACTTTGTCCAGCTATTTCGCTCTGGCGCTGTTGGCTGCTGAGTTGCGATTGCAATTGGGCTTCCAGTTGCGGAAGGCGGCCGTATTGCAGTTCCGAGACGTTCTGCCAGTCCCCTTTGCGCGTAGCCGCTTCGATCTCCAGCTTGACCTTCTCCATTTCCTCTTTGATATGCTGAGAGCCCTGTACTTGCGATTTTTCAGCCTTCCAGATTTCTTCCAGATCGGCGCACTCGCGCTCCAATTTCGCTATTTCATCTTCCAGTAAACCCAGACGCTTCTGCGAGGCTTCGTCTTTTTCCCTCCTGATCGCCTCGCGTTCGATCTTGAGCTGGATAAGACGCCGATCCAGCCTATCCATTGCCTCTGGCTTGGAATCAATTTCCATGCGAATCCGCGCCGCCGCCTCATCGATTAAATCAATAGCCTTGTCTGGCAGGAAACGATCGGTGATATAACGATGGGAGAGTTCAGCAGCGACTACAATTGCCGGGTCAGTGATATCGACGCCGTGATGCACCTCATATTTTTCCTGTAACCCCCGCAAAATGGCGATGGTGGCTTCCACCGTAGGCTCATCCACCAGTACTTTCTGAAAACGCCGCTCAAGCGCCGCATCCTTCTCGATATATTTGCGATATTCGTTCAGTGTGGTGGCCCCCACGCAATGCAACTCACCGCGGGCGAGCGCGGGCTTAAGCATGTTTCCCGCATCTATGGCGCCTTCCGCCTTGCCCGCACCCACCATCGTATGTAGCTCGTCAATAAAGACAATAATGCTGCCTTCGCTCTGAGCGATCTCTTTCAAAACAGATTTGAGGCGTTCTTCGAACTCGCCGCGGTACTTGGCGCCAGCCAGTAATGCCGCCATATCGAGCGACAGCACCCGTCTGTGCTTCAAGGTTTCCGGCACTTCGCCATTGATTATTCTTTGGGCTAGCCCCTCTACAATAGCCGTCTTGCCCACACCCGGCTCGCCGATCAAAACGGGGTTGTTCTTGGTACGCCGCTGCAATACCTGAATAGTGCGGCGGATTTCATCATCCCGTCCGATTACCGGATCAAGCTTGCCCATGCGCGCACGCTCGGTAAGATCGAGAGTATATTTTTTCAAAGCTTCGCGGCTCCCCTCGGCTTCTGCGCTGCCCACGCTCTCCCCTCCCCTCACCGCGCTGATGGCCTGTTCCAGCGCTGCACGATTGGCGCCGTGCTGTCGTAGCAAATTGCCGGTTTCACCTTTATCCTGACACGCCGCCAGCAAAAACATCTCCGATGCGATGAATTGATCGCCCCGTTTCTGCGCTTCTTTATCGGCTAGATTGAGAAGATTGCCAAGCTCGCGTGACGCGTTGATTTCTCCACCGGTACCTTCCACCTTGGGTAGGCGCTCGATCGCTTTTTTTAGGGCATCGCGCAAGGGCGGGACATTGGTACCGGCCCGTTGCAGTAACGAAATTGTAGCGGCGTCCTCCTGCTGCAAGAGCGAAAGCAACAAATGCTGTGGTTCAATATAAGGATTATCCTGTCCCACGGCTATGCTCTGTGCATCAGAGAGCGCTTGCTGGAATTTAGTAGTTAACTTGTCGAAACGCATGAAGTTTCCTCGATGGGATTAGCAATGACTAGTATATGTGGGAGGCGACTGCAATTTCAAGATAGCACAGCGGAGCCACTATGCTTGATGCCAATCTCAACATTCGTACCCTTCTGGATGGGGATACATGCGGAGAACCATGCTCTGGCATTCCGTGCTTGGCGCCGAAAAAAATATTAACGGAAATAGTCCACCGTCTCTCCAGAGAGCAATTGCAGGTAATCAATGACGGTATAGCAAACTAAGGATAGATATTTCTTCGGACACATGCTGGATGAACAGAATGCTGATCCATACTCCGCAGCAGCCAGCGTATCGTGTCAAAACTGCAGGAAGTTCTACATTGCAACCAATAGCCGCGCTGCGACCCCATTCAGCTAGAATACTTCCTCCCCCATAACAGTTTAGAAAATTTTATAATGAAGTTCATGGACTTAACCATAGAAATCGAGAAAAATATCTGCCACGCGCTGGCCGAGGACATCGGTACGGGTGACCTTACGGCAAGTCTCATTCCCGCCGGAGAAACGGCGACTGCCACCGTTATTAGCCGGGAAAATGCGGTGTTATGTGGCATTCAATGGTTCGATGCGTGTTTTCGGAAAACCTCCCCGTCGACCCAGGTACGCTGGTTGGCTCAAGACGGTGAAACAATAAGTGCCGGACAAAAACTGTGTCAGATAACGGGAAATGCCCGCATACTTCTTACGGCGGAGCGCCCTGCATTAAATTTCCTGCAATTACTGTCGGCAGTCGCCACGAAAACGAGGCGTTATGTCGACGCGGTGTCGGGCACGGCAGCAGCAATTGTGGACACTCGAAAGACTCTGCCAGGACTACGGTTGGCGCAAAAGTACGCGGTTCGATGCGGCGGCGGCACGAACCATCGTTTGGGTTTATATGACGGCATCCTCATAAAGGAGAATCATATTATCGCGGCAGGCGGCATCGAACCTGCTTTACGCGCAGCAGAAAGGATTGCTTCCCCAGGAATATTTGTTCAGATCGAAGTGGAAACGGTCGACGATCTGCGCAGCGCCTTAAATGCCGGGGCAAAATTGGTTTTACTGGATAACTTCGATCTCGACGGGCTATATGAGGCGGTCGCGTTGAATGCGCTGTTAACCGACAGGAGGGCGGCGCTGGAAGCATCGGGAGGGATTACGCTGGAAAACGTCCGCGCGGTGGCGGAAACAGGTGTGAACCGCATCTCCATCGGCAGCCTCACCAAGGATATACAGGCATTGGATTTATCGATGCGCTTTTCCTCCAGTATGTAGTGTGTATTGCGCTCATGCCGCCTTGCTTCTTACGCTGGTTAACCGATAACAGTTGGGCAAGCGTCAAAGGATCAGGTTCCCGTTAAATATTTATGCAAGCAGCCGAGCGTTGTCAATCCAGCGAAAAGTACCGCGAAAGGCACTTCGCCAATCGACGCCCTGCCTGTTATCCTGCAACGGTAAATCGCCTTAGGATTATCCCTACACGCATTCATGGTTTATAATCACTTATCTCTTCCGATATTAATCAGCGCCGCGCTAATCAGTCCCGCCGGATTAGCGCGATTAATTTCTGGAATCCAGTTTTGTATCCGAAAATTTCCGTTACAGGCTCCAACATCCGCATATATCCTAAAGGAGGCCGGATGCATCTGAAATCAATATTTTCAGCTAACGGAACAACCGCGTTGCCGTTGTCTATCCGTATTCCTGCATGACCTGGTCCGCTTACCTTCCCATCTGGCCGCTTTCGATCAGTCCGGCCCTCTGGCTTGCACTTACGCTGGTGGTCGCCGTACTTGTGGGCGAAGCGCTGATGCGCTACCTGAGATTGCCACGCATTGTCGGCTATATAGGCATTGGACTATTGCTGGGGCCCGGTGGCCTGGCCCTGATCCCTCAACTGCCAGCGACCGAATGGCGACTGGTGGTTGACCTGGCGCTCGGAATTTTATTGTTCGAACTCGGAAGCAAGGTCAATCTGCGCTGGCTTAAAGCCAATCCCTGGATTGCCGGCACCAGTCTGCTGGAGGCTGCTGCAACCTTCTTCGTTGTATACGGGCTGCTGTTGTGGTTTGATATTGCCGGCGTCACGGCCGCAGTTGTCGCCACTATTGCAATTGCTACCTCGCCCGCAATCGTGGTTCGTACCGTAACGGAGTCGCGCGCTCAAGGCCAAGTGACCGACCGGCTCCTGCTCATGACGGCGCTCAATTGCATTTATGCCGTTATCTTTCATAAGCTCGCCGTTGCTTTCATGCATGGCGAAACAGGCACCAGCTTCATTCATACCGTATTGCCCCCACTTTATCTCATCGGTGGTTCGGCGGCACTGGCCTGGCTCTTCGGCATTACCTTTGAGCGCATCCATCACCATCTGGGACAACACGAGGAAACTTTTTCTTTCGTCCTTTTTGGCATGATCGCATTCGCCACCATCATGGCTGCAACACTCAAACTTAGCCCCATTCTTGTGCTGCTGGCAGCCGGCCTGATAACGCGATATCGTCGGCAACGCTCCCGGACTTTTCCGCCGCACTTTGGTTCTGCCGGTGCGGTACTGGTGGTATTGATGTTTATTGCCAACGGCCTGGCGGCTGACCTCAGCGGATTACGCGACAGTGCCCTGCTAGTCTTACTACTCATCATGGCACGCGCTATAGCAAAGTCATTGTCGGTGCTGGTATTGGCACATTATAGCGGTATCGGTCTGCGCCAAGCCATGGCCCTCGGGGTCGCCCTGGTACCCATGTCCAGTGTTGCGCTGCTGCTGACGCTGGATACTGCCGTGGCTTTCCCCGCCTTCGGTTCAGGAATGGGGCTGGTGCTAATGAGCTGTATCGTGATACTGGAACTTGCCGGACCCATTATAGTGCAAGCGGCTCTACGAGCAGCCGGCGAAACTCCGGAGACTAAAATATGAGTCTGATGCCATTTGCACCCTCCAGACCCTTAAGCATCGGCGTGGAGCTTGAATTGCAGCTGCTCAGCTGCAATGATTACAATCTGATTTCCTCGGCTCCCGATATGCTGCGCCGGATTGCGAAATTCCCGCACGCCGGGGATATAAAACCGGAAATGACTCGCAGCATGATTGAGATCAACACTTCGGTACAGCAGGAATATGGCGCATTGGTCGAAGAGTTGCGTTCTTTGCGCAAGGTTGTGTCCGATGCGGGGCGTTTTCTCAATGTGGCGGTGGCTGGGGGCGGCACCCATCCCTTCCAGCACTGGAGCGAGCAGAAGATTTTTGACGCACCCCGCTTTCATTACCTGTCGGAACTATATGGTTATCTGGCCAAACAATTCACCATATTCGGTCAGCATGTTCATATCGGATGTCCCGGTCCCGACGAAGCCCTCCATCTGATGCATATGCTATCGCGTTATGTACCCCACTTTATCGCGCTATCCGCCAGTTCTCCCTTCGTACAGGGCCATGATACGGGCTTTGCCTCGGCACGTCTTAATTCGGTATTTTCGTTCCCGCTGAGCGGCCGTGCTCCATTCGTACTCTGTTGGAATGAATTCGAGCAGTTCTTCGATAAAATGACTACTACCGGGGTAGTTGAATCAATGAAAGATTTTTATTGGGATATCCGTCCGAAGCCAGAGTTCGGCACCATCGAAGTACGGGTATGCGACACCCCACTCACTGTTGAGATCGCCGCTGCCATTGCCTGTTATATTCAGGCGATGTCACGGTATATTATGGTGGAGCAGCGTGTTGCACCGGAAGAGGACGACTATCTGGTTTATACATTCAATCGTTTTCAGGCCTGCCGTTTCGGGCTTGAAGGAGTCTTTATTGATCCTCGCACCCATGAGCAGCGTAGCGTCCGCGAGGATATAGCCGACATGTTGACACGCATTGCCGACCACGCCACGGAACTTCGGGCGACGGAGGCAATGGAGCGTCTTCGCGAAATACTTACTGTAGGCAATGGCACAAGCTGGCTGCGCCAAACTTATGCGCGTGAACACAATCTCGGCAATGTCATGCAGCTTCAGGCCGAATTGTGGATGGGTAGTAATTAAGCATCTATAGTAGCCCACGATGACACGCCCGCTACGCATCGGCCTGTCGCCGCGAATCCTGCATAACCCCCCAGCGGAACTGGGTTTTCGCAACAAAACCCTACAATATCTGGAACAGAGCGTCGCCCACTGGATTATGCGGCGTGGCGCTCTGGTATTCATGCTGCCAGCCATGGAGACAGGGGGCGTCGAGCGTTCCGCCGTGCGTATAAGCGACTATGTCAAGGAGATAGATGGTCTCGTGCTGCAAGGAGGCGCGGATGTCAGCCCGCTTTCTTATGGAGAGACGCCATTGCGGCCCGAATGGTCGGGCGACCGGGTGCGGGATCTTTATGAAATGGAGTTGTTCTGGGAGTGTGTCGTTCAGGGCAAACCAGTGCTCGGTATATGCCGTGGACTCCAGCTTATAAACGTGGCATTGGGTGGGAGCCTTTATCAGGATATTGCCACGGAGCGCCCCCATGCCATTTCACATGTGGATGCAACGTTGTACGACCAGCACCGGCATACCGTACATATTGAGGAAAATTCCAGGCTGGCGGCGCTGTATGGAGAGGGTGACAAACATTTTGTTAACAGTATTCATCATCAGGCGATCAAGCGGCTGGGGCGAGATTCCGTCGTCGAAGCGGTTTCCGATGACGACGGCATCATAGAAGCCATTCGCATGCGTGGAGAATGCTATGTTACCGCGTTCCAGTGGCATCCCGAGTTTCATGCCGCTGCGAGCGAACTACTCGACTCGGGTCCGATATTGGACGACTTTCTTGCTGCCGCTAAAAAACAGCGTACGTGATGAAGTGCTGGCGGAAACCTGGAATTGTTCTTGCGTACACCCTCGGCCAATCCATTCTCGTAGCGCGCTTGGAATATAGTTACCCCATTTTGCGGCAACGCGCTCCAGGTAGAAATTATTCAGCAGGTCTCGAAGTCTGCTCGACGACAAAAGCCTTGACTGCATCGGTATCAGCATTCATCACTACATATCGTTGCGGTAAGCTTTCAAGGTTCTCATACCCTGCCGGACGTGTCGGCTCATGCCCAATCGCCTCGACAATACTTTCGGAAAACTTGACCGGCAGTGCGGTCTCCAGACAAATTAACGGCACGCCGGCTTCACGATATTCCATCCCTACTTTCAATCCGTCAGCAGTATGCGGATCTACCAGCTGGCCGTATTGCTCATAGATCTTACATATGGTTGCGATACGCGCCTGATGGTTGCTGGTACCCGATACAAAACCGAAATCCTTCACTTTCTCCCACAGGGGCGAGCCAGCCAGATCGAAAGCGCCACCCTTGTCAACCGCGCGCCATAACTCCTTCACCTTACCTGCATCTCGCCCGGTCAGGTCAAAAATGAACCGCTCGAAATTGGATGCCTTGGAAATGTCCATTGAGGGGCTGCTGGTATGCACCGTTTCCGCAGTGGCTCGCGGCCGATAGCAGCCGGTCCGGAAGAATTCGTCCAGCACCTCATTTTCATTGGTCGCCAGTATCAGCTTTCGGATGGGCAACCCCATCATCCGTGCTACATGGCCTGCGCAAATATTGCCAAAATTGCCCGATGGTACGGCAAAGGACACTTGCTCCGTACTTGAATGGGTGGCGGCAAAATAGCCTTTAAAGTAATAAACGATCTGTGCCGCGATACGCGCCCAGTTTATCGAGTTGACCGTGCCAATGCGGTATCTTTGCTTGAAGCCATAGTCGTTACTGACGGCCTTCACAATATCCTGGCAGTCATCAAACACACCCTGAATAGCGATATTGAAAATATTCGGATCTTGCAAGGAAAACATTTGTGCAGTCTGGAAATGGCTCATTTTCCCTTGTGGGGAAAGCATGAACACACGTAGGCCACGCTTGCCGCGCATAGCGTATTCCGCACTCGGGCCAGTATCCCCAGAAGTCGCACCAAGGATATTTAGAACTTCCCCTGTTTTTGCCAGCGTATATTCGAACAGGTTCCCAAGCAATTGCATGGCGATATCCTTGAATGCCAGCGTCGGTCCATTTGACAAACCTAGAATGTGTAGCCCCGGCTCCAGCGTTTTGAGCGGTGTAACCTCTTCATTATTAAATAATGCGGGTGTATATGTCCGTCCTACGATATTGCGTAGATCAGCAACAGGAATATCAGTTGCAAAACGGGAAATGATCTCGAACGCAAGTTCCTGATAACTCAGACCGCGCCATTCATCCAGTAGAGCAGGACTGATTTCCGGATAAGTTTCAGGCATGGCCAGGCCGCCATCGGAAGCCAGGCCGCCGAGGAGAATTTTAGAAAACTTTTTTGGCGGCATCCCGCCGCGAGTAGAAACGTAACGCATTTTTTTCACCACGAAAGAACACAGAAAGGTTCTCTTACCATAACCATATGTTGCTTCAACATTTTTATTTCGGCTTCGCCGCTTGGGTTGCCGCCCTGCTGGCAAGTCATCCTGCCTGCAATCACAAGTTTTTCTGAAGCCGCGTTAAGATTATTTGCTGTTCAATTCTTCGAGCCGGATCCGCGTTACCTTACCGGTCACCAGCGGCAATTTTTTGATTTTGGCGATAGCGGCATTCACATTCTTTTCTACCGCCAGATGGGTGAGCATGATGATATCCACCTGATCTTCTCCCTCACTAGGTTCTTTCTGCACCATCGCATCAATAGAAATGCCGAGGTCCGCGAGCACGCGGGTGATATCGGCCAGGGCACCCGGTTTATCCATCACACGCAACCGGAGATAATAGGAAGTCTCCACCTCTTCCATCGCCAGGATGGGAATATTCGACAACAGATCGGGCTGGAAAGCCAAATGAGGAACACGGTGCTTTGGATCAGCAGTATGCATGCGGGTGACATCCACCAAGTCCGCGACTACGGAACTGGCGGTGGGTTCGGCGCCTGCTCCCGCCCCATAATACAGGGTGGCGCCAACCGCGTCGCCTTTCACTACAATCGCGTTCATCACCCCCTCAACGTTGGCAATTAACCGCCGTGCGGGTATCAATGTGGGATGAACGCGAAGCTCGATACCGTTGGGTGTACGCCTTGTAATACCCAGCAGTTTGATGCGGTAGCCCAGCTCCTCCGCATACCGGATATCCTCGCGGGTGAGCTTTGTGATGCCTTCGGTAAAAACCTTATCGAATTGCATAGGAATGCCGAAAGCGATAGCAGCCATAATGGTGAGTTTGTGTGCAGCGTCGATACCTTCGATGTCGAAGGTCGGATCAGCCTCGGCATAACCCAGCTTTTGTGCCTGTTTCAGCACGGTATCGAACGTCAGCCCCTTGTCCCGCATTTCAGACAGGATAAAGTTACTCGTACCATTAATAATCCCGGCAATCCATTCAATGCGGTTGGCGGTCAACCCCTCGCGCAATGCCTTGATAATGGGGATTCCACCAGCCACGGCCGCTTCGAACGCAACCATAACGCCTTTTCTCTGCGCAGCGGCGAAAATTTCCGTACCATGCGAAGCCAACAACGCCTTATTTGCGGTAACTACATGTTTGCCATTTTCGATGGCCTTCAGAGTCAACTCCTTCGCAGCGGTATAGCCCCCTATCAGCTCAATCACAATATCGATGTCAGGATTTGTTACGACCAGATTGGCATCGTCAGTAACCACGACCTCGTCCCCCGCGATCTTGCGTGCTTTGTCCACGTCGCGGTCGGCAATCATCCGGATCACAATTCCGCGCCCGGCACGACGGGTAATTTCTTCCTGATTGCGCTTGAGTACGGCGAAAGTGCCGCCACCGACGGTGCCGATCCCTAACAGGCCTACATTAATGGGTTTCATATTTGGCGAAAAAAAAATAAATTAGCAGAGGGTTGATAAGTTCGGTACGCGGCAGGATATTTCGCTCCGCTGCCTCCTGTCCATTCTCAGGTTCGCTTAAGTCCGTTACGCCTGCGATATCGTCCAAGATAATTTGCGATACGGCCTATTGCTTCAATAAGATCATCGCTATTGGGCAGAAATACCACTCGAAAATGATCCGGATATGGCCAGTTAAAACCGGTGCCCTGCACCAGCAATACCTTTTCTTCCATTAGCAGATCCAGCACAAATTGCTGATCGTCGTCGATCGGATACATCTCCGGGTCCAGACGCGGGAATAAATACATCGCAGCCTTAGGCTTGACGCAGGTAACGCCAGGAATATCGGTGAGCAACTTCCAGGCAAGATCACGTTGACGCATCAGCCGCCCGGTGGGCATCACCAGATCATTAATGCTTTGATAGCCGCCGAGTGCAGTCTGAATGCCGAATTGCGAGGGGACGTTGGCACACAGGCGCATTGAGGCCAGCATGGTCAGCCCTGCAATATAGTCACGCGCAACCTGTTTTTTTCCGGAAACCACTGCCCAACCGGAACGGAATCCGGCGGCCCGATAGTTCTTGGATAAACCGTTTAGGGTGACAAAAAGCACGTCATCCGCCAGTGAGGCAATCGAAGTATGCGTTGCGTCATCGTAAAGCACTTTGTCATAAATCTCGTCTGCATAAATGATAAGCTGATGCTGACGCGAGATCTCGATGATTTCGCGCAGCAAATCATCCGGGTAGAGCGCGCCGGTAGGATTATTGGGATTAATAACGACAATGGCACGAGTATTGGGGGTAACCTTGGCGCGAATATCGTCCAGATCAGGCAACCAGTCAGATTTCTCATCGCATACATAGTGTCGTGCCGTGCCACCTGCCAGCACAACCGCCGCAGTCCACAGAGGATAGTCGGGTGATGGAATCAGGACTTCATCGCCACTGTTGAGCAGCGCCTGCATAGCCATCACGATTAACTCGGAAACACCGTTGCCGATGTAAATGTCTTCCATTCGCACATCATGAATATGCTTTTCCTGCGTGTAATGCATGATCGCCTTGCGCGCGGCGAATAAACCTTTTGAATCGCAATAGCCGGAAGCGGCAGACAGGTTGTGGATGACATCCTGCAGAATTTCCTCAGGCGCATCAAAACCAAATAATGCTGGATTGCCAATATTGAGCTTGATTATGTGATGCCCTTCGTCTTCCATTTGCTTGGCATGGTCGAGCACCGGCCCTCGAATGTCGTAACAGACATTCGCGAGTTTGTTGGATTTTAATATGGGCTGCATAATGTGAAAGACTTATCCCGCGAAACATTCGGTAAAGATCATTGCAACAACAGGTTTCGGCGAAAATTCCTCGCTGGCTTGAAATCTTCTATGGCTTCAATCTGACAGGGTCTTGAAAGATTCCCGAGCCCGGACTATTGTTTCCGCTTTATTGCAACACAAAAAAGATGTAATGTTACCCGACCCGCCAACCCGTCGCAAATGGAGCCTTGCTTGAAGCTGCATCTTTCAGGATTTTCCGAGCAAAATATATTCACCGGTTACGGGACTGGGTATGTCATGGTCAACCGGACGCGGTATGAGCGCAGTCTGATCATTTTGCCTGATCGCATTCTCGAGAACTGGGAAGCTGGAACTTTCGAGGAGCTTACGGCCAAGCATTTTGAATTCCTGCTCCCATTACAGCCAGAAATGGTATTACTTGGAACTGGCGCCATCTTGCGCTTCCCTCACCCTTCCGTGACAAAAGCACTTATAACGTCAAAAATCGGCGTCGAAGTAATGGATACCAACGCCGTTTGCCGCACCTACAACATACTGACGGCTGAGGGCCGGCGCGTAGCGGCAGCCTTACTTATTTAAGCCCCGGAGTGTTCGGTGACTCCTTTGGCGGCAGCGAAGATAATTCGTTTCTCACCCGGTCACGCCATCCCTCGATCCATGCGGGAACGTCCGTGGGCAGCATCGGTCGCGAGATGAAGGTGCCCTGAGCAAGGTCGCATCCTGTCCGGTGCAAAAGTTCCCAATCGTCCCGGTCTTCCACACCTTCAGCTACAACCTCCATTCCCAATTGTCTTGCCAGAGACAAGCTCGCGTCATACATCGCCCGCAAGGTCTCGTCGCTCCAGGCACGATGTACAAAACCCTGGTCGATTTTGAGTTCGTCAAAAGGAATATCACGCAGCTGGGCCAAGGATGAATGCCCGGTGCCAAAATCGTCGATGGAAAGACGGAAGCGCTTCAAGCGCAGCCGAGTCAGGATTTCCAGCGGGGCTCGCGTATCCTCCATCAACCGGCTTTCCGTTACCTCGAGCACCAAGTCCTGCGGTGCTATGTCTATCCTAGCCGTGAGCTCGGCAACAAAATTCAGGAAATCGAGGGACGCCAGGTTGTCCATTGATACGTTGACGGCTACTCGCAACGCCAGGCCCGCTTCTTTCCAGGCTTTTGCCTGGGTAACTGCCGCGGTGAATACTACCTGAGTCAGATCGTTGATCAAATCGGACTTTTCGGCCAGGCCGATGAATTGATCGGGGAATACAATACCATCTACCGGATGACGCCATCGTACCAGCGTCTCCACGCCAACCACCTCCCCGCTGGCGACCGCCACCTTTGGTTGATAATAGTTAACAAGCTCCCCATTGTCGAGGGCAGCACGCAGCTCTTTTGCGGTGTAGGCTTTCTTTGCCACCCCCGCACTATCCACTGAGGGGGCCGTCCACGTCTCAAGCAGCGCAGATAACGCCTCTGGCTTGACAGGTTTATGCAGGTGCCCAAGTATCTGGATCTTATGTGCCTGCACCAATTTCTCCGCGGTCTGCAGCATGCGTTCGTCCTCGCCGCTGATCAGAATTAGACTGCCAGTATAGTGCCGTTCCACCAAATGCCGCACGAATTCGATGCCATCCATTTCTGGCATATTAAGATCCAGCAAGATCAGATTTGGCCCCGTATCCTTATCCGCCAACTGTTCGAGCGCAGCTCTTCCGCTGTCGCAAACCATGATCGAGGTAAACCCCAGATTTGACAGTATGCGGCTCAGCAGCTTGAGCATGAAGGATTCATCGTCAAGCACCAAAATCTTGACTGCGGATCTTTCGATCATGGATTTCTTTTCCTCGGATAATTTAGAAAAACGACACCAGTCGGTCTGCGGCTTGCGCTCGGGAAAAGATCTGAATTCTGCGTTATTCCGGCATCTGACAGGACATTCATAAGCAATAATCATCACACCTGTACCTCAATGTCTGAGTCACCATATTATAGACATTCAGACGCCCTGTGTTTTTGTCATTATTTTCCCCGCTTCCTTTCCCTATCAACTTATGCAAAAACAAATACACGGCTCCCTTCTTGCCCTCACTTCCCTATCGGTTATCCCCTCCCGAAAAGGGATGGCCTTGCGCTAACAGCGAAGTCATCCCCAGTTCTTCAACGTACCCCGCTACTTGCGTTCTGCTTGCAGCGAATCAATATATGTGCTCACGACGGTTAATTCCAATTCAAATCGGGGCAACAGCGCGATGAGCGCCTGAGCATCCCCGGCTTTTCCCGCCTGTTCCATCTCGGCACATAGGTCGCCCAGCGCCACGGCGCCGACCGAACGGGCCGATGACTTGAGCTTGTGGGCTGCTGCGCCTGCCGCTGCCGCCTGTCCTGCCTGACAAGCGGCACGCAACTCCTCCGCTATCTTGGCCGAACTGGCGCAAAAATCCCGCAAGAATTCGCTGATCACCATCGGATCATTCCCTACCAGCTCTTTTAGGATGCTTATCTCCACCGGTTTTTGTACCTTCGGGGATGCGGCAGGAGCAGCAACCGTTGCCAAAGGCTGAGCGGAGCGAGTGGAAGCAGGATCTGGCAGCCATTTCTGCAACACGGCTTTCAACTGTGTAAGATGTACAGGTTTGCTCAGATAGTCATCCATGCCGACAGCTCGGCAATGCTCAGCTTCGCCCTTGAGGGCGTTGGCAGTAAAAGCGATAATGGGTGCCCGCGTCTTGCCTTGCTCGGCGAGGCGGATAGCCGTAGTTAGCTGGTAGCCATCCATTTCCGGCATGTGCAGATCGGTAAGCAGCAGCGCATAGTTGTCGCTCTTCCATCGCTTCAGCGCTTCCCGGCCGTCGCCGGCAATATCTGCGGCGTAACCAAGCAGGGTAAGCTGTTGACGGATCACTTTCTGGTTGATGTCATTGTCCTCAGCCACGAGGATCAGCCTTCCTTCGCTCAGTGCCTTCTCGCGTGATGGCGCAACCATTGCCTCAACCTTTTCGGCCTGCTGCGCTTCCACCTCCTCCTGTAGCCGACCTGCCGCAATAGCCACTGCTCGAAGGAAGGAGTCGCGATGCATGACATCGCCGTCCAGCGTGACGGTATCCACGGCTTCTGAACGTTCATGACGGCGCCGGCCGCGCCTGATCACGACGAAACGGGGCTCAATATCGGGCTGATGATGCCCATGCTCAAGAACTACAAAATGGGGATCCAGATCGGGGCGCGAATGAAAGGCGGCACGCAGTTCCTCCACCGGAGGCGGATTATGCCCCGTGTCAATGATAAGCAACCATAGACCGGGCGGCAGTGTTTCGATCCGGCTACAGGCGGAGGGCAGATCCGGCACTCGCTCAACAGTCGCGCCGCTGTATTTCAGATATACGGCAAGATCATCGCCTAAACCATTTTCGTCTCCAAGGACCAGGCAGGAAATTCCAGTCAGATCCACGACCTTGGCGCCGGCAGGCTTTGCGGGCACCGGCACGAACGACAGACGCACAGTAAAAGTGGAACCCTTGCCCGGTGCGCTTTTTACCGTGATGTCCCCTCCCATCAATTGCACCAGATGATGAGAGATCGCCAGCCCCAGTCCGGTACCGCCAAACCGGCGCGTTGTGGAGGCATCGCCCTGAGTGAAGGAGGTGAAGAGTCGCGCCTGGGTCTCCTCGTTCATGCCAATACCATTGTCGGATATCTGAAATTCCACCATTACCTGATCCAGGCCGTGGCCAGCCAGCAATGCGCGTACCGACACCCGGCCCGACTCCTGCTGCCCGCTAGAGAATTTGATGGCATTATTGGTGAGATTGACCAGTACTTGACGCAGGCGCAGGGCATCGCCAAGAACCTCTTCCGGAATCGCTGGATCGAGGAACAAGGTGAGTTCCACCCCTTTTCTTGAGGCCAGGCTTTCGAGCATGTTGCAGGCCTTCTCCACCACATTTACCACCGACATCGGCGCCTGTTCGATTTCCAGCCGGCCCGCCTCGATCTTGGAGAAATCAAGAATATCATCGATGATCTCCAGCAGGGCAAAAGCCGATTCACGGATGAGATCGACCATCTCCATCTGATAGCCGTTGAGGCTGGTTTGCTGCAATACATCCGCCATGCCGATTACACCATTCATTGGAGTACGGATCTCGTGACTCATGGCTGCAAGAAAAATCGATTTCGCTTGGTTGGCCTGCTCGGCATCGAGCCGGGCCTGCTCCAGATCTTTCAGGATACGGACTCTCTCACTGATGTTGACGCCAGAAGGTATCAATTTGATCACCCGGCCCTCGGGGTCACGAACCGGCACGAGCATAAAATCGATGGTCATGAGGCCACCCTTAGCGATGAGTATCTCGACGTCACGGCGCACTATCTCGCCACCCCGAGCCCTTTCAATATCCTCGCTGGCTTGTCTCTGCACTTCCGGCTTATAAGAGAACCACCACGTCTCATCAAGTCTCTTGCCAATGACCTCCTGGCTCTGCAGCCCCCCCACTTCCAGTGCGGTGCGATTGATCTCTACAAAAACTCCTTCAGGCGTCGTTTCGCCAACGAGGGCAGCCAGGTTGTCCACAATGGCCCGAAGGCGTTGTTCGCTTGCACGTAAAGCCTGCTCCACTTGTTTACGTTCGCGGATGTCGCGCAGAATACCGGTGAAATAACGTTTTCCCCCAACGAAATATTCACTGACCGCGACATACAGATCGATAGGTTCACCATTCTTGTGCCGCCCTACAAGTTCACGGCCCATGCCGATGTTATGTACTCCTTCCACTTCAAGCGCGAGAATATGATCAAATTCGCAGCGGCCCCGCCCGGTCTGGTAATACCTGGCGATATAACCGTCGTGTCCACTACGATCGGGTTCGGGCATAAGCATGGAGAGATTCTTGCCGATCACCTCGTCGCGGGTGTAACCGAAGAGTTTTTCGATGCCCGGGTTAGCGGATCGGATAATGCTTTTGTCGTCGATGGTGATAATGCAATCCACCATGTGTTCGACAATGGAGCGCGTTTCCTCTTCCTTGCTGACCAGCTCCGCATTGGCCCACTCCAGGTCAGCGGTACGTGCTGCGACCCTGTTTTCCAGTTCCTGGTTGAGTTGCCGCAAGTCGTTTTCAGCAATGTCCCGTTCACGATTGCTGGCATTCAGGCGTTCGGTCATGGTATTGAAGGTGCTCGCGAGTTGCCCTATCTCGTCCCATCCCACCACCGGCACGCGCTGCTGCAGATTGCCCGCGGCGATGAGCTGGGCGCTGTGGCTGAGGTTTTTCAAGGTAGTGACCACACGGCGGCCCAATAAGATGGCGCCCAGGATGGCGGCAAGGAGCGTCAGACCGAGAATCAGCAGACTGAAAGTGCGCACGCGTTGCCCGAAAGCAAATACCTCGTCCGCATCCATTTTGACTTCGATGCCCCAGTTCATACGAGGCAGGTATCGCCATGCCGCGACGACCTCCTTGCCGCGGTAATCCATTTTCAGGCCGCCTCCGCGCTCCCCGTGCAGGCCGCTTTGAATCGCTGCCGAAAACGGAGGGGTATCCAGGGGCACCTTGTGCTCCAGCGCCGCATTGGGCTCATGTCTCAGTGGCGCCATCACCAGGGCGGTGCGCTCGTTCTGGAGCCGTGTTATCACAGTTTCACCGCTCGCGCCCAGCCCGACGTTGTCGGTAACTACCTGAAACACGCGTTCACTGTAGATTTGCAGCGCCAGCACGCCCTCGAGCTTACCCTCAGCCACGATGGGAAACGCCATGAAAGCCGCGATGGCGCCACGCGATGGCGCGTAACGTTCGAAATCCGACACACCGTCCTGTAACGTATTGAGCGCTTCACGCGCAACGTGACCCAAACCACTGGCCCGGTAGGGGCCGGTGATCAGGTTGGTGGCGAAGTCCGATTCATGAGCCTGGGTATAAACGACGTCACCCTTGGTGGAAATCAGAAAAAGATCGTAATAGCCTGCGTCTTCGACAAATCGCTTGAAGTGATCGCGGTAGCGGGCGTCCAATTGACGATAGGCACCGGATTTCACTCCATCCTCGGCATACACTCGGGCAAACTCGGGCATGGCCATGCGCGTAGTGCTGGCCGCCTGTATGATTTTGGCATCGCGGAGGCGCTCGCGCAAATAGCTGTCGATCTGTTCCGCTTTCATATCGGCGATGGCCGAGACTTGCTGGATCGCCGTTTTCTGCATCTCAGTTTCGAAGGTATGTAACAGGCTGTAACCGATTATCAGAATCGGCAGCAAAGAGACTGCCACGAACCAGACCGCAAAGCGCTGCGTGAGCGAAGTGAACCTCATGGTTTTAACAGCGACGGTATTAAGGAATCTATGGATAGGTCCTCTGCCGAGCGCTCCGCCGTTATTTGGGGTATCCCCTCCTCCCCAATATCTCTCTGGGCCGCCGTAGAGCTCACGTGCAGCTTATTCAGAAGTTCCCCAAGCAGCTCATCCCACTCCTCGCGCGACCGGTAGGTGGGAAAAGGCGCTGGTTCGAGCGGACGCCCGGAATCCCAGACAATATCGAACTGGCCATCATCCCGGGCCCTGCCGATGCGCGCCATTTTCCACACGTGGCGGGTAACCGGATCGACCGAAACGACCCCTTCGGGCGCAGACAGGCTCTGGCGCAGGATTGTGCGTTGCACCTGGACCACGTCGCCCGAATCCGCTTCGAGTGCCGCTTGAATCCACATCCGCATATTGACGTATGAGGCTTCCGTCGGGCCGTCGAGCACGGCGTTCTGACCGAAGCGGTCCCGGAATCGTTTTACGAAAGCTTGATTCTCCGGAGCCGGAATACTTTGGAAATAATTTCGCGCCGCGTAGTGACCTGCCATCGACGGCGTATCTTGGGCTGTCATCTCCACCTCGGTGACACTGAACGACAATACCGGCATTTTATCCGGGGTGATTCCCCTCTTTCCGAGCGTTCGAAAGAACACGGCATTATCCGTGCCGTCAATAGTATTCAATACCATATCCGGCTGCTGTGCGACGATATCAGCCGCCAGGTCATCCATGGCAGCACTCCCCAAAGGCAGGTAGCGTTCCCCCACCACTACCGCGCCATGTGTAGTCAGCAAGTCCTTGACGAGAATATTTGCCACGCGTGAAAAGGAATAGTCCGATCCGGCCAGATAGATCCGTTTACCGCGCTTACCCTGGCTACCGGGCTTATCGCTCTTGTGACGTTGATCTTGCTCAGAAGCCTTGCCGAGATTTTCCAGAGCCCAATGCACCGTGGGCATGACGAGCTGGTTAGGTACAGCGCCACCGTAGAGAATGTTGGGCGACTGTTCCATGCCCTCATACCGAAGTGCGTAAAAGAACAAGTGGTGATGCTTTTCGACCACCTGTTTCACTGCCTTTCGGCAGGCCGATGTCCAGCACCCAAACAAGGCCTGTACCTGTTCATGCGTAATCAGGCGCTCAGCCTGCTCGGCGCAATAGATTGGGCCGGATGCGCAGTCGACTACCACTGCCTCGATCTTTCGACCCCTGATGCCGCCTGCCGCATTGGCCTCTTCGATGGCTAGCTTTAGCGCATCCACCAAAGGTTTTTCGTTCGCCGCCATGGTGCCTGACAGGGAATGCAGCACACCAATCCTGATGCTCAGTTCCGCAGCCGAGTAGTGCCGCCATATTATGACGCTGGCAACCAGCAGGAGGGCCAGAAGAATAAAAGGAGCGCGCATGTTATGCCTGGTCTTCAATACTTAATCTTTCCTGCACACAAACAGCCTGTCATCCGCACAAAGCGGTACGAACGTTCTTATCATAGACACAATGACTACTTTACGAAACAAATCCTGTGAGAAATATCTCTGGCCGAGGATTTTGGCCGGTTATTCCTAGTTACAAATCGCTCAGAACTTGCAAATGAGCCGCTACGCTTCGTCCCAACGCAGGCAACGCATATCCTCCTTCGAGGCTCGACACGATTCTATTTCGAGCATATTCTCTGGCGATTTCCTTGATTCGTTGAGTAACCCACGCGTAATCGGTTTCCAGCAGATTCAGTGAGGCAAGGTCATCGTCTCGATGCGCGTCAAAACCCGCCGAGATAAATAACATCTGCGGTTTGAATTTGTGAAGTGCGGGTAGCCAAATGTCCGTCACAGCCGCGCGGAACTTTTCGCCGTTGCTACCCGCTGCAAGAGGAACATTGACCATGCGTTGGGAGCGTTCTGCCACAACGCTGCAAGGGTAGAAAGGATGCTGGAACGTGGAAACCATCATTACCCGTGGATCATCTCTAAAAATATCCTCCGTGCCGTTGCCGTGGTGCACGTCGAAATCCACTACTGCGACCCGCTCCAAAGCATGCGCTTGAATGGCATGAGCCATTCCCACCGCGATATTGTTAAAGAGGCAAAACCCCATTGCCCGGTCCCGCTCCGCATGATGGCCTGGCGGACGAACGCTACAAAAAGCGTTATCCACTTTTCCATCCATCACCAAATCTACCGCCAGAACTACCGAACCTGCCGCACGATAAGCCACTTTTAGGCTATGCGGATTCATCGCCGTATCTGGATCGAGATACGCGATTCCGGTGACGGGTGCACTGGCCTCCAGCGACGCGATATACTTCGTCGCATGAACCCGTTTCAGTTGTTCTAATGTCACCAATGGCGCAACATGACGTTCCAGTTTATCCATCAACCCGGACGTAATCAGTTCATTCTCGATAGCCTTGAGCCGTGCAGGACATTCAGGGTGATACGCACCCATCTCGTGCAGCAGACAATCAGGGTGAGAAATAAAGGCGGTATGCATGGTAAGTCCGTTATGGTATGACGTGATCAATGTTGTTTTGCCGACAACCGGCTAGCATCGATCTTGGATAGCCCATTGAATATATTACTTTAACCTGGATATAACCCCAAGCTATTATTCGCGCACGCCTCCTATCGTCCCATATGAGGCAATAATTTAGGCGTCTAGGTTCAAAATTGAAATTACTGATCACTCCATGATAATCTTTGCCTCAAATTACTCGACCTATTGAGACTGAATCCACTTTAACTTCAATAAACTAAAAACAATCAGGCTTTCATGTCTCTTTTTCGACAACTCTGGTTAGCCGTTATCCTGGTTACCCTGACAAGTTTTATAGGTAGCTTCGCCGCAAGCGTGCTCAGCACACGAAGCTATCTTGAACAGCAGCTTCACCGGAAAAATATCGATAGCGCCAATTCCCTTGCCCTATCCATATCTCAGCTAAGCAAGGATCCCGTTACGATCGGACTGCAAGTCGCGGCGCTGTTCGATAGCGGCCAGTATGAAAGCATCTCGATTACTTCCCCGGATGGCAAAGTGGTGGCCGAACGGGTGCACGATCGCATTGACACGAGCGTTCCCGAATGGTTTAGCGATCTTCTGCCTATACACGCCGACGCAGGCCGCGCTCAAATCTCTGACAACTGGATGCAATTTGGTGTTATCAAGGTTATGAGCCACTCCCGCCTTGCTCATCAGGCACTCTGGGAACAAGCGGAAACCCTCATAATTGGGTTTTTGATAGCGGGTATTCTTAGCGGGCTCATCGGCATGATGATACTGCGTGGCATCAAGCGGCCTTTGGCGGCGATGGTAAGCCAGGCTGAGGCTATTACGGAACGACGCTTTCTCACCATTTCCGAGCCTCGTATACCGGAACTTCGCACCATTGCACGTGCAACCAACGATATGGTACGACGCCTGCACAACAGGGTTATCGAGGAAACCTCACGACTGGAAATCCTGAATAAGCAAATGAATCATGATTCCGTCACGGGTTTGGCCAATCGCAACTACTTTTTGAGCCGACTGGGCGAAATCGTGGAAGGGGATGACACCGCACCAACGGGCGCACAAAATGGATCCCTGCTCCTCATACGTCTTAATAACCTGGAAGAAATCAATCAAAAACTTGGTCGAACCGAAACAAACAGCCTGCTTGCTCAAGTGGGTTCACTCATAAACAGCATTGCTGAGGAGGCTTCCGATCTTGATCCTTCCGATCAATTGACCGCACGTATGAACGGTTCGGATTTTGTACTCCTCATTCCCAACACTGATAATGCCAGCCAATTTGCGAGCCGGTTGACTGCAGAGCTCACTGCTCTTTTATCGCAGATGGGTGGGGACGTTACCGACTTCTGCCACATCGGCGCCGTTCGTTATCAGCGTGAAGGTAAACTGAGCGAACTTCTCGCCAACGCTGACGCTGCCCTTGCCACCGCCGAAGGGATGGGGCGCAATGCCTGGTATGTTATTGCCGCGCAATCCGATCATCCCTCCACTGCCGCTGCTGCCAATATCGGTGACTGGCGTCACATCTTCAGCGGTGCATTAGACGAAGATCGCTTTAAGCTGGATTTTCACTCCGTCATTGGCCCTACAGGCGAACAGTTGCACCAGGAAGCCGTTATTCGCATGCAGGCCCAGCGCGATGGAGGCTGGCTGGACGCACGAGACTTCATTTCCATCGCGGCCCGCCTCAATTTCACGGGTCCCCTTGATCTGGCTGTGGTCCGTCACGCCATCCAGTCCTTGAAACTTTCTTCTGACGAACTCGCGGTCAATCTTTCGGTTGAAACCATCGTTGCCTGGGAATTCCGCAATAAACTCGTGGACTTGCTCAGCCAACATTCGGACTTGTGCCATCGGCTGTGGGTCGACGTGCCGGAGTATGGGGCTTTCCGTAAATTTGAAGCTTTCCACGATTTTTGCCGTACCTTCAAGAAACTCGGCTGCCGCATCGGCATGAACCACTTTGGTCACCACTTTACGGAACTTCAGAAACTCACCGATCTCGGCCTGGATTACGTTAAGGTGGATGCCGGTTTCGTTCATGGCATCAGCCAAAACAAGGAAAATAAAAAATTTCTGAAGGGTTTGTGCGACGTGGCTCATCGCATTGGCATTATAGTAATTGCGACAGGTGTACAAACGGAAGCGGAGCGGAAGACAATAATAAAACTGGGCCATGATGGCGTTACAGGGCCGGGCGTGGAGTAATGTTGCCCATTTTTTTCCATCATCTCCAGTATGTGCTGAGGGTTTCTGAATTCGCAAAGTTTGTCGGCGGTATGCCCATGTCGAACTTTTTGTAAGATCTTGCCGCGGGACTCATATCGAGCCAAGGACTGAGATCGGTGCTCCTCCTTACTCGAAATATCTCAAAAAAATCGAGCCGGTTCAAACATCGCCAACTACGCTGATCTTGCGATATTCCTGTGATACAACTATAACTTATTAAACCTTTATAACTTTTGCATAGCTTCCGGAGTAAATCATGACCTCCTCACACACATGGAAGTTTTTCCGCGCTGGCGGTTTCGATCAAGTACAAATCGATAATGGCGAAGACCTGCTGGCATTAAAAGAACTGGACCAGAAGTTATGGGTAGCGCTGAGTTGTCCGACACGCGGCATCGAATTCGATACCAGAACGCTCGATTTGATCGACTACGATAATGATGCTCATGTGCATGCGAATGAAGTACTGGCAGCCATTGGCTGGGCGGGAGCCCTGCTGAGGAATTCCGATCTATTGGTCCAGGGTTCGGATAGCGTGGCTCTGGCCGATATAGACGATAGCAGCGAAGAGGGACAGCAGGTATTGGTTTCGGCGCAGTACATCCTGAAAAGTCTGGGCAAACCCGATGCGACCCAGATTTCCCTGGCGGATATGGCCGACATCGAAAAATTTGTAGCGGGGCTGGAATTCAATGGGGACGGTGTAGTTCCCCCCGACCGCATTGCCGACGAGGGAGTGCGCGCAACGGTTGAAGACATCATCAAGTGTCGCGGCTCCATAGCGGATGTGGGCGGAAAAGCGGGTGTCAATCAGGAAATCAGCGATGCATTCTTTGGAGAAGTTACCGCCTATTCGGATTGGCAGGCCAAGGGGGATGGCGATGCGGATATTCAATTTCTGGGTGAGAAGACGCAAGCCGCCGCTGATATCTTCCATGCCGTCAAAGAAAAAGTCAGCGACTACTTCACGCGTTGCCAGATGGCCGCTTACGATGCGCGCGCAGCCGTGCCATTGAGCCGTTCCACCGAGGACTACCAGGGCATTGCTGCACAAACGTTATCAGCGCAAAATACCGATATAGCGAATTTTCCGCTGGCGACAGTGGAGGCAGACAAGCCCCTGCCATCGATCTCCGGCATTAACCCCGCTTGGCAAAAACAGATAGAAGCGTTGCGTGAGCTGGCCATCGTTCCTCTATTCGGCAAAAAAGAAAATTTGCTTGCTTCGGAATGGGCTGCGCTTTGCGCCAAATTTGCGGCATTTGAAGCATGGCAAGCCACCAAACCAGCCACATCCACGGAGCAGTTGGGCATAGCGCGCTTGTGGGAAATTTTCGGCGGCAAGCATAGGGAAGCAATCGATAATTTGATTACGCAGGATAAAGCAGTGGAAGCCGAGGTAAAGGCCATCCGTTCGGTGGAAAAACTGCTCCGCTACAACCGAGATTTGTACAACTTGGTGAATAATTTCGTATCGTTCCGCAGCTTTTATACCGGAAGAGATAAAGCCATATTCCAGCTGGGCACACTTTATCTGGATGGGCGCAGTTGCGACCTGTGCGTCAGGGTTGAGGATATCGGAAAACACGCTGAATTTGCCAACATGAGCGGCCTGTACCTGGCGTATTGCGATTGCGTGCGCAACGGCGGTGCGGAAAAAATGAGTATTGCCGCCGCCTTTACCGCGGGGGATTCGGATTTTCTGATGATTGGCCGCAACGGTATATTCTATGATCGAAAAGGCCAGGACTGGGATGCCACCATCGTGCGCATCCTCGATCATCCGATCAGCATTCGTCAAGCGTTCTGGTCGCCATACAAAAAACTGATCAGGTTTATCAATGAGCAGTTGCAGAAATTGGCGGCGTCAAAAGCAGCCGCAGCGGATGAGAAGCTGATCAAGGCGGCAGTAAGCGCCAATATGCCGGTAGCGGCTGTCACAACTTCCCCACCACCCAAGCCACCTTTCGATGTAGGCAAGTTCGCCGGTATTTTTGCGGCAATAGGGCTGGCGCTCGGCGCCATCGGCGGCATTCTTGCTTCACTTGTCAGTGGAATATTAGGGTTACAATTCTGGCAAATACCTCTAGCGATAATCGGCCTGATGTTATCGATTTCCGGTCCGGCGATGGTGGTCGCCTGGTTCAAGTTAAAGAAACGCAACCTCGGTCCCGTACTGGATGCGAACGGCTGGGCGATCAACGCACGGGCTCGCATTAATATCTCGTTTGGCACTTCCTTGACCAAGCTGGCTCATTTGCCGGAGGGATCACATCGCTCACTGGCGGATCCCTTTGCGGACAAAAAACCTGTGTGGCCATTCTATGCGTTGATTGCGGGGGTCATCATTGCCTTGATCGCCCTGTGGCAGATGGGCTTTTTTGGAGAAAACCAATGAATATCGATGAACTCAAGTCAGTAGCCGGTGCCATAGTCGCGAAACAGAAAGGCGTTCTGGCAGCGGATGAAAGTAACCCAACGATAAAAAAACGTTTTGAGTCCATTAAGCTTGAGTCTACTGAAGAAAATCGTCGGCGATACCGCGAACTGCTTTTTACCACCGATGGTATCGAACGCTATATTAGTGGTGTTATTCTCTTTGACGAAACATTGCGCCAAACCTCCCGAGAGGGTACTCCCTTTGCGAAATTATTATCAAGCCGGGGAATTATCCCCGGCATCAAAGTGGATAAAGGCGCAAAGGCGCTGGCACTGTACCCTTCAGATAAAGTCACCGAAGGCCTGGATGGTCTGCGCGAGCGACTCGCAGAATACAGGCAACTGGGAGCAAGGTTCGCGAAGTGGCGGGCGGTTATTCAAATTGACGAGCACGATGTTCCGGCGGCGTACGCTATGCGCGCGAACGCCCACGAACTTGCGCGCTACGCTGCGATCTGCCAGGAAGCTGACATTGTACCCATTGTAGAACCGGAAGTGCTCATGGATGGCACCCACGGCATTGATCGTTGCGAAGCAGTTACATCGCAGATGCTTGAAAGTTTGTTCGCGGAGCTTGATGCTCACCACGTTGTATTAGAGGGTATCCTGCTTAAGCCGAATATGGTGATTGCCGGAATGAAGTGTGCACGTCAGGCAAGCGTGCAACAGGTAGCCGAAGCTTCCGTTCGTTGCTTAAGCCGTCATGTGCCCGCGGCTGTCCCCGGAATTGTCTTTCTATCCGGCGGTCAAAGCGCAGAAGACGCCACTGATCATCTGAACGCCATAAATATCGTTGGCGCCAAGTCTCCCTGGCAGCTCAGTTTTTCTTACGGACGAGCGCTCCAGGCGCCGGTTCTTGCTGCCTGGCGGGGGCAGGAAGGCAATGTGGCCGCTGCCCAGAAAGTGTTTCTTAAGCGTTGTCGGTTGAACGGATTGGCTCGAGAGGGAAAATATAACCGCACAATGGAAGCAGCTACGGAGCAACCCATTTCGTAATGTACGATTCCAGGATGAAGTTAGTCACTCCACAAATGATTTTTTTTGATTCCAAAAAATCGCGATAATTGGCACTTGCTGGCTCACTAAATCCATCGAGCCAACAATCTCGCGCCCAGTTCTTTTAAGCGCGTCGCAATCGAACGCTGCCGCCATTTTTCAAGCGTGACAAGCCGGGAAGACCCGATATCTTTGTCGAACATCGCTTTCATTTGTGTGCCGAACTTCTGTCCAAGGATAACCGCATTGATTTCCTGGTTGTATTCCAAACTGAGCGAGTCAAGGTTGCTTGAACCTATGGTGGACCAGACGCCGTCAATTAATGCCGTCTTGGCATGTAATAATGCGTTCTCCCGCTCGTAGATCTTCACCCCGGCACTCAGCAGTTCGTCATAGTAGAAGCGCGACGCATAAAAAACCAGATCAGAGTCAGTTCTGTCGGGCAACAGCAATCGCACGTCTACATTGCGCCGTGCCGCGCCCTTCAATGCTGCAAGTAATCGCGGATCAGGCACAAAATAGGCATTAGTAACATAAGCATGAGTTTCCGCGCTATTAATGGCGGAGAGCAGCGTAACGTAGATGGCGCTGTAAGGCTCATCGGGTGAACTGCCGATGGCGCGCACCATTTCATTACCTGCATTGCTTATTTTTGGAAAAAAGGATTTCGATACCAGCGGCTCGCCCTTCTGTTTTTCCCAAGTTTCGAGAAACAACTTCTGGAAATCGCTGACTACCGGCCCTTCGATGCGCAGATGCGTATCGCGCCACGGTTGGGTATCCTTTGTGCGCGGCTTGGAACGGAATGATCCGCTTGAATACACGCTGCTAATGTTTACTCCGCCTACAAATGCGATCTGGCCATCGACCACGAGCAGCTTGCGATGATCGCGGCCCACCTCCCATTTTTTTTCAGGTGTCAATGGATTGAGAGGATTGTATGCCAGCACGTTGACGCCGTTGCTCACTAACAATTTAAAGAATTCTTCCTGTGTATCGGCCGATCCCACACTGTCGTAAATGAGAGTTACCTGAACGCCCTTTTTTTGCTTTTCGATCAACGCTGCTGCAAAGCGGCGGCCCACCTCGTCATCTTCGAAACTGTAGGTCTCCATGTTGATATTATTTTTCGCGCCTTGTATTGCGGCATACATCGATTTGTAGGTGATGGGGCCATCTACCAACAGCGACACCTTGTTGCCCATTACCAGGGGACCCGAAATCTCCTCTACCTGAGCAAGATGCCGGCTGAAAATATTTGTTTCAGGACCGCCATTCTCAAGTTTGGCGAGTACTGCCTTGCTTTCCCGAACAGAAAGTGCACCATGCACGCCATTGACTCGCACCGCAGGGTTCGCAGATGAGGTTTTCTGCAGGTATGGCAAGGAACCGCAGCCAACCAGCAGCATAACGCACAGGGTCACTGCATATTTCGGAGCTATCATGAATTCAGCTTCCTCGGGTTTAGATAATACGGGGCACGTAATGCGGAGGCAGGATTTGCCACCATGCTGGGGATAATATCCCTGATTCTCTTATGGTCTTGAGTCTGAAGGGTTCAGACTCTTAGAAGCAAGAATCGTTCCAAGGCCGTTCGATCAAATAGTTATCAATAGGAGACTCCTCCAGAGTGAAGTTTCTCGACATGCCTGACCGATTAATATAATTTTGTGGAGCGTTTTATTTCCCACCGCCTCGCCCGGTATTGGGGCCATGATGGAAAAGACCAAGCGGCTGAATACAGCAATAGGTAGAACAGAGTTTCCCAAAGACCACGGGCCTGGACAGGGGACCTGAAGCTTTTAGTCGGGTGTGGAATGGAAATGCTAATGGGGAATTTTTACGAATCGCTCCCAGGGATTCGTAACAGCCACAGGACTCCTAGCAGCCTGTCGGTCTTGCTGTTATAGGCGACACCAATTTTCCGGTTTTAGCGCAAAGGTTCAATCGTGCTTTCATAAAATCGCTTTCAGATTCTCAGAAACGTTGAATGTCGATGGGAATTACC
>JACCWK010000123.1 GCA_013697655.1 Nitrosospira sp.
GCTTCAGATTGATTCCTCACTCTACACTATGCTACAGATCTTATCGGTCTCCGTTTTTGAGAAAACCCAGCTACCGCAAGCCTTCCCAAGCTACGACTACGGATCTGAACAGAATGGTTCGGATAAAAAATTAACTTTGTTCGATTTTTAACCGGACACTACTGATATTATTTAATAGATCAATGTTATGATTAATAGCAAAATTTCGTATTGTTTGACTCACCTTATGATTAAAGTCGCTACGAGGTGAATTGCACAGTTTTTACGGCACATGGCTGCGTTGCAACTCCTTCGAATGGAATGACATTCCGCGTCGTTGCGCCCTGCCCCGCACCCAAAAACCGAACACTCGCCCCGTCCAACTACCGGATTTAGATTGAATTGCAATGTCGACCTTTCAGGCCGAACAGTTCACGTGCCCAAGTACCCCTGCGCGATACGATAATATATTTTGCGCAGCACTTTACCTTCCCTCACGATTGTCCGCTCCTGTATCGGGCCTGGTCTTACCAGCTTCGGGCTAATCTCGTCACCTTGCCGGTTACGCTCGAGTTCTTGCGGTTTCATACCCACCAAAATGATTGGCCGGCTCGTCGGTGGCTCCGATGGATACCAGAAATCGAACATGGCGGCCTCGTCGCCAAACAGATTGCGCGAACGTATATCCATCAACTCCCACTCCGGCTTCTCGTCTTTATTATAAAAAGACAAGGCGCTGGCCACCGACCACCGGCTCATCCCAACCACGAGAGGTTTCTGCCCGGTACGATGTTGAACCTCCCCTACTATCTGTTCGATTTCATGGGTTGCCTCGCGCCAGAAATAGTGCTGCCCAAAACCGATGTACGGAATGCCGGGAATACCCAGCACCACATAGTGCAAGGCGAATGCGTAGAGAAATACGAAAACCGTGATGGTAGGTTTCCACGCCGATTTCACCCTACCTGCAACCGAGCGCAAAACATTGGTCTGACCCATCATCCAAGCGATGGCGGGCAGCAATGCAAGCCATACCGGGCCAGTCCAATGAAACTTCGGCGCACCGAACAGGCTTAGCCAAAAAAATGCGGTCAGTGGTACGGCGGTGAATACCCGCACAAATAGCCGGCGCCTGCGGGCAGAAGGATTGGATTGATCGCCCCCCCCCGGCCACAGCGCCATGGCCGCAGCCACCAGTCCCACAGGGGTCAACAACAACAACATGTGAAGAAACAACCATTGCAAGGAAAATTGGTTACCTATGCCGGTGGCGCGCTGAGACTGGAATAGAATGGAAACCCAGTTGTGCTCCATATTCCAGATAATGACAGGCGAGAACATCAGCAAGGCAAGTGCGGCGGCAAGGTAAGCATGCGGGCGGCGCAGCCAGCGGCGCGAGGCGGGATCCAGGATCACAAACAGCAAAGCTGCCGGGCCTAGCAAGCCCAGCGTATATTTAGACAGGATACCCAAGCCGAAAGCGATGCCTATGCCCAGCCACGCCCATTTCCCATCCGCAAGCAACGCCCGTTCCATGTAGTACAGTGTCGCAGCCCAGGCGGCCATCAGCGGCGCATCCGCTGTCATTAACATGCCCGGAACAAAACCGAACGGCAGTATGGCCAACAGCAATATGGCGCGCATGGCGGTCGTTTTATCGTAAAGGTTGCGCGCCAGCGCATATAGGTAGCCCATTGTTATCAGGCCGCAAACGAATGCCCCAATGCGAACGCCGAATTCATTGTCTCCGGCGATAGCGGTGCCCACCCAGATCAGCCATGCCACCATGGGCGGATGATCTAAAAAACTCAGGGCCATGTGCTGAGTATAATTCCAGTAATACGCCTCATCGGGAATCAACTGTGCCTGGCCAAGGTAGATCAGGCGCAACAGTATGGCGAAAGCGACGATACCAAGCGACGCTACCCGCCAGCGCACATCCGGCGAGGGGAGATTCTGCGTGACAGGAAACACATAGAAAGCGAAGCCAAGATAGCTGATGGCGGCCGTTGCGGCGATGGCGGGAAAAATAGCTAATAGAGACGATACATGCCAGCCATAAACCAGGACGGCCAGCACGCCGCCTCGCATGAACAAGAAAAATACACTCACCGTCAGAAAACGGCCAAACTGGCTCCAGCGCAACCGCTCTGCATGATGGGACTGCAACAGCCATTTAGAATTAAGCGAATAAATTACCGCGGCGGCGGCGAAGAAGCTCATGACATGCGCCAGCGCGAGTCCGGCGCCAAGGTTCATGAGCCAGAGAAATAGCAGGGCATCGATTGCCATGCCAACCAGTCCAATGGCTACAAAAATTTTCGGAGTACCAACAAAAACCGTGCCGCCTGCCAGGGTCATAAGGCGTTGAAGGTAGGTCCATTGGTGGCGGAATGATAGCTTGGAAGTGCCGTGCGTGCGGTCCTGAAAGCGGATGGGTACCTCCAAAACTCTGAGTTTTCCCTGACCGGCCATGAGCAGCTCAAGCAGAATTTTGTATCCGCACGCGCGCTCAGCAATAGTGGTCGCGAGTTCCCGACGGAAGGCGAAAAATCCAGAAGTTACATCGCTCACATCGCAAATGGGACTGGCAAGCCACCCGCCCAGGCGCGACAACCATCGGCGATGCAGCGGCCACCCCTCCGTACTGCCGCCTTGTACATAGCGACTGCCAATGGCTACGTCATGGCTCCCGTCCAGCACCGGGGCTACTAGGGCGGGCAACTGCTCGGGCGGATGACTCAGGTCCGCATCCATGACAACAATGACATCGCCACGCGCAAGCGCTGCACCGGCCAGGATCGAACCCGTCAAATCCGGTTTTTCCTGGCGCTCCAGCAGTCGCACATTCGCACGACCCTCCCAGGCTCGTATCCTGTCAGGTGTCCCATCGTTCGAGCCGTCATCAACAAAAATGATTTCAAAGCTGCCCGGTGCCAGATCCAGGGCAATCAAACGCGTTAGCAGAGGGTCTATATTGTCTGCTTCGTTAAGCGTGGGAACCACCACGGAAAATTGCGGGACGCAGGTTTTGGCTGTGTGATACAGGCTATGCAGCGTTGACGAGAAAGGACATTGAGATAGAAAAGTGTTTGTTTCCGGCAATTTGGTTTAAATGGTTAGGAAATCGTTATTTTTTGTTTGAGTTTTTTTTTTTTTTTTTTTTTAAATGAC
>JACCWK010000148.1 GCA_013697655.1 Nitrosospira sp.
GGCCTGACCGGATCGAGCCGCGCGCCAAGAAGCGACGACCGAAACCGCTGCCGCTACTGACCGTGCCGCGCCACATCGCACGCGAAGAAATACGGGCAAAACGATCGCTTAAACTTGTGGCATGAGGGTCAGAACGGGCTAATTTTGGGAAGTCGTGAACAGACTGAATGCCTTACTGGGTAAGGTATTCAGCGAAATCCCATGCAACTTAACTGTCGTTTGTTTAAACGCACCCTATAAACAGTTACGATATCTGTTGCCCGTGCTTTTGAAGTTGCAACAACATTTGTTATCGTGCCATTTCTTTAAAAGATGTGGTGGTATTCATGAATGGTACTTATTTGAAGTCGTGGATGGTTCTGATGACGCGAACGGGGAACGTATTGAGGAGAATCTTAGTGGTTTGGGAACCAGTTTTTTTGCTAAACTCCTATTGGCGTCCAAGAAATTCGATGATTCATTCGGAATTGAGCTTTGATCATGACGTTTCAATACATATGCCTGCCTCCCCTTGAGGGTATTACCCTGTTAGAACGTCCCTCGAGAGAACGTACTACGGACATTGTCATACATTTGTTTTCGTCTCTTGGTCTCAGGGAGACCAGTCCCTTGGAGCCCCTATAGCAGTATTGGAGAAAACTTGATGAAAACACTTAAACTTCTACTCCTGTCAACTGTTATAACCTTTTGCTACGTGCAAGCAAGTTCTGCGCAACGCTTCTATGATAAAGAACGTGATGAGCAGGCCCAGGAAGCAAAAAAATTAGCTGACCAGATCAAGAGCGGATCTCTATTTGACAAACAAGCTCGGAACCTAACAGCTTTAATGCTTAATGATTTTGCTGTGTATTTCATGGACGCGCGACGCGGCCTACGAGCCGATCTGAACACGATAACAACGTGGGCGGACGTAGATGCAATTGTAAAGAAGGCGTCGCTTAGTGTTACGAAGACACCTCAGTATAGCGATCCAGAGATCAAAGATGCTACAGACAATTTAGAGAAGAGTCTCGCTAATGCAAAGCAGGCGCTCAAGGAGTTAACGGATAAGATTGCCGAAACAGACAATCAAGGACTAAGCGCACTCTTTGGCAGTTTAGAGGGGCTGGCCTCTCTTAAGAATCAGGGCGATAAACTTTTAAGTCAGAAAGAGGTAGCGTTAGTAGGGGACCTGATTCAAAACTTAGAGAATCTGAGGACTGTTTATGAAACCTATAATAAGCGGATAAAGACTATTGAGACGGAGCTCGTCGAACTAAAGATCCCGCTGATGCAAATTGCTATAGATCGTTTGCAAATAGAGGAGGAACATTGGACAAACATTGCTGCCATCCAAGCGCGACGGGTGACGGAAGAAGATGAAATTAAGCTGTTAATCGACGATTACAACTGCCGCACTGGATCGAAACCGTTGAACGTGAAGTCAGCGGAGGAAAGTCAGCTCACAGATCATAAGTGCTTCTCTGAATCGAAACCGTTGAACGTGAAGTCAGCGGAACGAGTAGAAGAAACACTATATCGCTTCGTTCAACGTAAAGATAGAGCGCAACTGGTCAATACGCTTCTCGCGCTCTATGTAGCTACGGCTATAGCCGCACGCGGGAACACTCCGTCTAAGCTCGTCGATGTCCGTTTATCTCAAGAAGAACACCTCTATTCCATCCGTCAAAGCGCGGTGATGGCACGAGCATATGAGCTTACTGTCAGTACCGGTGTCCAGCGCCTTGCCCTCTTCCATAAGGGTGGAGTGAAGCCGGAAACAATAGCACAAGTCATCCATACATTAGCAGCAGCAGCAATCCCAGCAGCTATTATCCTAAAGTAGGAGCACACTATGCTAAACAAAGTAATTGCGTTAGCTATTTGTAATCTCGCGCTCCTCTCCGGTTGCGCTAGCTTAAGTCCGGCTGAACAATACGCGCAGAATCTCTCGAAGGTACTTAAGGCTTACCAGGATCAGACTAATCAGAAAGTTCGGGCAGAGCAAGCGGCGTATAGGCGTCTTGCATCTATTTATTCTCGTGCTCAAGACGAGGATGTGACTGAAAATCTATACCTAGAACGAAGTGAAAGAGCGGAACAAATTGCTGACAAGTTGCTTCAGCAAGGAATAAAGCAATCAACCTCTCGATCTAAGATTCGGCACTGGCTCCAGAATTACGGAGCTTTTGATTTTAGCCAAACTCAACCATTGCTGGAAAGGGAAAGCGATGCTCGCACGAAGTTTGTTACCAACCTCGAAAATCTAGAGGTCGAGTCTAAACTAATTAAAAGCCTCGTCCAGTCACTAGAGGATCTCGCAAGTCCACAAAGTCAAGCGGATCGGTTAAAGGCCGAGTTGGCCTTCGCTGAGAAGGCTGGGGCCGAATTCAAAAGACTAGAATGTAATGACATTAAGAATACGAATAAGACATTGCAGGCACAGCTTAAAAAAGAAACCGATACGTTAAAACAAGAGCAAATACAGAACCAAATTACGCTAAAAGCGCGCCAATGTCCGGAGTGAGTTTCGCTATCCGCAACATTAAAACCCTTTAAAAATGAGGAGTAAAGAATGTCTCTAACAATTATAGAACTTCATAAAGCGAATGGCGTAGCTTTGGAAACAGTGAATCTATCACTAAAACGTCTACGGCAGAAGCGGGTTGGGGCGCCTCCTACAATACTTAATCACATTAATGCTCAGATTAACGAGTGTCGAATAGAAATTACAAGACTCTCCATCATTAATACCCACCTAGAAGCAGCATCAACTATAGTGAAGCCAATGAGTGCTGAAGATCAAAAGGAGCTTAAGCGCTTAGCGGATATTCTTGATAAGGCTATTCGTTCAGACATGATTCTCAACGCAACATTAGAAGCCACCATCGCACTGGTTGATACTGCTCAAGAGGTGGGCGATCGAGTACGAGAAGCTACTTAGATGGCTCTGCTGCAAAAAAAAGACAAGCCCGACCGATGCGCGTGATTTGATAGATTATGCGCTGTAGATACCGAATTGCCTTTCAACGAGACGGATTTCTCCTATGAGACCTTGGCCTGATTTCCAAATGTCCAGCTGTCCTTTTCTAAACATCCGCATGAGTTCGAAACCTTTGATGGTGGCGTAGGCTGTTTTCAACGATTTAAAGCCACGCACCGGGTTGATCAAGCGTTTGAGCTTGCCATGATCGGCTTCAATAATATTGTTCAGGTATTTTACCTGGCGATGTATCGTATCCTCCGGGCATTTCCCTTCTTTTTTTAACTCATCAATGGCGGGGCCAAAAGTGGGTGCTTTGTCTGTATTGATCGTCTGCGGATGGCCCCATGGTTTTATGGATCTGAGTGCTTTTCCTAGAAATTGCTTGGCTGCTTTCATATTGCGCGTTGGAGAGAGATAGAAATCAATCGTATGGCCGCGCTTATCAATGGCCCGGTATAAATACGTCCACTTCCCTTTGACCTTCACATAAGTTTCATCTACCCGCCAGCTGTAACCCATCGTCGGCTTCCAGAACCACCGCAGGCGTTTTTCCATTTCAGGCGCGTAATGCTGAACCCAGCGGTAGAGCGTCGTGTGATCCACCTCAAGACCACGTTCCAGCATCATTTCCTCCAGATCGCGATAGCTGATCCCGTATTTGCAATACCACCGGACACAACCCAGAATAATCTCTCCCCGGACGCTTTCAATTTCAGGCAGCATCATGCTGCGCTTTTTGCACCTGGTTCATTGAAACCGCCCTCCTTCGGTTATTTTTATTGAGGCATTCGCAATTCGTGGGATATCTTGTATTTACCAGAATCTCTGCTACTTTGAGAAGGGTGCGCCTGGTTAAGCCATCGACTTTTAAACCAGCAGTTTTTATCAATCAGTTAAATGGAGACTCTTATGGGACATAGACAGAATCTGAACACGCTGCCAGCGGCCGAACGCCAAGCGTTGGTTGAACTTATTCTTCAGTATTTAAACGATGCCATAGTAGCTGCGCACACGACGATCACGCACTCCGGCGAGCACATCTTAACCGGTCATCGTCAATACATTGAGGAGCTGGAGGCATTTCTCACCGCGCAAGGAGGGGCGCGCTTCGTACCACTGCCGGCTTGGAACTCGGCAAACCCGATTCCCGCCGAGTTCAGCACCGTCAAGCCACAGGACGACGGCACACCGAGACCATCGCTGATAAATTTGAATCCCAACATTCCGATGCCAAGCCAGTATACGCCACCAGCGGTATGTAACTTTGCGTCTCTCACGGATCTTGGAAACGATATCAATGGGTGGCACGGCTCGGTTCACGTTACGATCGGCGGCACCATGGGAAGCTTAGCTATAGCCTCGGCTGCACCCATCTTCTGGTGTTGGCACGCATTCGTTGACGAGATTTATTGGGACTACCAGAACCAGTGCCAGTCACGGTCAGACTCGGAGATCATTCTCTTCGAACACATCAATTTCCACGGGCGGCACAAACACGTCTACAGCGCCGAACCAAATCTTAACGCGGGTGACGATTCATTCTTCAATGACCGGGTGTCTTCGATGATTGTATTGGGTGGTAATTGGGAGGTATTCCGCCACAGCCAATACCAGGAACCGTATCCTGTAGTGCTCGGCCCCGGTCTACATCCATGGGTTGGTGCCATTGGCATCGCCAACGACGATATGTCATCATTGCGTCCGACGTCGCGGGCAGCGACAGTGGAGGGCCAGCCTAGCCACGCCCACGCTATCCTTTTCGAACATGCTAATTTCCACGGCGCTCATAAACACGTGTTTAATGAGGAGCAGAACTTAGCTTCGAGCGACGATTCATTTTTCAATGACCGAACTTCGTCGATAGTCATTCTATTGGACACCTGGGAGGCTTATCGGCATATCAACTTTATCGAACCCTACCCTAGAACCCTTGGCGTTGGTCTTCATCCATGGGTAGTAGACGCTCAAATCGAGAACGACGATTTGTCGTCGATACGCCATGCGCATGGCGATGCTCAGCAGGCCGGAACTCCCATCGTTGGCCACATGGTGATGTTTGAACATGCCAATTTTCATGGAGAACACAAACACCTATTCAGGGACGAGCCCAACTTCAACGCCGGTGACGATTCGTTTTTCAATGACAAGGTGTCGTCGCTTGCAGTTCGACAAAGTAGCTGGCGATGCTTCCGCCACGCTGGCTACGTGGCGCCATACTCGCAGCTGCTTGTCCAAGGATTATATCCGTGGGTCGGCGCGCTAGGCATTACCAATGACGATATGTCATCTGCTCGGATCGAGTGAATATGGGTGACTATGCGGTTCTCAAAAAATAAAACGGCCCCATTGAACTGTTCTCCATTCTTTTCGTATAGAACGCGCACAGGAAGAGACCTGTGCGCGCACCTGATGCGACGGCTACCTGAACCTTTGATGGTGGCATAGGGCGTTTTCATCGATTTAAAGCCCCGCGCTGGGTTTATCAAGCGTTTGAGCTTGCCATGATCGGCTTCGATAATGGGGGTCTAAGCCCAAACCAGCGGAATCTTTAACTGTTTGAAACTAAGAATATTTTATCGCGCCAGCACCTTCAGCCCGTCCCTGCGCAATGAACCATCTGGTCCAATATGCCGATAAAGCGTCTGGCGAGTGACGCCTAATTCCTTGCAGAGCTCGTTAACGACCGTCTCCCGTTGACCCATGGCCGCCATAGCCAAGCGTAATTTGGCGGAAGTCATTTTGTACTGGCCGCCCCCATTTCGCCCGCGTGCACGGGCCGACGCCAGTCCTACCTTGGTGCGTTCAGAAACCAACTCTCGCTCAAATTCTGCCAGGGCAGCAAAGATGCCGAACACCAGTTTGCCTTCTGGTGTCGTTGTGTTGATCGACGCCCCATGTCCGGTCAGTACCTTGAAGCCAACCCCTCTGGCTGTCAGGTCATGCACCGTATTGACCAAGTGGCGCAAATTGCGCCCGAGGCGGTCGAGTTTCCACGCCAGGAGCGTGTCCCCCTCCCGTAAAGCCTTCAGGCAGGCGGTTAGACCGGGTCGTGCGTCCAGGCTCCCCGATGCCATGTCTTCATAAATGTGCGCGGTATTGATACCAGCAGCCAGCAACGCATCACGTTGCAGATCCAGAACTTGGGATCCATCTGCCCTGGAAACGCGCATATAGCCAATCAACATTGTGTTACCTGAACGTTCGTTTGCGTGACAGCCAACAACCGTACTTTGTACGCGCGGAAATCTGTCACTTTGTCAGTCACATGTTCAATGTATCATGAACCATATTAATGTTTTGTATATGTGACACATCATTTGCGCGCTCTACTAACTTCCGTAGCTTCAGGGGATAGCCCTCATGCGTGGTGACCGTAGCAGGCGACTGACCATTCTTTCGGAGACAGAGAAGCTCGCGCT
>JACCWK010000152.1 GCA_013697655.1 Nitrosospira sp.
ATTCCCGCTCTTCTGGCGTCAAATTGATTTCGGATGCAACTCGCATTTCTCACTCCAGGAATGTCGTCCTTTCATTAGAGTGCAATCTACAATATAGGTTCCCTCAAGAATGACTCACTACACTAGCAGTGTTGGCTTGCCGCCGGTGGAGTGCTGCCTGGGCACCAAGCTCAGCCAAGCCGCCAGCTGACGTCCGTTCTCGAAACTCTTCACATCCCCAATCGAGGCCACCAGCGCACTCGCCGTGATCGGGCCGATGCCAGGAATGCGCGCCAATTTCCTGCTGGCATCGCTCTCCTGGTGCCAAGTCTGGATTTGAACCTCCAGCTCGCCCACTTGACGATCCAGTTCTTTCAGGTGATCCCCAAGTCGCTGCAGCAATAGACGGAACGCGGCGGGCAGATTGTTCTCGCCATCCTCCATAATCTCCGGCAGGCGCTTGGCAATGTGGCCGATCCCTTGCGGGATGACGATCCCGTACTCCGCCAGCAATCCCCGGACCTGGTTGGCCTGGGCTGTCCGCGCCTTGACGAAGCCTTGCCGGGCACGATGCAGGGACAGCACCGCCTGCTGCTCGGCATTCTTTATCGGCACAAAGCGCATGTTCTGCCGACCTACTGCTTCGCAGATCGCCTCGGCGTCTGCGGCGTCGTTCTTGTTGGTCTTCACGTACGGCTTCACAAACTGCGGTGCCATCAGCTTGACGGTGTGGCCATACGACTCAAGTTTCCGCGCCCAGTAGTGCGCGCTACCGCACGCTTCCATCCCAATCCGACACGGCGCAAGGTTGGCAAAAAAAGCTACAACTTGATTGCGCTTCAATTGCTTCTTCAATACCGTCTTGCTTCGCTCATCCACGCCATGCACCTGCATAACATTCTTTGCCAGATCGATACCAACTGTCGTAGTCTTCATTTCGGTCGCCTTTCCTCGTTTGTGGAAATTCCCATTCCCACTTTGGCACTTTGATGCCGTTTGGGGAAGGGGCGACCATCCCATTAGATCAAGTCGGAACTACTACACCTTATTTCTTCGGCATGTAAAGATCAGTAACCGATCCTTCCGCGATCTCGGCGGCAAAAAAGACGGTTTCAGACAAAGTCGGGTGCGGGTGGATAGTAAGGCCGATATCTTCCATGTCTGCGCCCATCTCCAGCGCAAGCACCGTTTCAGCGATCAGTTCGCCGGCATTGACCCCCACTATGCCAGCGCCAAGAATGCGGCGCGTTTTTTTGTCCAGCAGTAATTTGGTCAGGCCTTCGTCGCGCGCCATCGCGATCGCGCGGCCGCTCGCGGCCCAAGGAAACACCGCTTTTTCGTACTCGATGCCTTGCTTGCCGGCTTCGGTTTCGGTCAAACCCATCCAGGCGATTTCCGGATCGGTGTAGGCGACCGACGGGATGGCGCGGGCATCGAATGCCGCTTCTTTTGTGTGTTCTCCGGCCGCAATGATTTCCGCGGCGCGCTTGCCTTCGTGCGACGCTTTGTGCGCCAGCATGGGTTCACCGCAGATATCGCCGATGGCGAAAATATGCGGTACGTTGGTGCGCAACTGTTTGTTTACCTGAATGTAACCGCGTTCATCGACATTGACACCGGTGTTCTCCGCGCCGATATCGCGGCCGTTGGGCTGACGCCCCACCGCCATCAGAATGCGGTCGTAGAGCTGCGGTTCGGGTGCCGGGGCAGTATCGGACGCACTTTCGAATGTGACTCTCAAGCCACCTTCTTGCGCCTCGATCCCGGTAACCCTGGTTTTCAGGTAGATCGCTTCGTAGCGTTTCTGTATGCGCCGGTGCAGCGGCTTGATAAGATCCGCGTCCGTGCCGGAGATCAATTGATCCATCAACTCCACCACGCTGATTTTGCTACCGAGCGCGTCATAAACCGTCGCCATTTCCAGGCCGATAATGCCGCCGCCAATGATGAGCATGCGCTTGGGAATATCCTCCAGCTTAAGCGCGCCGGTTGAATCCATGAGGCGCGGATCGTCGTAGGGAAAACCGGGAATGCGTGCCACGCTTGAGCCCGCAGCGATGATACAGTGGTCGAACGACACGGTTTTCATGCCATCGGGTGTTTCCACCTGGATCATATTGGGCGAAGTAAACTTGCCCTTTCCTTGCACCACGTGCACCTTGCGCTGCTTCGCCAACCCCGCCAGTCCCTTGGTAAGCTTGCCGACGACAGATTCTTTCCACGTCCGCAGCTTATTTAATTCTATGGCGGGCTTGCCGAAAACTATGCCCTGGTGCGCCGTTTCCTCTGCTTCCGTAATGACTTTCGCCACATGCAGCAGCGCCTTGGAGGGGATGCAGCCGACATTGAGGCATACGCCGCCGAGTGTGGGGTAACGCTCGATCAATACCACTTTCCTGCCCATATCGGCGGCGCGGAACGCGGCAGTGTAGCCGCCCGGCCCCGCACCCAGTACCACTATATCGGCATGAATATCGCCCTGCGGAATATCAGGAGAGGACCTGGCCGGCGCAGGGGCTGAATTCACCCCGGTAGGCGTGTCATGCGGCATCCCCGTCTTTTTCGGTTCGGACGCGGATGATGGAACGGGCATTTCAACCGGTTCAGCCGGCGAAGTTGGCTCAGCCGGTTTAGCCGATTCAGTCGCCGTTTCCAACACAAGTATAATCGTCCCTTCCGAGACCTTGTCACCGATCTTGACCTTGATTTCCTTCACAACCCCAGCTTGAGGCGCCGGAATCTCCATCGTCGCCTTGTCGGTTTCCAGCGTAATAAGCGACGTTTCCTTTTCCACCGTATCGCCCGGCTTTACCAGCAGTTCGATAACAGGAACATCGTTGAAGTCGCCGATATCGGGGATACGTATTTCTGTCAAGTTACTCATAATCTCGCTGTTTAGATGAAATTTAGCTTTTTAAATCAAAATTATATCGCGCCCTCTTGTTCGCCTTTTCTGGCGTGGACGAGCATCCAATCGGCAAGCGCCTGCAAACTGTCCGGTAGCGGCTGCCGCAGCAAACGCTGTAGCTGTTCCTTGTCGTTCTGACTCAACGGCTGGCGGTCAGGCAGGGAGGACAGCGTCTCGACATCCATGCCCCATGGCTGCCATGATAACCCAGCCTTGTCCCAGATTCTGGCCGCCTGTAATGCGATTTCGATCCCCGCCGGATCGGGATCGCAGGCGATCAGCGCAGACGCCGGACACAATGTCAGAAGTTGCGCAACACTTTGCCGCCACCACGAGGGCGCAAAGCCGGGCATCCATACGACAAAGTCTTTATCCCCATAGCGGCGGGCGGCACGTTCGAAACTGGTACGGTTCTCCAGTAGCCGCCAGCAGCCGATGCGCCCTTCAATACCGGTCAGGCTGCTGAGCGTGTCCGGTGTTAGCGCAATGCAATCGTCGATCATTCTGAGATCGAGGCCGAGATTCTCGTGCAACAATAAGACGGGAGCACGCATCCAGACTGCCGGTATGTGCTTCTCGATGCCCAACTCGACCAGATCCACATGACGCTCCAGCCATTCCCATTCGGCGGTGGAGATGGCTTTGGTGGTGCCGCGCGCAAACAGGGAAAAATCGCGACGGGTGCCAAACCGCTGTCCGGTTAGCCAATTGTCTAGCGCCCGCAATAACGCTAACCGGCGTAATGCGGATTGCGGAGGAAATGCATCCAGACTTTGTTGTGCGCTCCTGAGGCGGGAATCGTCGAAAGGATGCAACGCTTCGGTACGGAACAGTTCGGCCAGCGCATCTTTGTCCGGTAAGCCTAGTTGCTGCCGTAATGTGGGAAGTTCAAGAAAACTTACCCATACCGGCAGCCAGCGGCCGGATTGCCGCCGTTCCTCCAGTTCCACCCAGCCACCACGCAGTAGTGCATCCAGCAGTTCATGGGCGAAATGTATGCGCCGGCTTCCGGCCACGGTCAACAGCGTATCCCATTTGCGTTTTGGAGACGAGGCCCTTATCCAGTCGACAAGCAATTCTCGCCACTCCATGGGCCAACTGCCGAGCGTATGAAAAGTGTCCGGAAATGCCCGGCGCAGGCGCTTTCCGCGTAGCGTGCTTCTTGCCCCCACGTCCAGATCGCGTGTGCAAACCCCCAGCGCGTCCGGTGCCGCCCAGGTCTCCGATTCAGGCATGGGCAGCCTTCCGCCGGCTAACCTGCGCAATGGGCGGCGCCCAAGCTTCTTGTGGACGTTTCTTGTAAGTGACGAGCGTCAGTTCCGCCGGATCATAGACATTGACGTTATGAGTGATCGGCGTGGTGATCAGGTATTGAGAGCGGGTGGCCTTGAGAAAGCTGCCGACGCGATCTATATTGAAAATGTCGAGATGGGCAAAGGGCTCGTCAATGAACACGAATCCGCCCGGCTGGCTTTCATCCATCATCAGGCCGATCAGCAGGATCAGCGATTTCATCACCTGCTGACCGCCGGAAGCCTCGCCGTCATTCAATCCGGTCAATCCTTTCTGATCGAAATTAAAATGTACCGCTAACCCGGCCTGGGCCAGCACCAGGTCGTCGTTTTCCAGGTGCGGTGGCTCGCAATGCACCTCGATTCCCGCGAGTTCGCCCAGTTCCCTGATGTTTTTTCCATAACGCCGGATTGTGGCACGTAGCCGGTTGATATAGGCTTCGCGCGCGTCATGGGTCAGGCTCCGCGCGCGCTCATTGGCGGCGCGCCGCTTGGCCACGTCCGCCTGCATCCCTTCCAGATCTCCCCGCAATTTATCGCGTAGCGCGATGATGTTTTCGTCGGTTTCCCAGTCTTCTGTATCCAGACGGTTTTCCAATTGGCGCAAATGCAGCTTTACCGCCTCGGCAGATGCGAACTGTTCCCGCAATTGAAGCAAGGCAGCGGGAACATACCAGGCGGACGGCATGGCCTGGCGGTCATGACGCAGCCGCTGGATGCGTTTTACATTTTCGATACGCTGATTTTGCAGTTGGGGTGTCAGCACACCGGTTTCCTGTGCCAGCCGATTACGCATGATATGAGCAGTTTTTAATTTCAGCTCGATCTGGTGGCGAGCTTCCACCGCCTCATCTTTTTTACTGGAGGCGGCGGCCACTGTGTCAGCCGCTTGCTGAGCCGTTTTTCTCAACGTGCCGATAATGTGTTCCGCACGGGCAAACTCGTCCGCGCGCAGCGCCAGTATTTGTGCGGCATCTAGGCCGTCGAGTTGAGCCTGTTTTTGGGAGATGGTCTGGCACAAATTGGCTTCTTCTGCGGTCAATTTTTCGATCTGACCGGATAATGCCTGGGCTTCCACTGCCCAGGCGTTGAGACGGCTTTTTTTGCCGGCTTCGCCGAAATGATAATCGCCGGGAGCGACCCCGATGAAACGTCCGCCACGTCTCTCGCGGTGATAGCCGGCACGGGTGATCCAACTCTGTACCGCCGGCAGCTTGGCGCCCGCTTCGGAATCTTCGGCGCATTGCACCTGATTCAGCAACTGGATCAACCATCCCGGCGCATCGGCGGTAAAATACACCACTTCCAGCAGAGATCCGGCCTGCGGCGCGGATGCAGTAGCGAATACCGATGCGCGCCCGGCAGCAATAAAATGTCGGTAACGCAGTGTTTCGCCAATCTGCCATGCCATGGCCCGGTCGGCTTCGTTCTCCAGCAAAACCAATTGCCGGTAAGGTGCGAGAAACGCTTCCACCGCGGCTTGCCAAGCCGGGTCGATTACCTCGACGATCTCGATCAGCATGCAATGAGGGATCCCCGCTTGTTTCAACGCAATCCGGAACGCCCTTACATATTCCGGAGGAACTTGTTTACCGCTGTTAAGTGCAGCCACGCTGGCGGTGAGCTCATCCAGACGAGTGCGGGCCACCGCCAATTCGTTTTGCAACACTGCCAGACGCTGGCGCTCGTAACCCAGTGCTGCGGCCAAACCGGCCAGATCCTGGCCGTGACGCGATTGGCTCAAGGCGGCAAGGTTATCGCGCTGTTCCAGCAAGGCGCTGGTTTTGGTCACAGCATCGCGCGCTGCCTGGAAATTTTCCGCAGCGGTTTTCTCGGCCAGCCGCAGCGCCCCCTCATGTTCTTGCGCCATCCGCAATGCCGCATCGAAATTGGTAATAGCAACATCCTCCGCGTCCAGTGCGCACTGTTTTTCGCGCAGCAACCGGCGGCCACCTTGAATCTGGCTGCGGGCGCCGTTGATAGAGTCCTTGAGGTCAAGCAACTGCAGACGCGGCAGCACTTCGCCCTGAAGCCTGATTTGCTCCTGCTTCAGATTGCGCCACTGGATAAAATTATTGACCTTCAGGGTTATTTTCTCCACCCTGTTGTCAAGGGCTTCCAAGTGGTTACTCATTTCCTGCAATTCCCGTTCGGTCTCGCGCTGCTGCCCCTTGGCTTCCAGATAGGCATCCAGTACCTGCTTGTCACCGAATACCTGGAAAACCAGCTCCAGCAAAGTCTTGGGAGAATATTCGCAGAGCTTGTCGGTATCGCCCTGTTCCAGGGAGAGTACTTCGGCGATGGCTTTGGTGAGGCCGGCGTTATCCATACGCCGCTGGTATTCGATGACCCCCAGCCAATCACCGGAAGACTCCAAAGTTTCAATGGTGGCGTTGCCGGGAACGATCAGATACTGGCGCTGCCATTCGCCCCCCTGCTTGCGGATGCGGCAGGCCAAGGTAACCTCATCGTCCAGCAAGGGGAAAAACGGGTGGCGGCGATTGTCCATACGGCGGTTATCTGCCACCGCGCGCAGCCAGGCGAACGCTTCGTTGGAACGGCGTACGTAGCGCTTGTATTCGCGCTTGCCAGAGCATTTCAGAGCGAGTAGCGTTCTCAGGGCATCCAGCAGCGTGGTCTTGCCGGAGCCGTTGGGGCCGACGATGGTAACGATCTGAGCATCCAGTGGCAGGGTAAAGCGCTGCCAATAGTCCCAATGGACGAGTTCAAGAGATTTGATATGGAACATTAGGTATCCTTTAGCGGCTCTCTTCCTCGCCGGGATCGACGTCCGCCGTGGCCGTTGTGCTGTCATCCGCGGGCGCTGCGGTGGCAGGCTGGCCTCGATTGGCCAACAAGTCAGCGAGCGCCCCGTCAATGATGCGCGATTCCAGAACCCGATATTCCATTAGCAAATCAAGCACCGGTCCTTCGTAAATCATTTTGTTGCGGCGCTGGATGAAGCTCAGGCGGGAGAGTACACCCAGATTCACGTTGACCCGCATTTTACCTCCCAGTTTGGGACCAAAATCCGCCAGCAGTGTGCGTTCGGCGACACCGGCGGAAACCTCTTCGCCACGTGGCAGAGGTTTATCACTGGCGAACATGTCACCTTGATCCGCAGCTTCCTTTTCGTGCCGGGCGACCTGGCGCTCACGCTTCGGCAGGATGATGAGTGCCCACAGCACTACCAGCAGCGCCACCCCATCTCGCTGCAGACCCATATTGTTGCTTAGCCAATTATCCCGCTGACCGAATACCGCATCTTCCATCTCGCGCTTGAGACCTATGGCAATATGGGCGGCATAGGGATTCTCCAGCAGATGCAGGCCACAGGCGGCTAATCGCAAATCCAGCTCGGCCCGGAATGCTTCGTCCGTCAACGCGCGCCGGGCGAGCTTATCCTCGCGCTCAATGTAGCGATGAGCAAGCAGCCGTGCAATCAGGGTTTGAATTTCAGTGTTCATGGACTAGACAGGCTATTACTGCAAAGTATTACTACAAACGCTGTGTGCGCTCCAGTATTCCCATACTGATTTCCTCCACGCCATCACGGCCAATTTTGTACGTCTCGCAGGATACTTTCAGTTTGAATGGTGCGGTCGCCAGCTCCGCCACCGGCCCGGTCAATATGCCGGATTCGGCATCATTAAGCATGGCCAGCAGCGACATGCGATAGGCGGCCTGAGGATAATCTCCGCCCACGACTACATCACCGAGATTGGCCTCGGTTTCAATGCTGTTCAGATTGCCGAGAAATTGTTCCAGCAGCACCAGCCGTTCGGCTTCAACACGGCCTGTCTCGGGAGCGTCACTGGATGGCGGCAAAAGCGAGCGAGTAGCCTTTTCGCGCTCACGCTCGATCAATTCATATTCAGCCGTGTCCAGCATTTCGTTCGGCGTAACAAACATCGGCTGGGGATAGGAGAATAGAGCAAGGTTGGCAACAGCAATCAACCGCTCTTGCGTTTGGTTGCGCAGCCACGCCACGATATCCGAGGAGGACAAACCGCTTTGCCCCAGATGCACCCGCTGCCGCTCCAGGCTGTTGACCGCGCGTTGAAACACGCCGGTCATGCGTAACATACGGCTTTGCGCTTGGCCGATGGATTGGGCAATGCGATACGTAGCGGTATCCAGATCGCCATCGCCAGTAATGGCACGAATAACTTCGGTGCCTTTCTCTACCCAATGCCATACCGAAGCCAGTTTCGCCTGAGCGCGACGCAGCCGGAATTCGGAATCAGCCAGTACCGCTTGATCGAATTCGTTTTGCAGTTCATTCAGTCTGCCGAGCAGGTGTTGCAAGGTTTCGGCTGATACCCTCCCGATCGCCTGTCCCGCAGCCACCTGGGCGGTAATATAACCCAATTCCGCATCATTTTCTCCGGCGAAATTTAACAAAGTGGCCAGCGCCGAAAGCGTGATACGGCCTGCCGCACTCAATTGATAGATGCGTTGCTCGGTGTCCCAGACCAGCAAATCATTTTCGCGCAGGCGCTTGAGTACGGTATCAAGCTTCACCGGATCGAGATAGGCAAAATGGGCCTGCAACTCCTGGGAACTCCAGCACGGCGCATCGGCGCGTGTTCCAATTTCACGTAGCACCATCAGACGTATCAGTACTTCGTCCTCGCCGCCACGGAATAAGGTGATAAAAGCGTTGAGCGCTGCGCGCGCCCGGAACAGTGGAAACAATGCTGGCAGATCGGCAGCCTCAATTCCTCGCGCAAAAAATTCGCTTAATCCTCCTGACAGAGCGCTTGCATTGTTTGTTTCAGACAAAGAAGAGCGGGTCATAAGCAATGGAAGGGGGTAAGTGTCAATTGGAATATTCAGCGCAGGTAATGCCCGCACCCTGGAATACTGTCATCAATATCCAGACTGATGGTTTCCGCTAGTCAAAGTGTGTGAAAGCCCTGCGACCTGAGAGTAAGCGATTATCCTAAATTCTGCAGTTGACCGCTAATTTTTTTGTTCGACGCCATGACTCGTAAAGACTTTTTGCACTACTTGACTTTCACTTTTTTGGTAGATGCGCTATGGGTCGAATTTAGGACAATAAAACCCGATGGTTGCCTATGCAATGGTCATCCTCAAGTCCGTATCTGCCCGTCACCCAACACAATAAATTTCTGACTGGTCAATCCTTCCAGTCCCACCGGACCACGCGCGTGGATTTTGTCGGTGGAGATGCCGATTTCCGCGCCGAGACCGTACTCGAATCCGTCGGCAAAGCGGGTCGATGCGTTTACCATCACCGAACTGGAATCGACTTCGCGCAGGAAACGGCGGGCGCGGCTATAGTCTTCTGTAATGATCGAATCGGTATGCTGCGAGCCATAAAGAGCAATATGCTCGATGGCTTGATCCAATCCTCCTACCACTCGCACGCTTAGAATCGGCGCCAGATACTCGGTGCGCCAATCCTCTTCCGTCGCTTCAGTCATTTGCGCGACGATAGCACGTGATGCCGTGTCACCACGCAGCTCCACACCCTTAGTGAAATAGATTTTACATAGGGGAGGCAACACTTCCTTGGCGATGCCCTCATGCACCAGTAGAGTTTCCATGGTATTGCAGGTGCCATAGCGCTGAGTCTTGGCATTATCGGCAATGCGAATTGCCTTATCCAGATCGGCGCAGTCGTCTATATAAACGTGGCACACGCCATGCAGATGTTTGATGACGGGAATTCGCGACTCGTTGGAAATACGCTCAATGAGTCCCTTGCCGCCACGCGGTATGATTACATCGACAAACTCTTTCATGGTGATGAGTTCGCCCACAGCGGCCCGGTCGGTAGTCTCGATCACCTGTATCGCGGCCTCAGGCAGTCCGGCAGCTTTCAATCCTTCCTTCACGCAGGCTGCGATGGCCCGGTTACTATGAATCGCTTCCGATCCGCCGCGCAGTATTGCCGCGTTGCCCGCCTTGAGGCATAACCCCGCGGCATCCGCCGTGACGTTGGGACGCGCCTCGTAAATAATGCCAACCACACCAAGTGATACGCGCATTTTTCCAACCTGTATTCCGGCTGGACGAAAACTCAGATCACTGATTTCACCGATGGGATCTGCCAGCGCGGCGATTTGCAACAGGCCTTCCGCCATACTGGCAACACTTTTGGAGGTAAGCGTTAAACGGTCAATTAAAGCCGCCTCCAGTCCTCTGGCTTTTGCACCTTCCAGGTCAATAACGTTGGCGGCCAATAGTTGCCGTTCGTCGCGCCTGATGGCCATCGCCATAACGGTGAGGGCCTGGTTTTTGGTGGCAGTCTCGGCCTTGGCGACCACGCGCGAGGCATTGCGGGCTTCGCGTCCTATTGATTGCATGTAAGTTTTTATGTCCATGATATCCATATTATATTTCCCTTCAGACACTCGACTGAGACACAAGCTGTAATGTTATAACGATGGATACTGATATCACTTGCCGACCGCGAAGCGTAATGCCAGTTGCAGCAATTCGTCCCAGGCATCACCCATCGCGACACCCTTGCTGATTCTGTCTATTTTAGCAGCATGTAACAAGGCCAGGACCAATGGCTTGGGACCGAGGCGTCTGGCTGCGCTTTCCACAACTTTCTGTTGATCTCCCCATACTCTGGCTTGATTCATCAGTTGTGTGAGCGGCTTGCCTGAATCCAGTCCTTTACGAATGACAGTCAGTGAGCGAATGTTTCCCGAAAGTGTACTTATAATAAATGGCAACGCTGTACCTTCCCCCTGCAAGCCTTCCAATATACGGGTGTACCGACCAACATCCCCAGCCATCATCGCGTCTGATAACTTGAAAACGTCATAACGTGCCACATCCAGTACCGCGTCTTTCACCTGAATGAAAGATAATGCTCCATCCGGATAAAGCAATGCGAGTTTCTGTATTTCCTGATGGGCTGCAAGCAGATTCCCCTCTACCCTATCCGCGATAAATTGCAATGCATCGGGGGTAGCTTTTTGCCTCTGCATTCCGAGACGCTGAGCAATCCAATTGGGCAAATGGGCATGCTCTACCCGCGAGACCGGAATCATCACTCCCGCCTTTTCAAGCGCCCTGAACCATCTCGTCGCCACACCCTGTTTGTCAATTTTAGGCAGCGTAACGAGCGTGAGGGTATGGGATGGCAATAAGCGGCAATACTCTTCTATAGCCGCACCGCCTTGAATTCCCGGCTTGCCCGAGGGAATGCGAATATCCATTATACGTCGTTCGCCGAACAGTGACAGACTACAACTGCTCTGCTGCAGGTCGGCCCAATTAAAGTGATGGTCTATCGTGAAAATCTCTCGCTCAATATACGCTTCCTGACGCGCCCTGGTACGAATTAAATCGGCGGTTTCAATGGTTAGCAGCAACTCATCGCCAAATACCGTGTAGAGCGGTGCAAGCTGATTTTGAAGATGCTGGGAAAGTTTCTCGGGGTTAATACGCATTAACTAGTCAGGGTGCTTTAGTTCCCGCTATTTTAACCGCCTCCAGCCGCCGCAAGATTTGCTGTGCAGAGTCGCTTTGCATTTCTTTCACAAGCATGGCTTCTTCCCCTTCTTTTGCCACTACCTGCGCGTCTGTAAATGGAAGAATCCGGCGCAGGGCAATCTCATTGGTGGGAATAATATCTACGCCTTTGGCGTCAAAGAGACGAAAAGAAACCCGGTAACGCAATTCAAACTCCCGCACCCTTCCGCCGCCAGAGACCGACATGATTTGCTTGTCATTCACCACGCTGATAATATCCAGTGTCGCTTGCGCGTCTTTCCCCTTTTCAACAACCCGTGTTTTGGTACCGGCCTGCACGAGGCGTTTAACATCCGTACCAATAGGGTGTCCTTCCGGGAAGGAAATATAAAGAGTCTCAAACGGAAGCGTAGCCTGGCCGCGTAACTGAAATCCGCAAGCGGCAAGTGCAAAACATAGTGTAATCAATATGACTTTTTTCATGATTGAATTCCTCGAGTGTGAATCTTGTTTTCTCACACAACAATATTGACCAACCTTCCCGGTACTAATATCACCTTCCTCACCGTCTTCCCCGCGATAAATTTCTGCACTTGATCGCTTTCCAGCGCAAGACGTTCAATCACTTCGCGTTTTGAATCTCTGGCGACACATATCTGGCCGCGCAGTTTGCCGTTGACTTGAAGTACCAGTTCAATTTCGTCTTGCACCAGAGCTGCGCTATCGGCTTGCGGCCAGGGTTGATCCAGAAGTTCGGTTTCCGGCCTGAGTTCGCGCCATAACGCATGACAAATGTGAGGAACGATGGGTGATAGCAACAACACAACTTTTTCCAGCGACTCTTGCATCAAGGTGCGCCCTACCGGGCCGGGATCTCGCAATTTGCCAAGGGCGTTCATGAACTCCATCACCGCCGCAATGGCGGTATTGAAGGTATGGCGTCTACCCAAGTCGTCACTGACCTTTGCGATAGTCTGATGCAATTGAAAACGCAAGGGCTTGAGTACGGCGTCAGGATCTTCACTTTGCGCTGAATCGAATATTGCCGAGGCTTGTTGCACATGATCGAACACCTGCTTCCAAAGTCTTTTCAGAAAACGGAAAGCGCCATCCATTCCGGTATCTGCCCATTCAAGAGTCTGTTCCGGTGGGCTGGCGAACATCATGAATAAACGCGCGGTATCGGCGCCATATTGTTCCACCAGTTTTTGCGGGTCGACTCCATTGTTCCTCGACTTCGACATGGTACCGATGCCGCCTGATTCAACCGGCAAGCCATCCGCCCGCAACAGCGCGCCGATGCGCCTGCCCTGCTCGTCCGTCTGAATATCCACGTCCGCCGGATTGAAATAGATGACACGTCCGGTTTCGGTTTTGCGAAATGCAATCTCGTTCAGCACCATGCCTTGAGTCAAGAGGTTGGCGAATGGCTCGTCAAATTTTACCAGGCCTAAATCGCGCATAACCTTGCTCCAGAAGCGGGAATAGAGGAGATGCAAAATGGCATGTTCGATGCCACCGATATATTGATCTACCGGCAACCAGTAATTCACTCGCCCATCTGTCATCGCCCCATCCTGTCCGGAACAGGCATAGCGGATGTAATACCAGGACGAATCTACAAAAGTATCCATGGTATCCGTTTCCCGCCCCGCGGGCTTGCCACACCTGGGGCAGGAACACTCGTAAAATGATGGTGTTTTTGTTAGCGGATTGCCGGAGCCATCCGGTACAAGGTCCTCGGGAAGCACCACAGGGAGCTGATTATCGGGCACCGGTACCACACCGCACGCATCGCAGTAAATAAGAGGAATGGGGCAGCCCCAGTAACGCTGACGCGAAATGCCCCAGTCACGCAAGCGGTAGTGCACTCGTTTTTCGCCTAGCCCATTCTGTTCCAGCGCTATCGCAATTGTGTCCACTGCCGCCTGAAATTCTAGACCGGAGAATTCTCCTGAATTAAACGTCACCCCATGCTCTACGTATGCCTGCGTGAGGGGAATGTCCAGATTGCTGTCACCCGGCTTGATCACTGCCTCAATCCGCAACGAATATTTCGTTGCAAACTCAAAATCGCGCTCATCATGGGCAGGTACAGCCATAACAGCACCTTCCCCATAGCCCATCAGCACGTAATTGGCAATCCAAACCGGCAGCTTTGCCTCCGTCAATGGATGGACAACAAAAAGCCCCGTGTTCACACCTTTCTTTTCCTGAGTGGCGAGCTCAGCTTCCATGGTGGCTCCATGCTTGCATTCCTCTATGAACTCGGCAAGCTTTGGATTGCATTTTGCCGCATACAGCGCAACGGGATGCTCGGCTGCCACGGCAACGTAGGTTACGCCAAGCAACGTATCGGCACGGGTAGTAAAAACTTTCAGCGCTTGTGGCATGCCGGAACTGCTGTCGGGAGGAAAGATAACGTCGACGCCGAAACTCTTGCCGATCCAGTTGACTTGCATGGTCTTTACCCGCTCTGGCCATCCAGGGAGCGTACTTAGTGTTTCCAGCAGTTCGTCGGCATAGGCCGTGATCTTCAAGTAATACATCGGGATTTCGCGCTTTTCCACTAATGCCCCGGTGCGCCAGCCCCGTCCGTCTATCACCTGCTCGTTTGCAAGTACCGTCTGATCGACGGGGTCCCAGTTGACGGTGCCTGTCGTTCTATAAGCCAATCCCTTTTCCAGCATTCGCAGAAACAACCATTGATTCCAGCGGTAATAATCCGGTGAACAGGTTGCAAGCTCCCGGTTCCAGTCTATGGCTAGCCCCAGGCTCTGCAACTGCTTGCGCATATAGTCGATATTGTCGTAGGTCCACTGCGCGGGGGGTACATTGTTTTGTATCGCCGCGTTCTCCGCGGGCAGGCCGAAAGCGTCCCAGCCCATTGGCTGCAATACATTGTAGCCTTGCATGCGACGGTAGCGCGACAGCACATCGCCAATCGTGTAATTGCGCACGTGCCCCATATGCAACTTGCCGGACGGATAGGGAAACATCGACAGGCAATAATATTTTGGCTTGCCGGGTATCTCAACGGCCTTGAAAGCAGCGGTTGCTTCCCAATGCTGCTGAGCTTCCTGTTCGATTTGCTGCGGATGATATTTTTCCTGCATAACCCGGCTTCCTGCAATAAAGCAAGGATTATACCGCGAACAGAAATCCACGACGTCCCGCTTACACCGGGAACGGCGCGCACGCTTTAGCGGATTACGATAGTCAGCCTGAAATCGCCACGCAGCAGGTTGAGGACGATGACATCACGGCTCGCCTGCAGGATCGCAAGAAATTCCTGTACCGAGCGTACTTTCCGGCTATTAGCCCCCACAATGATATCGTCGGGCCTGATGCCATGCAGCCACGCAGGACTGTTCGCATCTACCTTCGTCACCAGTACACCTTCAATTTTCTCGCGGGACGATAAACCGGCATTGAAATTAGCCACCGTTGCACCTGCGAGCTGGGGCACTATTTCCGCCTCGGTACCGGCGATGTCCAGCGGCTTGGCAATCTTTACTTTTACGGTCAGCGGCTTGGTGGCCCTTATCAGCCTGAGCTCCATGGTTTCCCCAATCGGCATCATCCCTACTTTGTTGCGTAAATCGGCGGCATTTCTCACGACGCGCCCGTTAACCCCTATGACTACGTCACGCGGTTTCATACCCGCCTTTTCCGCTGGCGAGTTGGCCTCAACTGCACTGATGATAGCGCCTTCGGTGGAAGCCAATCCCAGGGGCCCTGCCAGATCATGCGTGATATCTTCGCTACTCGCACCCAGCCTGCCGCGGCGCACTTCGCCAAAGCGTACGATCTGGTCCAGCACCGCCTTGACCATTACGCTTGGTACCGCGAAGCCGATGCCGACATTCGCGCCGGAGGGGCCGATAATGGCTGTGTTGACACCGACCAGCTCTCCCCTAAGATTGACCAGCGCGCCACCGGAATTGCCCGGATTAATGGAGGCATCGGTCTGTATGAAATCCTCATATCCTTCGATATCAAGCCCGCTCCTGCCCAACGCGCTTACGATACCGGAAGTAACCGTCTGTCCCAAGCCGAAAGGGTTGCCGATAGCAACGACGAAATCCCCTACGCTAAGTAAATCGGAGTCGCCGAGGCGCAGCGCCTGCAAATTCTTTGCTTCAATTTTCAGCAACGCAATATCGGTGCCGGGATCCGTACCCACCAGCTTCGCCTGAAATTGGCGACGGTCCTTAAGCGTGACAAGGACCTGCTGGGCATCCTTGATCACATGATAGTTAGTAACGACGTAACCCTTGCCCGCATCCACAATCACGCCCGATCCGGCGCTACGTTCAGGACGGGCGGCCTGATCGGGAAGTTCGAAAAAGCGACGGAAAAACGGATCGCGAAATAATGGATTCTCTTCGATGGCGGAACGCGTCTGCACCGAAATATTCACCACCGCAGGCGTTACGTCGTGAAGCAACGGTGCCAACGATGGAATTCCATTTTTGCTGTTAATGAATGGCACAGCCGAATAGGCAGGCAACGCCGTTGCCAGCAAAACAGCAAATAGGGTCTGGAGTGACACAAACTTCAATATTTTTTTCATTGATGCACCCGGTAGGTTTCAGCCGGTCAAATTGAAGGCCAGGAGGTCAGTTGTTGCTCAGACTCAGGATTTCTGCCACTGAGGGCTCGAATGTATCCTGGTCAAACGCCTTATCACCGTCGGCAACAGGTCCGCCTCCAGTCTTGAGTCCCCGAAAATCATACAGCGCGGGATCTACCAGATGCGAAGGCTGTACGTTCTGCAGTGCAGTGAACATGGTCTCCAGTCTTCCTGGAAATTTTTTATCCCATAGCTGCATCATTTCCTTCACAGCCTGCCGCTGAAGATTTTTCTGGGAACCGCACAGATTGCAGGGAATAATAGGAAAATCCTCAATCTCGGCAAAGGCCGTCAAGTCCTTCTCCTTACAATAAGCGAGTGGACGTATTACGATATGCCGTCCATCATCGCTCACCAGCTTTGGCGGCATGGTCTTTAACTTGCCGGCATAAAACAGATTGAGAAAGAGAGTTTCAAGGATGTCGTCCCGGTGATGCCCCAATGCAATTTTGGTTGCGCCCAGTTCGCTGGCAACACGGTATAAAATCCCCCGGCGCAAGCGTGAGCAGAGGCTACATGTCGTTTTACCTTCCGCAATGACGCGCTTCACCACACTATAAGTATCTTGCTCGACAATGCGGAAGGACATGTCGATACTCGCTAGATATCCCGGCAATACATGTTTGGGGAAACCGGGCTGCTTCTGGTCCAGATTCACTGCAATCAATTCAAACGGTAATGGCGCATGAGCTTGTAAATTGCGCAGGATATCGAGCAATGCGTAACTATCCTTACCCCCCGAGAGGCACACCATCACCCGGTCTCCCGCCTCGATCATATTGAAATCGGCAATAGCCGAGCCGACAAGACGCCTCAGCCGCTTATGCAGCTTATTAATATTGTGTTGTTCTTTTCTGGATACCACTTCCACTGCCCCATCCTCGTTACTTAAGAAATAAAGGATCGGGCAACGAAGGTACATCGTTAACATGCGGCCCGAAGTCATCCACATTTTCTCAGATTGGATGCGATTTGGACAGCACACCAACGAATGACCGTGAAGCTTGCCTGGATCCAAGAAATGGCGCCCCCAAAAACCCTCATGGCGGAGGCATTATGAAAAAAACAGATAAGCAAATGAAATGATATTAGTTTCAATTATAAGGCATAGCCAGTAACCTTCTTCCTCGTGGGAACTGCCCATTTTTGAGAAATAAATGACTACGATCACCGGCATCGCTGGGTTGAAAGAAGGGATTGCACCAGACCTTGAGGATAAACGGATACCCGTTAATATCAGGCAACAAATCCTGCGTGCGATTGCCACGACTGAGTATGGCTCGGTCGAGGTGGTAATTCATGACGGCAAAGTTGTGCAGATTGAGTGTCGAAAAAAAATCCGAGTGGGTCGTAACGACGAGTCTGGTCGAAGGGATGCAATACTGTGAAACGAGAACTACTTCGAGAAAACCAGCGCTTGGGAATCTAAAAATGCACCCACCATACGACTGGAGGTGACAAAAAAAATTATATCGGTACCTAACCGCACACAACGGAGGGCGATTCAGGAGAGAGGAATGAAATTTTATTGGCAAATCGCGCTTGCATCCACAATCAGTGCATTACCTATAAGTTTGATTCACGCGGAGGAACGCAGCACGCCATCGGGGAAACCTTCGGTAATCCAACAAAGAGCGCAGCAGATAGGCCAAGCCGGAGCATTGGCTGCAGATGAAGGGCCAGTCAAATCAGCAGACGGAAACTTTAAATGGGCGATCAAACCGGGACATCAACCTGCTGAGCCACCTCCTCCTAGACCGGCTATGAATACGGATCGCGAGTACGACTGGTGGGAGCAATCCGCTACCAAAGCGGCAGCAGCCCAAAAACCCGCAAGCTATCACCGGCGTTCCAACAGTTATGCCACTAATCCCGACACCGATCCACCGAGATATGTGCGCCGGTTGAGCGACATCGGCATTGAGGCGTTCAAGGATATCACTTGGCTGGATATTGGCTTTGAGTTCCGCACCCGTTACGAAATGCGTCACGACGACATACGTCGTGTTGAAGGCGGATTCGACAACCCTTTCTTTCTGCGCTCCCGCGCCTATTTAGGCATAAGAGAAATCCTCGATCCGTTTCGTGGCGCTATCGAATTTCAAGACTCACGGGTCTACAATAATAGATTTCCGACTACTGATCAGGAGAACAACCCCTATGACCTGATCCAAGGATACGGCGAATTATATTTCAAAAACGCGCTGGGTGAAGATGATCGCAAACAAAACCGGCCGCTTAGATTCCGGGTAGGACGTATGGCCTACGAAACGCTGGACCGGCGTTTCATCGCGCGCAATGAATGGCGCAATACCACCAATACTTTCGAGGGCTTCCGCCTTACTCTGGGCAGGGAAGCCAATGACTGGGAAATCGATATGTGGGGCTATCAACCGGTCAGACGCCTGCAAACCAAAATTGACCAAGCCAATGAGCACTTGTGGTTTTATGGCGCGATCGGCCATTGGCGCAAGTGGTCGGATATCATCACGCTGCAACCATACTATATGGGTCAGAAACAAACGGCGGACCCCAATGGCCATACGGCAACAAATCGGCTCGATCGGGAAATCCACATGCCGTCGTTGCGCGGCTACGGCAGGATTGGAAATCTGCTGGACTACGATCTCAATTTCAGCTATCAGTTCGGTACGAATGGTACCCAGGTGCATGATGCCTATGGCTACACTGCCGAAGTAGGGCGGAACTTCAATTACGCCTGGAAACCGCGTCTGAGTGCTTTTTATGGTTACGCAACCGGCGATCGCAATCCCAACGACAACGTGAATAATCGTTTTGACCGTTTTTTTGGTTTTGCACGGCCATGGTCGGCAGATCATTATGTTATTTATGAGAACATCAAGGCTCCCAAAATTAGGTTTGACCTTCACCCGACCCAGAAACTGGGGCTGGAAGCCGGCTACAGCTGGTTCTGGCTGGCTAGCAGTACGGATCGGCTTTTCGATACGTACGACGGCAACATCAGTGTCGTCAGAGATCCCGGTTTCAATCGGGACACGACCGGGAGAAGCGGTGATTATGTCGGGGGCGCGGTGGAGCTGCGCTTGCGCTATCAACTTACATCGCGGGTTAACACCACGTTTGGCTATACCCATTTTACCGCCGGCGAGTTTGTAAAAAACAGGATGGCGGCGCAACCTGATCATATCGCCCAGCGCTCAGGCAACACCGACTTTTTCTACGTTGAGGTATTAATCAGTGCCTTTTAAGTAATCTCGCGCATGCGTTACTTGCCATTTCCATCGAAATCAGCCTACGAAAACTTTCTATATGAGAAAAAGAGATAAACAAATCTAATCTTATTAGTTCCTCATATAAAAGGGGACTGGTAACTTCTACTCTGTCGATAATCCTCCGCTTTAATTCAAGGGCACCTGCCACCCGGCGGTGCCTTTCTCATTATTCGGAGCAGCGACCAGATAAAACTACGGAGCGCTTTCTAATCGAGCCTGATTAGATTTATTTAATCATCACATCAGAGGAAAAATGAAAATCAAAACATGGCTACCAACAGCCCTGCTGGCGAGTTTGTTAATCAGCGGCAACGCTTTCGCGGAAAGGACTTTACTTAATGTTTCCTATGATCCGACGCGTGAGCTTTACCAGGAGTTTAATGAGTCATTCATAAAACAGTGGCAGGCAAAAACCAATGAGAAAGTGGCCGTCAAGCAATCCCACGGCGGTTCTGGCAAACAGGCGCGCTCCGTGATCGACGGTCTGGAGGCGGATGTGGTGACGCTTGCCTTGGCCAATGATATCAACGCCATCGCGGAAAAAGCCAAATTGCTGCCGGAAGACTGGCAGAAGCGCTTTTTGCGCAACAGCACACCTTATACCTCGACCATCATTTTTCTGGTGCGCAAAGGCAACCCCAAGGGGATTAAGGACTGGAACGATCTGGCCAGACCCGGTGTGGCTGTGATTACACCCAACCCGAAAACCTCCGGGGGTGCGCAATGGAATTATCTGGCGGCATGGGAATTTGGCAAGCGGAACTTTGGTGAGGGCAAAGCAAAAGAATTTGTCGCCGACATCTACAAGAATGTTCCGGTGCTTGATTCCGGTGCACGCGGTTCAACTACGACTTTCGTCGAGCGCGGTGTCGGTGACGTATTTATCTCCTGGGAGAACGAAGCATTCCTTGCAATCAAGGAGTACGGTCCCGACAAGTTTGAGATCGTTGTGCCGTCACTCAGCATACTCGCGGAGCCGCCGGTCGCGGTGGTGGACAAAGTGGTGGACAAGAAAAGTACGCGCGATCTCGCCGAAGCCTATCTTCAGTATTTATACTCGGAGGAAGGCCAGGAGATCGCCGCAAAGAATTTCTACCGTCCCACAAATGCCAAGATTGCCGCGAAGTATGCCAGCCAGTTTCCTGCCATCAAGCTGTTCAAGATCGATGATGCATTTGGCGGCTGGAAGAATGCGCACAAGCTTCACTTTGCTGATGGCGGAACATTTGATCAGATTTATCAGAAATAACATCCTTCGGCGCGAGGGCGTCATCATATAATTCAGGAGTCAGCATGACTGCATTGATCGTGGGTGGGGACTACATACAAACCTTGAAGCGAGAACTCCTCGCACACGGCCTGACTAATGTCGAACACTGGGATGGCAGACAGTCGAGAATTACCAAGCGTACAATCCCCGGCAGCGCCAGACTGGTGGTCATACTGTACGATTATGTCAGCCACAGCGTATCGAATGCTTTGAAGCAGCAGGCGAATAAAAGTGGAGTACCACTGTTGTTCTGCAGAAACTCAACGCATGAGTTGCGCAGGAAGCTGGAAAGTATGGAACTGAGCGAGATTCCCTGTCGCGGCGGCGACGCTATCCAATCCCTAATACTCATCGTTGGACAATGGGGCTGCCTGGCAGCTTCAGTTATCTTAATGCCCGAACAAAGGAAAAAGTACCGGTATGAAAATAAGGAATGCGCATGATGAATTGAGGCGGGTTCAGGCGACCACCAATTATCTGCTGCAGCGCTCGGAAGATGACTGGATAATCGGGCATTTCTCCAATAATCGGTTGTCAAGCGTCTTTCAACCAGTTGTTAATGCAAATACCCGGCAGGTTATTGGACATGCCGCTTACATTCGTTCCGAGGCGGACCATACTAATGTATTGTCGCCGTGGGGCATTTTCGCGTTGGCGACAGAGGATACGCTACTGGTCAATCTCGATCGTTTGTGCCGCACGGTGCATGCGATCAATTACTTCAGCACTGCTTCCGGGCCGGGCAATCTTTTTGTCAGCGTGCAACCACGCCTGCTGGAAAGCGTCAAGGACGATCATGGCCTCGCGTTCTCAGAAGTCCTTGATCTCATCGGGGTGGCTACCTCTCGCGTGGTTATTGAAATCCCGGCCGAGGTGAATCGCGACTGGCGACTGCTCAGGCACGTGATCAGCAACTATCGTTCACGCGGCTATCGGATCGCGGCGAATCACAGCGGTGCAAGCGACAACTGGATGTCGGAACTGGGAAGCCTGTATCCGGATATCGTCCGGCAGGATGCCTCTGCCCTGTTGCAACATACCGGGTCAGATCAGCTGCTGGAAACAGTTCATCGCTTCGGAGCTGCTCTGCTGGTGCGGACATCGAAACCAGCCAGCAAATGTCGGCCGCGATTCGCGCAGGCGCTAATTTATTGCAGGGTCGTTTCCTCGGGGAACCGGCCCGTACGATCGAAACAAGCAGGTCACGTGCCGCCGCGGGTGGGAGCCATGGGGCACGCGAGTGAGAGGCGCATGATGGTAAAAACTGAATCGATAGGAGCTTTAAGTTGAGTACGTTCAAGCAACATAGCGTTTTGCCGGGCTTTAATCTGGCGCTCGGGTTTACCCTGCTTTATTTGAGTCTTATTGTACTAATCCCGCTGTCCGCCGCATTTATCCGTACGTCCGCGCTGACATGGCCGGAATTCTGGACGGTGGTGACGACGCCACGTGTAGTGGCCTCCTACCGGTTGACCTTTGGTGCTTCGTTCGCAGCCGCGCTGGTCAATGCTGTATTCGGTCTTCTGGTTGCCTGGGTACTGGTACGCTATCGCTTTCCGGGCAAGAAATTGGTGGACGCGCTGGTGGATCTTCCATTTGCGCTGCCAACAGCGGTGGCTGGCATTGCGCTGACCGCGCTTTATGCCGGTAATGGCTGGATTGGTCAATTTTTCGAGCCGTTCGGCATCAGGATCGCTTTCACGCCAATCGGCATTTTTATTGCGTTGACCTTTATCGGCCTGCCGTTTGTGGTGCGTACGGTTCAACCGGTGCTTGAAGACCTGGAGTCAGAACTGGAGGAAGCCGCTGCCACCCTCGGCGCGAATCGCCTCCAGACTTTTGCACGTGTTATTTTTCCTACACTCTTTCCAGCATTGCTGACCGGTTTCGCGCTTGCATTTGCGCGCGCGATCGGCGAATACGGGTCGGTTATTTTTATCGCAGGCAATATGCCGATGGTTTCGGAAATTACGCCACTTCTGATCATTACCAAACTCGAGCAATATGACTACGCCGGAGCCACGGCGCTGGCTGTAGTCATGCTGGTGATTTCGTTTATGATGCTATTGATCATTAATCTGCTGCAATGGTGGAGCCGCCGTCGGAGCGCTTCGGCATGAGGATACTCGCGTGACGACTATCGCACTTCAGATGCCCACGGCCATGCGCCGCAAGGAAGCCACAGATGAGCCCGCGTGGGTACGCAGAACCTTGATCGGAGTGGCACTGGCCTTTCTGACGCTGTTTCTTTTTGTTCCTCTGATTTCGGTCTTCTACGAGGCACTAAAGAAGGGCGTGGATGTCTATCTGGCCGCCATTATGGAGCCGGATGCAATGCACGCAATCCAGCTTACCCTGACCGCCGCAGCCATTGCGGTGCCGCTCAATCTTGTATTTGGCTTGGCCGCTGCATGGGCTATCGCCAAGTTCGAGTTTTGGGGCAAGAATTTGTTAACGACCTTGATTGATCTACCGTTCTCGGTGTCGCCGGTGGTTTCAGGATTGATTTACGTACTTATCTTTGGCTTGCAGGGGTGGCTTGGCCCCTGGTTGGCAGAGAATGACCTCAAGATCATATTCGCGGTACCGGGCATTGTGCTCGCCACCATTTTCGTGACGGTGCCGTTTATTGCCCGCGAACTGATTCCGCTGATGCAGGCGCAGGGGACGGAGGAGGAAGAGGCTGCCGTGGTGCTGGGTGCCAACGGCTGGCAAATTTTTTTCCGTGTTACACTTCCCAACGTTAAGTGGGGGCTGCTCTACGGCACCATTCTTTGCAACGCACGTGCGATGGGCGAATTTGGTGCGGTATCGGTAGTATCCGGCCACATCCGCGGCAGTACCAACACTCTACCGCTTCACGTTGAGATTCTTTATAACGAGTACAATTTCGCGGCCGCATTCGCGGTGGCGTCGCTTCTCGCTTTGCTCGCGCTTGTGACACTCGCACTGAAGACGTTCGTTGAATCCAAGACCAGGCAGTCGGGGGGAGAATGCCAATGAGCATTGAAGTACGGAATCTTTCCAAGCAATTCGGAACTTTTGCTGCGTTGCGGGACGTCAGCCTGGAGGTGCATTCGGGTGAGTTGCTCGCGTTGCTTGGGCCTTCGGGTTCCGGTAAAACCACTTTGCTGCGCGTGATTGCCGGACTCGAAGCAGCGGACACGGGTCAGGTGCTGTTTCAAGGCGAAGATGCGACACACCAGCATGTGCGCGAACGGCGTGTAGGTTTCGTATTCCAGCACTATGCATTGTTCCGTAATATGACGATTTTCGAGAACGTCGCATTCGGCCTACGGGTGCGCGCGAAGAGGGTACGCCCTGCGGATACGGAGATTCGCAGCCGCGTACACAGTTTGTTGAAGCTGGTCCAACTGGACTGGCTGGTAGATCGCTATCCCCATCAACTCTCTGGAGGCCAGCGTCAGCGTGTTGCCTTAGCGCGCGCGTTAGCGGTAGAACCGAGCGTGTTGCTCCTGGACGAGCCTTTTGGCGCCCTCGATGCCAAGGTACGCAAGGAACTGCGTTCGTGGCTGAGAAGACTTCATGATGAAATGCAGATCACCAGTGTGTTTGTTACCCACGATCAGGAGGAAGCGCTGGAGGTTGCGGATCGTGTGGTAGTGATGAATGAAGGTCGCATTGAGCAAATAGGGACACCCGACGAAGTGTATGAGCAACCGGCGAGCCGCTTTGTTTATGAATTTCTTGGGAAAGTGAATCTATTTCATGGCCGGTTGCATCATGGACGCGCCTGGATAGACGGTATTGAAGTCGATGCGCCTGAGCATAGCGAAGCCGAGGAATTAGCGGCTGTCGCCTACGTACGACCTCACGATATACATGTCGACCGTGTAGTTCACAATGGCGGCGCACTTTCGGCGCGCGTATCCCATATTCTCTCAGTCGGGCCGGTAGTCCGTCTTGAGCTGATCCGCGATGGAAGCGACGACAAGGAACCCATTCAGGTCGAAGTCACGAAAGAGCGCTTTCGCGAACTAAAATTGGTAAGAGGCGACCAGGTTTTCATCAGACCCTCTCGCTTTGATCTGTTCCCGAACCAGGTGCACTAGCTCGGGAAGTCATATCAATCTTATGGCCTAAATCATTTGTACCGCTCCTCCGAGACGGTTCAAATGAGATAAAAAAAGCCCCGCTCGTAAGAGACGGGGCTTTTTTATCATAGGGTGCCTGGCAGTGACCTACTTTCGCATGCGGAATGCACACTATCATCGGCGCGACTTCGTTTCACGACCCTGTTCGGGATGGGAAGGGGTGGGTCCAAAGCGCTATGACCGCCAAGCGTAACTTTAATCATGGCATACAAGCGAAAACCAAACCATTAGATCACGGCTGTCCTATCGCATGCCACATCTGGAAGAAGTAAATTGGGAGATTATATCTTGGCAAACACCGTCACTTGGCATTTTGGTGAAATGATGCTTTTTCTTCACCTTCAATGCTTCGCTTAAGGTTATAGGATCAAGCCTCACGGTCAATTAGTATCGGTTAGCTTAACACATTACTGCGCTTCCACACCCGACCTATCAACGTCGTGGTCTTCGACGAACCTTTAGGGAGGTTTAACCCCCGGGAAGTCTCATCTTGAGGCGAGTTTCCCGCTTAGATGCTTTCAGCGGTTATCTCTTCCGCACTTAGCTACTCGGCAATGCCACTGGCGTGACAACCGATACACCAGAGGTGCGTCCACTCCGGTCCTCTCGTACTAGGAGCAGGTCCACTCAAACTTCCAACGCCCACGGCAGATAGGGACCAAACTGTCTCACGACGTTTTAAACCCAGCTCACGTACCACTTTAAATGGCGAACAGCCATACCCTTGGGACCGGCTACAGCCCCAGGATGTGA
>JACCWK010000246.1 GCA_013697655.1 Nitrosospira sp.
AAAGTCAGCACGAATGGTAAAACCAGCGGAAGGGTCAAAACGAAGTTGGGATGGGGTAGAATTCGACATGGGTAGATTCCGTTTGTGTTTTACAAGTTGCCGTCTAGACAACTGCAATTATATCAAACACTTACGATAGAATCTACCCTTTTTATGCAAAATTCAGGTTAAGAGTGCCGGCAAAAAATTGCCCATTCTCGAAAATGGCTTGAGCCTGCTGTGACGTGGGAATTTGTTTGCAAACAGTCTAAAGGCCATTAAATAAAGGATCAGAAATTTGGCAATGTTGCTTACTGTTGAGCTGTTTGCTTTAATCTCTGCGGGTTCAATTCCCCGCTCCTTGGGGCGAAGGCTGGTTGAAAACCAGCGGATTGAAGAGCTCAGTTAATACCCCGCTGCTTGCGGCGGGGTGCTTTATTATTCGCTCTTTGTCTGACAAGAACCTGGTAAAAAAAGTAGTGTCCATCTCCAAAGGTAGTAATGTTATATGACGTTTCCTAACGAATTACCTTTATATAAACCCACTGAATAAAAATGGACTTGGCCGCAAAAGCTGTTTCTGTAATAAAGCGCCGTGCACATAAGGCACCCGATCCGAACATAAAAGGTGAGGAAACCTTGGCTGAAGATTTGACGAGATTTTGTGGCCATGGGGCATGGATACTGCTCGGCGAACCTGGTGCAGGCAAATCAACTGCCTTTGAAGCAGAAGCCAAAACGTCGAATGGGATCTACATGCGTGTCGCCGAATTTTTGAATTCCGACTTAAACGAGAATTGGGAAAGTAATATCTTATTTCTAGATGGCTTAGACGAGGCTCGAGCAAGTGGCGAGGGGGATAGCACTATTGAGCTGATATGTAGACAACTCAAGCGGTTGAAACTTCCAAAATTTCGCGTCGCCTGTAGAGCGGCTGACTGGTATGGTTCGATAGATCGTGATGACCTTAGGAAAGTCTCGCCAGATGGTCAAATCGAAATATTACTTCTGGAGCCGCTTAACACCGAAGAAGTCCTGTTGCTTTTGCGAGAAAATTTCGACGTTGATCAGCCTCATCTTTTTGTTCAGCAGGCTATTAAATTTGGCGTGAGCGAACTACTTAATAATCCTCAAACCCTCGGCTTGCTTGCCCAAGCAATCCACGGAGGACGATGGCCGGCAACACGGAGCGATACATATAAACTAGCCTGCGAAAAACTGGCTAAGGAAGAAAACAAACGGCACCGAAAAAAACGGAAAATACCAGTCGCTTCCGAACAGATTTTAGATGCTGCAGGCCAGCTGTGTTCCGTCCTATTGTTCTCAGACAAAACGGGAATCGCGCTTGATTTTGCTGCGACCAATGAACGTTTCCCAGACCTAACTCATTTTTCTGCATCCATTTCTAAGATGGCAGAGCAAGCTATCGCAAGTCAGCTATTCCGTCCAGAAGATGAAGAGCGGATAGTCCCAAGCCATCGCAGCGTAGCCGAATATCTAGCGGCTCGGTGGCTTGCCGGATGCATTGATAACAATGGGCTACCTTTGGGACGTGTATTAAATTTGCTGACTGGACCAGATGGCTGTGCTGTTGCCGGCTTGCGTGGGCTTTACGGCTGGCTCGCCCTACATTGCCAAGCCGCCAGAACGCGATTAATCGAAGCTGACCCACTAACAGTGGTCTTATACGGTGACGTGAAGCCTATGCCTGTTGCTGATAAGCGACGTATTCTCGTCGGATTGCGGCGCGAAGCCGCTTTTTTTTACGCTTTCCATGAAGAACTGAACGCGGTACCTCCATTTGGCGCACTGGCTGATCCCGAATTAATTGAGGATTTCCTGGCCATATTAAACCTGCCGGAACGTGATGATGTATGCCAATCGCATGCCAATTGTGTCATTGATATCCTTTCGGAGGGCGGAGCACATCCCGCACTTGCGACTTCATTGCTAAGTATTGTCCACGATGACACTCGATGGCCCAGGATCAGGAATTCTGCGCTGGCAGTTTGGATTATCCTCGTAGAAGACCCTCCGATGAAGTTAAGTTTACTTGAAGAATTAGACGCAGGAACCTGTAGTAACCAGAGCGACGAACTGGTCGGTACATTGTTAACCCATCTTTATCCGGCCCATCTGGATCTGGAAACACTGCTGAGATACCTTCACATACCTAAATATCCACAAAATGTGGGTAAATATCTATGGTTTTGGACGGTTAAGTTGATTCAGGCCGTTTCTCGCGAGCATCTGCCAATGCTGCTGGACCGACTTGTTGGTCGCCCCGAGTTTCAATCAAACGACCCTTACGAATTCCGTCTTAATCCTATGGCAGACTTGCTCTTAGCGTCCGCGCTCACTAGGCTTGACCAAGAAATTACTGATGCACAGCTGTTCGAGTGGTTGGGGCTTGGTTCTGATACATATGGCAAAATCCATCGAGGAGAAAAAAATCACCGGGCTATTAGCCATTGGTTAAGCCTACGTCCTGAACGCTATAAAGCGGTGCTAGCACGCTGTTTTAATAAATGCGAACAAGATGAGAACCAACTCTATTGCATTCGCATTCAGAAAAATCGCTTACATGATGCAGCGCCCCCTGATGATCTAGCTCTCTGGCATCTGGAACAAGCGTCGAGAACAATCAACGAAGGGCTCGCCAAGATACATCTTTCTGAAGCAGGCGACCTTGTCAGCAATCAGAGAGGCGCTGTCGGATTGACATTTACACAACTTGAAGAGTGGGGGTTCGCAAATGCGGCAAGGCAGGATTGGCTTACAACCTTGCTAATTTGTGAAATTCCTGAATGGCGAGCAGCTGAAGCAGGTAGAAAGATAGCGTCGAAACGGAACAGTATAGAGGCTAAGCAATTGCGCACGAACTCAATCACGCATTGGCTTGTTAGACCCAAAAACTCTAGAAATGACCTATTTTTACACGATCTGGCATCTATTTGGATGAATCGATTCAGCTACATAAGTGGAGAGACAGTTTTAGAGCGCTTTAACAATTTTTGTGAGAATGGTCACGAAGTTCTCGTAGCTGCTGAAACTGAGTTTCAGGGGAGCCTGGAATATTCCGAACTGCCGACTGTCGAAGAAATCATTGATTTTTATATCGACGAAAAAGAACATTTTATCCGGTTACCCTGCCTTATCGGCATGGAGCTCCGCTGGCGAAAAGAGCCCAAGGACGTTGAGCGGTTTTCTGAAGCAACTCTTCGCCGGATGATCGCCTTTCATCTTACGTCCCTTGCTGACAATACAACTGCTTGGTTTATCTACTTGGTACAGCAGCGCTCTGAGCTAGTTGCCGACGTCCTTATTGCCGGCGCGTGCGCGAGTTGGAGCACAGGGAAGAATTTTCTTAACAATATTTTCCCCCTCGATTACGATCTACGATATAAAGCCTTAACCATCACCGCAGTTCCACGTCTGCTAGCGTGCTTTCCACTATGTTCGCGATCAGAGCAACTAGGTAATCTGGAACAACTGCTTAAAGCCGCGGTTCGTTATGATTTACCAGATCTTCAGTTTCTATTTAGAGAGAAAATCGCTATAGAAAACCTGGATGTTCCCCAGCGGGTTTATTGGTACGCCGCTGCTACGCTTTATGATCCACTAAACTACGAGGACGCTCTTTGGCTACATGTCGGTGATTCGCAGATTCTTGCTAGTTATCTATCTGATTTTATGATTAACCGTGGAGGTGAATCAGATTCTGAATATCAGCTTTCCGCAAGAACTCTAGGTAATTTAATTGAGGTAATTGGCCCGTATGCAGAAATCGAATTCATACGCGGCGCGGGTTTTATGACTGACCCCATGCGATATGGCGATCTGGTGCGCTTTTTTATTACCCGACTGGGAGCAATGGCAACTTCGGAGGCTGACCACGCAATTGAACGACTGCTTGGAATGCCTACATTAAAGAAACTGAAATTTCTTCTTGAAAGCGCTCGATACCAATTAAAACTTCGGCGGCGTGAAAAAGATTTTCATTTCCTGCCTCCAAAGCAGGTTGCACAAGTCCTCGCTAATGAGGAACCTGCCACCGTCGCAGACCTCGCCTCGCTCACGCTCGACTATCTCGATGATATCGCTGTTGACATTCGCCAGGATAACGACGATGGTTTCCGGGCTTTCTGGAATGTTGAGAGGAAGAAGCCGGTAGGTCAGCGCGACGAAAATCTTTGCCGTGACGCACTTCTAACTCGCCTGCGTGCACGGCTTTCTCGCACGGGTATCGATTGTCAACCAGAAGGTGATTACGTCAACGACAAGCGCGCTGATCTTCGGGTCTCGTTCTGTAACAAATTGGAGTTACCCATTGAAATCAAGCGTGATAGTAACGCCTCTTTGTGGACGTCCTTGAGAGATCAGCTTATCAAACTGTACGCAATCGCTCCCGCCGCCGGTGGTTACGGCATTTATCTGGTACTTTGGTTCGGTGGTGAGGATATGCCGCATGTTGCTGACGGGAACAAACCTCACTCCCCAGAAGAATTGAAAAACTGCCTTGAGGCGCAATTGGAACCTATGGAGCGTTCACGCGTTTTCGTGCGTGTATTGGATGTATGTTGGCCGCAGTAAAACATTATTCCAAAAGCCGAGGATCAAATAAGATTGATCTTAATAGATTGAACCATATATCTTTTACTTCACTACTTAACTTCCTTAAGATACCTTAGATTATCCAAGCGTCTTAACGACATAAATATCTTTTCGTGGTCTTCAAAATAGGCCATGGCGTCAACAGCGAACTGATCAGACAAGCGTTTCCAGGTTGGCCAGCGCATCCATAAAGGCTTTCCCTCTGGTCGAGATGAATCGTAGCATCGGCGTTTTATGGCTTTATGGTTACGGCGGACCGAGCGTTCCAGTTTGTCCTCACTTTCAACCGGGTAGGCCATATCGAGGCAGTTCCGGCATCCATATTGATCGGCACACTTAGTTTCGATCTGGAATCTATAAAGGATGCACGAGCGCCCTTCGCAACGTGGGCATTGAAAATACACACGTGTCCCACCAAAGTGGCACGACCGCCATTCCAGCCTGACCAGCACACCTCCCGTAAGCATCACGTATGTGCCCAACCTGAGCTCACGCGCCATCTGCCGCACGTCAATTGATGAATAGTCGACCGTTCTTGGTCTGGTGCTGCGGCGATCGGAACAACCACCTAATAATTCCGCCATCCTAATAAATTGAAAAGAAATTAGTTGATAAAAGTTAGTTAATATATTTGGTATCGCCCTGCGGACTGTCTAGGCGCTAGCGAGACAGTCTACGCCTGTGGCTGGGTGAATTCTCATTCCTCCAAAGATGGAAATAGTGTCACCTGAGCACTCATAGTTGTTTACCGAAATAATTTTACTTGTTGTGCCACGGGTAGGAACCCTCAAAAGGGTCAAAAGGTGCTTTTGAAGGTTTTGAGGGTTCCCAAGTCGGGACATAATAAAAAATTTTTATTTCTAGTGTAGTGAGTCATTCTTGAGGGAACCTATATTGTAGATTGCACTCTAGGGCGTGTTAACTCTAATAACCATATTGCATGTATTCAGGTATACTGTAGGGCATCGAAATTACTCAAGCCCAGTACGAGCAAATCGTACACTGTCTACCGCTCCAGCGTGGCAATGTCAGCCTGAGCAATCTGAACGTATTGAACGCCATTTTGTACGTGGCTGAACAGGGTTGCAAGTGGC
>JACCWK010000003.1 GCA_013697655.1 Nitrosospira sp.
TCAGTGAGCGAAAGAAATCTCGCTCAGAAACAGAAGCAAAACCGGGGCAGCGCCGTTCCGCTGCATGTGACCGGCTACCCTCTTAAACTCGGCTTAATATTGTCTTGACTGAGGGGTCCACTTTACAAAACGAGTCAGGAAATTTAACAAAACTACTCTTCAGGTCATCTTGATCAGTAAATAACAATGCCTACTCTCAGATCACCCGGGAGTTTTGCAAGAAGCTCAATAATAAAAAATATCGCGACGCACGACTGCGGTCGACGCTCGGGCACTTCATAAATTTTTAACGCCGCCGACAATGCCGACGTTGCTCAGCTTGCTCCCTTTCACCCGGTCCCTGAAGATTGTCGGGGTCTGCCCGCCGCCGAGTGTATTGACGCCGTTCCGGTGCCCTTTGTATACATCTTTGGTGCGCGTTCTCGTTCGTTGAAGAAGAGGGGCGGAATAGCCGGATAACGTTGGATGGAAATGAGGACTCATCCATTGCTGCTCCTCGATATCATTAGATCGCGATTATCAAACAATTGTTCTCCAGTATCAATGATAGCGCTCCGTTGGCCGAGTGTCGCAGGAGGTTCAACGACATGCCATCGCCGCGCATTTTCATCCGCGGTTCTGTTCCTCGATATTGGACCGTCTCAGATGAGTTATGGTTCGTTTTAACAATGAATTGATCGCTTGAGTACTGCGCAAAGTTCGGATAGGAACAGGCATTCGGCAAAAAAATACCCGCTCACGGCGGGTTAACTACAATGCGTTACATGGCTGCGCATCGACACTGCGTTATTGGATTCTCGATAGCGAATTATTCAGCGAGTCACGCTGCTGCAAACACTCTCCAGCTTTCCACTTCCTGCGTATTGATGCGCTAGTGTAGTACGCCGTAATTAACAGAACTAATAATGGCTCTGTTGCAAAAAATGATTTTTGATAAAAAGTGAATTTAAAAGTTATTAAAAAACATTTAGTTAAAAATTCAAATATAGCTGTTCCTTATTTTTTGCAACAGAGCCGGAAATCGAGCCATTCAGTATGACGGTGACGCGGCTCGCAACGGGAGATGATCGATCCATCCAGCGTGGTCAGCGCGGCGAACAGCGTGGTCGTACCGTGGCGTTTGTAGTCGTGGGTCATGCTGGCCGCACGCCCCTTTTTCAGCGGCAGTCCGGGCTGGGTGCGATCCAGGGCCTGAATCTGGCTTTTTTCATTGCAGCACAGTACCAGGGCATGCTCTGGCGGGGCCATGTACAGACCCACAATGTCTTCCAGCTTCTCGACAAACTTCGGATCGCGCGAGACCTTGAAGGTCTCGATCAGGTGCGGCTTCAATCCGTGCGCGCGCCACACCCGCCGCACGCTCGTAGCACTTGCTCCCGCCACCTCCGCCAGGGTGCGCGCGCTCCAGTGGGTGGCGTTGGGCGGTGTGGTTTGCGTGGTCAGACGTACAATCTCCGACGCATCCACCGTGGGCCTGCGCCCACCCCGCGGCAGATCCCGTTCGATTGCTCCCATGCCATCCATGGCATAGCGCTCGCGCCAGCGCCCCACCTGAATGCGCCCTATGCCCAGCTCCGCCGCAATCCGCGTGTTGTCCTTGCCATGCCACGCCAACAACACAATCCTGGCGCGACGCGCCAGCCGCACACTCGATGTGTTCGAGCGCGACAGCCTGGTCAGCGCTTTTTCTTCTCCTGCTGTCAGTACAATCTCCGGGACAGTTCGCATCGGTGTCCTCCTGTCATACGTTCTAATACCTGGACAGCAGGGGTGATTATTAGTTCTGTTAATTACGGCGTACTACACTAGAACAGAGGAAAGGGCGTGCCGCCGGTTGTGACACGGCTACGCAGAGGATGGCCTTAGGTGGGGAAACGTAGTGCCAGGAGTAGCTCACGCTGCGGTATAGTTATGGAACGATCCCAAACCGATATGACAAGTCAGGAGAAGCAGTAGAACATTGTTCGTTGCTATAGATGTCCGGTGTCAGATGTTGCCCTTAAAAGAAACAACCGGACTATATTTTCTTTCGCGTATTACCTCAATATCCATCCAACGTTTCCGGCCGTTCGACTTGAAGTGATTAAGCATTTTTTGCCTGAAAGTCCCTGATCGGTAATCAAACAGGGCAAACGTGATGCCGACCAGATCCTTCTCATTCAGTTTTTTCATTTCCGCGATTCCTTAATAAGGGATAAAACACAAAGCAGGAAAACTACAACGATTTTGTACCGCGGCCTAGCCGTAGTTGGTAAAGACTATCTACATCAATGTCCTCACGATGCCACTTTAGAACACGATCTTTACAGGAGTGTGAAAATTCATTTATTTTCAGATTTCCCCATGTATATTATCTTTCGATAAGCGATTGTTGTTTGTGTGCAACCGCACAGAAGTATCTTTTATAGCGTGGCATTAACTCATCCTTACGACCGCTTATCAAGCGCTTGAACTTTCCAAGCGCGGGTAATGCAGAATTTTTTCCCCCGAGCCTATAATCGGCTTCTATCGAGGGATGGGATATATAAGAAACGTCGAATGCCAGCCTGTAAAAATAACAGCCTCCTTTTACTTTTTCGTTAAGTTAATAGCTCTTATAAAAAAAACTATGCAAATTGCTCATCTCGACAGCCCCGATGACCATTCGTCATTTGATTGAATTTCCGAAATGATTTCATATAGTATCGAGCACTCAGGTTTAATGTGGTTATGAAAAACAGAGTCGACTCTCGTTTTACTGGTGGTTTTTATTCCGCTGCCGACGCGAGCGCGAGCGGGAAGCCCTGGTATCGATCGCGCAGATTCAGCATTTTTGGGTTTGTTTTTTTAATAAGCGCCACTATCAGCCTGGCTTATAACTATAGTCGTCCAGCCATTTACCGCAGCAGCGCAACATTGCTAACCTCGGCAATGACTGCCATAGATCGCGAAAGTGGCGATCCGGATATTCAGCATGTTGCTATTCAAAGGCAGTTTTTACTGGGGCACGAACTCATTGCTGAAACCTTGTCGCGGCTTAAAACTGCCGATAGGTCGCTCCTACATCTGACTACATCCGATATACAGAATTTACTCCATGTCGAACCTGTCGCCGAAACCAATCTGGTTGAAATAGAGGCAGAAGATTCAGATCCAAAGTTCTTGCCGGTGCTCATCAATACCTGGATAAATGTTTATCTTGATGCGCGGACCAGGGAAGTCAAACAATTGACGAGCGATACCACGCGTATTCTTGAAGACGAGTTGAAAGGTTTGGCGGATAAAGTTGATACTGCGCGGGCAGGGCTAGAGGTATTCAGACAAAAACACGATATATCTTCTATTGGACGCGAGGAAAACGAAGCGTTGGCTCGTCTTAAAGGCTTGACTGACTCATTAAATAAAGCCAGTGAAGATGAAGTTAAGGCGAGAGCGAACGTGGATGCCATAAAATCCGCTATTTCCCGGGGGAAGGCTGTCGTTCCCGACGATGAGAAGGGCAGCTTGCTTGAGCTTGAACTGCGGTTACAGGATTTACGCGAGAAGCTGTCTGATCTCGATAAAAGATTTACCCGCGAGTATATAAACCTACATCCCGAATTTAAATTTATTCCAGAACAAATTAAAGAACTGGAAAAGGTAATTAAAGGCAAGCGTCAGGAAGGTAAAAACGTTGTCTTGACCGATGCGGAAGTAACTTATGCTGCTGCGCGACAGACCGTAAGGGAAATTCGTAGTCAACTGGATGAACATAAGCATCAGGCTTCGGCATTTACTACGAAATTTGCAAAGCACGATGCATTGCAGTCCGATCTGGAAAGCCTGGAAAAACTCTACCGTGAAACGCAGGAGCGGCTGGTACAGCTCAAAACCGGCCACAAGGAAAGATACCCCCAGGTGACGGTCATTAGCCGAGCGTATGAGTCTAAGGATCCGGTGAGACCGGATTATGGCCATGATGCGCTGCTAGCGATACTGGGTTCGTTATTTTTAGGCATTTTCAGCGTGTGGCTTTTCGAATATTTAACTCAGAAAAAAGAAGAGCCGCAATCGCCTGTTGTTTTTGGCATACATAATTACCCTTCGGCTGGTTCGGAACTGGTTAATTATTCCCAAACCAAGCTCAGCCCGGTAGATTCTAAAACTAACCCCGTCCTGGCGAGGCCTTCGCCCAGAGAGCTGTCCAGTCATCAGCTAAGAATTCTGCTTAATGCTTCAAACCTGAAAGGAAAGCAGCTCATCAGTTTATTACTCAGTGGTCTGAGTATCGATGAAGCTGCTTTTCTAGCGCCGGATCAGGTTGACCTGAAGACAGCAACCATTACTGTCAAAGGAAAAGCGCCAAGAACTATTCCCATAAGCAGTTCGCTCAAATCATTACTCGATCGATCGGACGGCCGTCTAGCCTGGAACTCGGACGATCCGGGATTGTTGATCGATCTTTCTGCTGCCTTGGTCTGTGCAGCCGTGGACTCAGGCCTGCCTGAGCCTCAGGAGATCACTGCCGAGGTAATTCGGCATAGCTATATTGCTTACCTCGTTCGCCAGGGGCTAAGGTTATCGGATCTTGAGCAAATCTCGGGTTGCCTGGAGCCTTCCGTCATTTCCAGTTACGGTGCTTATTCTCCCCCACAACAAGGGCGTCATATTTACGAGATTGAATTACTTCACCCCGCACTGATGAATAGCGCCTGAAGGTACGCCCAACCTATGGTTCGATTTTGGATCGAGGAACTGCTGAATAGTGGAAAGTATTGGACGCTGATTGACACATCGTTCCATCACGGGGGTGCGGTAATGGACGTTTGGCCATTCCTTTCCGCCCTTTGCAGTATGGAAGTTCGCTCCGCCTCTGGCAGCTTGCCTATCTCCTTTACAGCCTGGTAAAACTGCCCAATAGTGCCCTCCTGCTGTGCAAGAAGCGCCTGGAATGCGGGCACCAGGCGTGTATAGGTCGAGGTTGAAGCGAGATACGCATTATTGAGGTACGTTGCCAGCCGCCTATCGTATTCATCATTACTGAATCCGGTGCGGATAGCCTCTAAGGCGGAAAGCTTGCCGCGCAGTTCGGAAAATATGCGCGCCTTGCCGGCGCGTTTTTCTGCATCACTTTTTTCAGAGGCAAACAGGGCTTCCAGTTGCTTTCGGTGATCCAGCATTATTTCGGCGGAAGCGGCTTTCCTTTTTTGTTTCGAATCGAATACTGCACGCTGTTCGAGCGTTCCGTTACTGCCCAGCCAGCGGCTTACGCTCTCCAATTCCACAGCAGTGGCGAAGGATTCATTGAAGGTGCTGTCATCGCGCACGTATACCACCTGATGAGCAAGCTCGTGGAATATCAATTGAGCGAGTTCCGTTTCAGAATAGCCAAGGAAAGTGTTGAGCAAGGGCTCACTGAACCATCCGAGTGTGGAGTATGCGCGAACTCCACCCACAGTTACGTCATAACCTTTTTTTCTCAGTCCTTCGGCAAAACGCTCCGCCTCTGGCTCTGAGAAGAAACCCCGGTAACTGACGCAACCGATTGCCACGAAGCACCATTTTTCAAGTCTCATTGAGAGCTCGGGGGTGGCAGATACATTCCAGACCGCGTAAGGGCGGCCCAGATCGGCGTAGGTTGTGAAACTTTGATTGTCTGGAAGTTTCATCTCGCGAATGGCAAACTCGCGCAGCTTGACCACATTAGTAAGGGCACGTCTCAATGCCGGATTGGCATCCGGATCGATGATGATCCCGCTAATAGGTTGAGTCCTATGCCGAATGTCCATATGGCCATCCACGGCTTGAGCGTAATAACCGAGATTGGCGCAACCCCCGAGCCAAGCGGCAAGACCAACAGCAGCGATGAGCTTCAGTATAGGCAAGTTCGTGCCCGCAGAATTCTTAATGTCACATTGATTTTACAATGATTCCAGATTATGCAAAAAATGACCGGATCTCAAAAACGAGCATGCCTGAAGGGCTAGCCCAGCGGATAGCAGCATCCCGGAATGGCTCACGTTGAGCACTATCTGGTCGCTTATATTCGGTATCCGTGTTTCTGCAACCGTCACTACCCCGTCATTGGGGTGAGGCAATCGGGATACCAATCTGCCAGCACCAATGCTCTTGCGACCGGAGATCACTCCGAATTCATATTGAGTGTGGCGCTCAGGCGTCTTCTGTCCTAACCACTGCAGCATGCTGCGACCAAGAATATAGCGTCCAGGTTGCCTGTGCGCGAGTCTCGTTGCCACACAACTGGCATTGTATGGGCTCCCCGCCAGTATAACGCGGCCGGTTCGCTGCTCGGGAAATTCCGTGAGCATCTGGAGCACTAGAAGTCCGCCCAGGCTATGGCCGATAAAATGTATGCGCGACGCGGTCAAGCCCGCAACAAAATGTGACAGCAATAAAGCGTTTTGCGACAGTGAACTACGCATGGAAGGATAAGAAAACACGACGGGATGGAAACCGCAGCGCCGCAGCCGAATTTCCATTAATTTCATAACCCAGCCGGGCATCCACAGTCCATGCACGAGCACGACGATGTCATTAGCTGTGGTTGTTTCCGACAATTCTGTTCCTCAGGACTGTTTACACCATTTTACTCAGCATAAGCTCAAATGGAAACCTGACAAAAAAGGATGAAGCCATCCATGCGCCACATCCTCAAGCCCCGCTTGTGCATCCTCCTGTAACTGGGGAATAGCTAAACCCGATTGATGCCCGGTTTCTCCCGCCGCGTCCATCCCAGCAATCCCAGACCTCCTAGAATGAGCGCGAAGGTTGCGGGCTCGGGAACCGCGCTTACCGCACCGATAGTGGCACCATAGAAATATTCGTAATTCGGCGTTGTAAAATAGATATCGGTGTAGGTTCCATGAAACTGGATTAATCCATTACCTTCCCAGCCAGAGATGGAGTTGCCGTTTTGAGTGAGTAAGCCCCCACCCCAGTTGCCGGCACCCTGCTGCAGTATGCTGAAGGTGGCGTCATTCAGAAAATTGAATGTTACCGCCATACCGCCTTGACCCACACTAAAAAGGTCAATAATTGGATCGATAACGGCTTGGGAAAAATGAAAGCTGTTTATTTCGCTTGTACCACCCGTCATCAGAAGGGTTCCATTTGTTCCTGGAGTATTTGTTACTTCGGCGTTAGTAAACGAAGTCGGAACATTATAAATATACGAACCGTAATCCACCCCGAACGCATTTCCCGTATAAGTTACGGTGATGTTATGAGTTCCCTGAGTAAAGTTGCCCTGAATGCTGCTACTTGCCGGCAACGTCCAATGAGCCCAGCTCGCCGTGTCTATAGGTATTGCTTGGGCAGGCGCGATAAAAATAATACCGATAATCGCAGCGAATTTTCTTATCATTTTAGTTCTCCGGTAATTTCATTAAATAAAATCGGATACGTTTTTGTCGATTTCATACCAGCCTTAAAACTGTGAGGCCGGATTAAAGCCCGAGCATATTGGAGATGGGGTATAAGGCGGTTGGTTGGTCAATCCATTTCGTCACTCTCCGCACTATTCGGAACATCAGCAAATGATGAGACACTATGGCTTGTCTACCTTCTTGTCACAATTGGACAGAGGTACATCAAGCTGAAGTTTTCTCGTGGACTAAAGTACTACAGTGGGGGTCGAAGATTGGCTGGAGAAATCAACGCGGATGACGAAGCAGCGAATAGGGGGCGCGGAGGAACGCGGCTTATTATGATTAAGTCATAGAAATTGACGGACCCATGTGCTGCCTTATGAGGGCGAGGGGAATTGGTACGGAGTGTGAAGATTAAATTGGCAGGCGCTGTCACTGAAACAGCGCTGGTAACGGTAGCGCTTTGCCGAGGGATGGTTAGGCTATCGCTGCTGATCCGTGATCGTCGCAATGGGTGTCATGGGCATAATGTAGATGGCCGTCGATCAAGTAGTCGATATGTTCGCCGTAGAGTATGGCTTCGTGTCCGCAACCGGGACCATGCGTGTGCTCTTGCGAATGCCGCGCATTGGCGTTCAGGAGCGCGGCAGTTGGCGCTTTATAAATACGCGACCAGTTTGCAGGTAACGGCCGGGCGTTCTAGCTGGGAGGTGTGGGCGCTTCGCACCCTTGTGCGGGCGGGGTGGCGCCTGACGAAATCGACCAGAGATTGTTCTGGAAATCGCTTCACCTTACCATGGTGCGGTAGTCGGCGTATATCGCGACTGGACTCCCTTGCAGCACAGAGAGTGGCAGCGAGGAAGTCGACAGGGATTGACCCTTGGCAGTTCAAGAATGTCCGCGTGGCGTAAGACGTACGGTTGATCTCTATCGAGACGGAGGCCAATTCAACAGGACATTATCGTGTTGCATAGCGGAAGCCATATTACGTGCGGTGGGTTGGCGCTACGAATCGTCAATTAGCCCAGATCAAACTCGTCTCTGCGGGATTTTGATCTCATAGCAAATGATTTCTTTCCTTGTCGACTCTCCTCCGTATCATTCCAGTGTTCTTGAGGCTTTGATTGAGAATGTTTGAATCTTTTCTTCGTAAATACTTCCGCTCCTTTATCAAGTAGAGCGGAAAAAGAGCTGAATGCGTCATAATCGTGTTTCTTCACTTTCTTCTCCTTCCAAAAAAAACCGTAACGGAAAACGTCAAAAGGCACCACATTCTCTACTCCTCGAACTCCATATCAAAGAATGTTTTGCAGAAGACAATCCATCTGTAAAAAAATACTGTTCGATACCGAACTTAATGCGGTCATTTTGGATTCGCTCGATATCCCTAATAGTCATTCTGGCAAGTATTCGCTTCGTGGATAAGCTTATAGCGGGTGTTAAATTCGGGAATGCGCCATTTAGCGCTCAGGGAAAAGAGTAAAGAAAGCAGACGATCTATCGGTTTTTATTTCTCGTTTTTGCCGCTTGGTTCTTTTAATGTTGAGCCAATACTTTAAGCAAGTCGATCGAAATGAGGAATTGAACGACCCAGCGAGGGCGTGTAATAAAATATTCGAGTTGACACGCGGCACTCTTCCATGAGGTTTTTGATTGATCTTCCGAATTTAGACTGCCGCACTCTCCAACGCAAAGGATATTAAGCAGGTCAGAATAAACTTCCGATAAAGGCCTTAGCTTGCCAGCAGGGCGCCGCCCTGCTGGCAAGCTAAGGTGCTCTGAGGACATGACGGGAATAGTGTGAAGGCAGGAAAGAGACCTCACGCGAACCTTTAGCGTGATCTGATACTTCCGGACTCGTCCGAAATAATTATCTCCACGCGGCGATTCAATTGTCGGCCAGCCTCGGTGTCGTTGCTGGCGACTGGAAAGCTTTTTCCGTAACCGCTCGTTGTTATGCGGTTGCTAGCAACACCCATACCCAGCAGCGTGTCGCGTACCGCAATGGCGCGCTGTTCGGAAAGCTCCTGGTTACGGCTTTCGGTGCCTGTACTGTCAGTGAACCCTTCGATGAAAACCGTGCGCTGTGGATTCTGTTTGAGAGCGTCCGCAAGCTTCTGCACCTCGCGAACACCGCCGGATTTAAGCTGTGCCCGGTTGGTATCGAACAGTACATCCCCTAGCGTAATGACCAGGCCCCGATCGGTTTGTTTTGCATTGAGCTCGTTAAGCTGCGATTCAAGTTGCCGGACTCGCATTTCTGAATCCTGCGCCTGCCGCTGGGATTTATCCGCTTCTTCCGTCCTGGCAGCAAGCCGGATCTTGTCGCGTTCCGCATCGGCTTGAGAAACAGTGGCTTCAGCGCCTTTGCGCTTTGCGGTTTCCTGGGCGATTGCGACCCGTCGTTGTGCCAGATAAGCCAAATGGTCCACGGTGGCAGGATCTTGCCGCTGATTCGATGCGTTGTTGGCTTTAGCCAGCGCATCGCCTGCCTCTTTGAGTTCCAGGGCAGCCAGATTGGCAACTTGCGGATCGCTCTGCGCATCGCGGTAGCTGTTGCGTGCATCCTCCAGACGAGCGTTTCGGTCAGGCGTCGAGCTACAACCGGCCAGAGCTACAACAACGAGGAAGGAGATGGCTAATACGTTATTTTGTTTCATGCGAAATCTCCTTGGATGTGATCATTTTGTTGTACGGTTCATCTCGTCCTGCAACGCGCGATTGCTGTCCTTCAACGCATCGGACGCTTGTTGCGCTTTCGCCGCACGGGACTTGGAACTCGCCAGCTGGGCATTTGTCTGCGCTTTTTCGGCAAGCCCGGTTGCTCTTTTATAGTCATGCGCCATTGCTGCTTTTTCCGCGGCATCCAGATTTTCCTGTGCGGCTTTTAATTCCACCGATGCAAAGTCAGATGCGCCGGCATTCACCGCATCCGCCACCGTGGTCCTCGCTACCGCAAGTTGCGCCGCCACATCTCTCTTTTCGGTAGTTGCGCAAGCCGTTGTGAGTAGAGCGACCAAAGCAACTAAACTCATCGTTTGGTACCACTTGTATTTCGAGGTGTTTCTCATTGTTATCTCCAAAGAGCCAGGTTAAGTTAAAGAAAGTAAATAAAGCATATTCCCAAAAATAGTATGAGTCGGTTTGCTAGCGCACCGAGGTATGCTCATTTCTGGTGTACGGCAAGAGAAGAAAGCGGTGTAACCTGTTGGTAAAGATCTGGCCGGATCAATCACCACTATAAGGAAAACACCGCCATGACAGATAGTAATATTTTCAGGCTGAACAAACCAGAACAGAATGATCCGTTACAGGAAGTGTTGCGAGAAGGAGCGCGAAAGATGCTGGCTGCAGCGATTGAAGTGGAGGTATGCACTTTTATTGAGCGACATGATTCCTTGCAAACTGCTGATGATAAGACGGCGGTGGTTAGAAACGGCTATTTGCCTGGGCGCTCGATACAAACAGGACTGGGGGACATTGAAGTCAAAGTGCCGAAGGTTCGTGATCGCTCCGGTTCGGGTATCAAGTTTAACAGCAGTCTGATACCACCTTACCTGAAGCGTACCAGTAACATTGAGGAATTTCTGCCCTGGCTGTATCTAAGGGGAATTTCAACGGGAGATTTTTCCGAAACATTGAAACACCTGCTGGGGGCGGATGCGCCGGGATTATCGGCGGGCACGATTAGTCGGCTCAAGCAAAATTGGGAACAGGATTATCAAGACTGGAATCGACGCGACCTGAGTAAAAAGCACTATGTTTATGTTTGGGCCGATGGGGTTTACAGCAATGTACGAATGGACGATCGCATCTGTCTGCTGGTGATTATTGGTTCCGATGAGGCGGGACGAAAAGAATTGCTGGCGTTGTCCGACGGGTACCGTGAATCGGCGGCAAGTTGGGAAGAAGTGTTAATGGATTTGAAGCAGCGCGGCCTCAAAATTGCTCCCAAATTGGCTGTTGGTGACGGCTCTCTGGGATTCTGGAAAGCCGTGGCCAAGCTCTGGCCAGAAACTGATCAGCAACGCTGCTGGGTGCATAAAACCGCAAATGTATTGGAAAAGTTGCCCAAAGCCATGCAACCCAAGATCAAAGAAGCCTTGCACAATATCTGGCAAGCTGAAACCCGGGAAGAAGCTTATAAAGCGTTTGGTCACTGCATTGAACGGTTTGGCTCGAAGTATCCGAAAGCAATGGAGTGCCTGGCCAAAGACAAAGCATCCATGCTGGTCTTCTATGATTATCCTGCCGAAAACTGGCAACATATCAGAACCACCAACCCGATTGAGTCGGTATTTGCTACCGTCAGACTGAGAACAGCTAAAACAAAAAATTGTGGAAGCCGGGCAACAACACTGACTATGGCTTTTAAATTAATGGAAACAGCACAGAAAAAATGGTTCCGATTAAGAGGTCATAAGCTGTTGGCAGATGTTATCAACAACGTTAAATTTGTTAACGGTATTCAACAAACAGCAGATCAAAAACAGGTAGCCGCTTGATTCTCTATACACCAGATTTGACTATAGCT
>JACCWK010000026.1 GCA_013697655.1 Nitrosospira sp.
CGTGCGGAAGGTAATGCTGCACTTCTCCCTGCAGCCATCTCAACAGGTCTAAATGCCGGCGTACCGCTACCCCTTCCTGAATGATGCGGGAATAACGTTGCAGGTGGTCAGCGGATAGGGAGGGGAAAAAAACCATATGGTAATTTAACGGTCAGTACCGCATTGAACAATTTGTTGCTTGAACGAAATTAATTGTTTCACCATACGTTAATTAAGCCTCCGAGACAGCTCGCCGCTTGTTGATCAAACTTATATTGCATCAATAATTATCCAATAATTGCCTTTCATCACGGTCAAACTCTAGTCACGAACGATCTCAACATTGCCAGTGAGGCATCTGTTTATCGTCTGAAAATGAATGTCACCATGGAATGGATTGAGCGGAGGGCGACTAATTGACCACCGTTATCCAAGTCCGCCCGCATTCTTGGGCATTAAGTTGAGTTTATTATTTACGGGAAAGACAATGGTTAGATACTTAACGTTTTGTGTGCCTGTGTCTGTTCGATGGCGCACATAAATCGGAAAGGAAGCTAGCAAATATTCGCTCAGCATAGACCCCTCTCTTTCGCCCATGCCGTTGGCACGAGCTGCAATGCTGCTCCTTCCGTACAACTTGACCTGATACAGGCTGAAATTCGATGAGCGCAAGAATTAACATGCATCGGCTTAGTAAATAACCTCAAATTTTTTATCCTTTCGGGGGGAAATCGCACTTATTCGACTTTCCTCAACTTTTCGGCTCAATAACGGTCCCCGTGAACTAGTTTAAGCGGAATGAAAGCTGCCCCAATACGATCTAAGCATAATTCATGCCATAATACTTTTATTTAAAATCATACAGTTAACTGGCAGTGTTAAGATAATTGTCGGCAGATTATGCGCATTATTTATTGAAAGTAGATAACCACCTGTTAATAAATGCTATTATTTGTCGCCAAAAAGCAACAAATTGAGAGCTTAGTAAGACTGTTGCCCGCTTAAGACGCTGGAAGAAACGCAGTTTGTTGTAGCCATAGGATAATTCCCCCTTCCATAGATCGAGATTTTGGGCTATTTCTCTATAAGTGGAGCAATAGGGAAGGCGACGACACCCATTCTGGGTATGGGCAGGGGGTAAACTACTCAAGTTACAAAATACTATAAGGCACTGGATCATTGGGGTGACTGATGGGGATCGAACCCACGACAACCGGAATCACAATCCGGGACTCTACCACTGAGCTACAGCCACCATTCGAGAATGATACCGCATAGCTTGGAAAATTCAGGTGCCCTAAGAGAAGAATTTCTTATTGGCGTGCCCGACAGGAATCGAACCTGTAACCCCCAGCTTAGAAGGCTGGTGCTCTATCCGGTTGAGCTACGGGCACCACTCAAATCGGATTTTGCCCCAAATCAGTACGAATTGGTCGGGGTGGAGAGATTTGAACTCCCGACATCCTGGTCCCAAACCAGGCGCGCTACCAGGCTACGCTACACCCCGGAAAAGCACAGCACTATACCTTCCCCTCGACAAAAGGTCAATTTTAGACGCTCCAAAAATAACTATTTCACTTGAAATTGAGCTTAAAACCAAATTTACAACCATATATTCTGGAAATTCGCGGGTAGCCGAGTCATTCTCAATCCTTTCTTTTATTCCGCTCGATCAGCGCATAGGCCGAATGATTGTGGATTGATTCAAAGTTTTCTGATTCCACCACATAAGCGTCTATGCGTGCGTCCAGATTGAGTAGAGCTGCTACATCGCGTACCACGTCCTCGACAAATTTCGGATTATCGTATGCTTTCTCGGTGACGTACTTCTCATCCGCACGTTTCAGCAATCCGTAGAGTTCACAGGACGCCTGATCTTCCGCCATTTTTATGAGTTCCCGGATCCGGACAAAACTGTTGGTGCGAATTGATATGGACATATGGGAACGCTGATTGTGCGCACCATAAGTGGAGACTTGCTTAGAGCAGGGGCACAGACTGGTCACTGGAACAACTACCTTCAGGGTAAAATTATAGATTCCGTTCTTAATTTCACCAATAAAAGTCACCTCATAATCTAGCAGGCTTTTTACTCGGGAAACCGGCGCCGTCTTGTTGACAAAATAAGGAAAAGTCATTTCGATATCACCGGACTCTGTGCCGAGTTTCTCAACCATCACCCGTAGAATGCTTTCAAACGATTCCACTGAGATTTCATTCTCGTGGCTGTTAAGTATCTCCACAAAGCGGGACATGTGTACCCCTTTAAAATTATGCGGTAAATCTACATACATATTGAACATGGCAATGGTATGCTGAACGCTATTGCCCTTATCCGCAATCATCACCGGATGGCGAATAGATCTGATGCCCGCTCTATTTATTGGGATAAGTCTTGTATCGGGGATGCTTTGCACATCCGCAATGGGGAAATTCATGTTATTCACGATGCCTGCGGTCTGCAAGGAAAATGCCGGATATACCCAAATTGGAGCCTGCAGCTATTGAGTCAATTACTCGGAAAGCCTTGCTCGGACGGATCTGACAATTCCCGTCTTATCCAATCCGCAGTCAGCCAGCATTTGTGACGAATCCCCTTGATCTATAAAAACATCGGGCAAACCGAGTTGCAGTAGCGAAATGGGGAGGCCCTTGATTGCAAGCGACTCCAGCACCGCGCTCCCTGCGCCGCCCATGATAGTATTTTCTTCCACTGTTACCAGTAATTCGTGGGCCGCCGCCAAAGACGCGACCAGATCATCGTCTAGCGGTTTGACATAGCGCATATTGACGACGGTAGCATTTAATTCTTCCGCGGCTTCCAGGCAGGGTTTGAGCATGCTGCCAAAGGCGAGCAACGCAATTTTCTCTCCGTTGCGGCGAATCTCGCCACGTCCCACCGGCAATATATGCATTTGTTTTTCCGGCACTACGCCTGTTCCCGCACCGCGCGGATATCGTATTGCTGTCGGGGTATCCATCTGAAATGCGGTATAAAGCATCTGACGACATTCATCCTCGTCTGCAGGAACCATCACAGTTATATTCGGAATACATCGTAAATAAGTTAAATCAAAGCTGCCGGCATGAGTGGGGCCATCCGCTCCCACCAATCCCGCACGGTCTATGGCGAAAACCACTGGAAGGTTCTGGATGGCCACGTCGTGAATCAACTGGTCGTAGGCTCGTTGCAAAAAAGTTGAGTAAATGGCTACTACGGGTTTCATCCCATCACAAGCCAGACCCGCCGCGAAAGTAACAGCATGCTGCTCGGCAATGCCGACATCAAAATAACGCTCGGGATATTCCTGGGAAAATCTCACCAATCCTGAGCCCTCACGCATAGCTGGAGTGATGCCGATTAGACGCTGGTCCAAGGCCGCCATATCACACAGCCAGTCTCCAAAAATCTGCGTATAAGGGGGCTTGCCCGCAGCTTTGGGAATGATGCCTGCGTCTGGATTAAACTTTGTTACTCCGTGATAAAGAATCGGATCCTCTTCCGCCGCCTTATAGCCTGCACCCTTGCGGGTGACGATATGCAGAAATTGAGGACCGTCGAGATGTTTGATGTTGTTGAGCGTAGGCACGAGTATGTCAAGATCATGACCATCAATGGGGCCGATATAGTTGAAGCCGAATTCTTCAAACAAAGTGCTAGGCGTCACCATGCCCTTTACGTGCTCTTCTGCGCGCTTGGCTAACTCCAGCATCGGTGGCACCACGCCCAGCATCTTTTCGCCAGCACGCCGTGCGGTTGCATAAAACTGACCTGACATCAGCCTGGCTAGATAATTGTTGAGCGCCCCCACGGGACGTGATATCGACATGTCATTATCGTTCAGGATCACCAGCAAATTGGTGTTCATCGCCCCAGCGTTGTTCAACGCCTCGAATGCCATACCCGCACTCATGGCGCCATCACCGATAATTGCTACGACGGACCGGTCTTCTCCAGCCCGCTGGGCTGCCACCGCCATGCCCAGGGCGGCGCTGATAGAAGTACTTGAGTGCGCGGTGCCGAACGCGTCATATTCGCTTTCGTCGCGCCGTGGAAACCCCGCAACACCGCCCTGCATACGCAATTTGCTCATCCCCCCGCGGCGACCGGTGAGTATTTTGTGAGCATAGGTCTGATGACCAACATCCCACACTAGACGGTCATAAGGGGTATTAAATACGTAATGCAGAGCGATAGTTAACTCGATCGTGCCAAGATTGGACGAGAGATGTCCGCCCGTTTTAGATACCGATTCGACCAGGAATTGGCGCAACTCATCGGCAAGTTGCGGCAGCATCTTACGTTCCAGCGTCCGCAACTTGGAAGTGACATTGATGGTATCAAGCAGTGGATACATTTAAACCCTAAAAATTGTAATTTTCTTTACTGTAAAATACATCAGTCTCAGAACTCGCGGTGGATGATGAAATCAGTTACTTGTCGCAACCGCCCCGCGGGTGCGCCAAAAACTTCTAGCGACTGATATGCCTCGCGTCGTAATTCCTCGGCCAGCTCACGCGCCCGACTGACGCCGAGAATACTTACATACGTTGGTTTGTTATTTTCGGCATCCTTGCCGGCGGTTTTGCCTAAAGTCGCGGTGGTGGCCTCAGCATCGAGAACGTCATCCACGACCTGGAACGCCAGGCCTATACACTTGGCGAAACGATCAAGACTCATCAACTGATCCTCGTTTAAGCTGCTCCCGCACCAGGCGCCAAGCATTACTGCAGCACGAATAAGCGCCCCGGTCTTATGAATATGCATAAACTCCAATTCCGGCAGGCTCAAGACCTTGCCAACACTGGCAAGATCAACCGCCTGTCCGCCCGCCATCCCGCGCGAGCCTGCTGCCTGGGCCAGCCGCTTAATCATTTCCAGCTGCATTTGCGGCGTATCCGCCAGTTGATGTTCGGCCAGCAATTGAAAGGCGAGACTTTGCAAACTGTCTCCTGCGAGCAATGCAATGGCTTCATCGTATTCTACATGACAAGTAGGTTTACCGCGCCGCAGCACATCGTCATCCATGCAAGGCAGGTCATCATGTACCAGCGAATACGCATGTATCAATTCCACCGCCGCGGCAACAATAGTTACACGCTCATCGTCCGCCTTACTTAGCTCCCCGGAAGCAAAGGCAAGAAGCGGACGCACTCGCTTCCCTCCACCAAGAACGGTATAACGCATGGCGTCGTGTAGACGCTCGGGAGCAACATTCGCGGCAGGAAGCCAGGTTTGCAGGGAAGTTTCTATGCGTACCTGGCGGCTTCTCGCCCAATCCTGGAAATCAGCGGTCATCGATACCGGACGGGGAGAAATTTTTTAGCGTATCAGCTTCAAGGAGACGCACCTGCTGTTGCGCATCCTGTAGCTTCGACTGACAATATTGCAGCAACTCCGCGCCACGCTTGTGGGCTGAGAGCGAAACTTCGAGCGGCATCTGTCCCGCTTCCATTTCAACTACAATATTTTCCAACTCCGTCAATGCCGCTTCGAAACTTTCTGGCCGCGAAAATTTGACGGGTTTAGCGGGCTTTGTCATGATAAGCACAATGTCACAATAGATGCATTACTGGGAAACTGCAAAAATAACGCAATAAGCAGGGTCAGGTCAATTAAATAGATGAAACTTTCTTTAGTGGTGTTGTATAGGCGCAATTATAAGCGTTTTGGGAAAGATATCACCCCCCACCGCGCGACTTGTTGCATTTATTCAGCAAACACAGGGTTGTTAGCATTGGTAAACCCTATTTTTAACCCTTTGGGAATATAAATTACCGGATATGTCAAGTCTTGTTGATATTTCGCACCTAACCCGAATACCGACCCAATTACCGGTTGATTGGTATCTTGATCCCCATATACTTGATCTGGAAAAAAGCCTGTTATTCGATCGGGGGGCAGGCTACGTCGGTCATGAGATTATGCTACCGGACGTGGGTGATTATTATGTACTGGAATGGATGAATAACGCCAAGGTGCTGGTGCGCAACAAGGGTGGGATTGAACTGCTATCCAATGTTTGCCGTCATCGGCAGTCTCTTCTTCTTAAAAGCTGCGGCAATACCAGAAACATCGTTTGTCCAATACACCGTTGGACTTATGATATGAATGGTAACCTGCTAGGGGCCCCCCATTTTCCCGAAAATCCTTGCCTTAATCTCGGCAATACCCCATTACAGAATTGGAACGGCCTGCTATTTACGGGCAAACGGGATGTCTCGCGCGACATGGCTCACCTGGGTGTCTTGAAGGATTTCGATTTTTCCGGTCATGTGCTCGAGCGAGTGCAGATAGAAGAGTATGCTTGCAATTGGAAGACCTTTATCGAGGTCTATCTGGAAGATTACCACGTCGAAACGTACCATCCCGGTTTAGGCAACTTCGTTAATATCGAAGAGTTGAAATGGGAGTTTGGCGAGTGGTACAACGTACAGACAATAGGTATACATCATAATTTTCTCCGCCCCGGCACACCGGTCTACGCCAACTGGCACGAGCAGTTATTGCGTCAAACAGCGGACAAAGCGCCCCCTCATGGGGCCATCTGGATGCTTTATTATCCTAACATTATGCTGGAATGGTATCCTCATGTATTAGTTATCAGTACGCTTTTGCCGACCGGAACGGAGCGCTGCAAAAACGTGGTCGAGTTCTATTATCCCGAAGACATTGCTTTGTTTGAACGCGAGTTTATTGAAGCGGAACAAGCCGCCTATCACGAAACCGCCATCGAGGACGATGAAATTTGCAAGTTGATGACTGCTGGGCGTCGCGCGTTGTATGAGCAAGGGATTAATGAAGCTGGTCCATACCAATCGCCACTGGAAGATGGTATAGCGCACTTTCATAAATTCCTACGCCGGGAAATCGGGTCACATATTTGAGTTGGCGATTTTTGCCTGCCAATAATGAATCTTTAATTAATGCATCTTTAATTTATTAAGAACAACCCATGATTACCGTTCAGGAAACCGACAATCTAATCAACGTTGCTGTCTTTGGTGAATTCACTTTAGCCGACTATAAGGAATTCGAAGAGCACGTGCTCTATAAACCCCGTTCCGATGGCCAAGTAAACGTACTGTTTGACTGGCGCGACATGCTGAGCTATACCGTCGACGTGGCATGGGAGGACATTAAATTCATCCGGCAGCACGGTAACGAATTCCATCGGATTGCAGTCGTCACAGAGAACCAGTGGCAGGCTTGGGGCGCCTGGGTCTCCAACCTCTTCGTTGATGCTGATATCAGGGTATTCAGCGACTATGCCGACGCAAAGGCATGGGCGTTAGCTTAAAAAACTTGAATTCCCGATTCAGCCTCTCCGAAAATAGATCGGATAGAATATAATAACGTTTTAAAATCCGTGTAGAAATTAGTCAAAGTTTTCCTTAAACATATTGGTTTACGCGATTTCGTTGATCCCGTTCCCATCATGCCGTAGATTTGTTGCAAAAAAGCGACACATTCCCCTTCCATTCTCCAAAATCTCTTTATATTGGCTCATAACTCGTCCAGAATGGACCCCTGACGTTCCTGCAAGCCTTGCATTAGGATTTACGAATACTTCCTTGGAATTTTACATGCTGAAAGAGAGCGCTATTACGAAGTTTGGGGAAAGATGAATATGATCATATATTGCCTTGACAGAGAAATCTGCTGTGATATAAGCTGGATAATTGATTGAATTAATGCTTATTGTTAGGTGAATGCTTAACTTATTATGGCGATTGTTTCCAAGATGAAATTTAATTCAAGCAAGCAGGTAACTAGATTGAAAACCAGACTAGTGTGTGTCGTGTGTTTCCGACCAGAATCCTTTTTTAGATTATAAAAAGATGACCAGTACCATTAATTTGGAGGAGAAGGCCTTGAGTTCAACTATAGCGAAGTTGAGCGCTCCGCTAACGCAAGCGTTTGATCCTCGATCATCAAGCGAGTCGCCCCTATCGGCAACACCAACGCTTAACATTCAATCTCAGAGATTGGCTGACTTTGAAACTTTGACTGCCGCTTTGGAATATGCGGCGGGTGGAAACGCTGGATATAACTTCTACGATGCCAAAGGCAACCTGCGCTCCGTCCTACCCTATCAGACGTTAAGGCAAAACGCCCGCGTTTCGGCTCAGCGCTTATTGGGCCTTGGGCTGGCCTATGGCGATCGCATAGCTCTCATTGCCGACACCACTCCGGAATTTGTCGAATTGTTTTTTGCGTGCCGCTACGCGGGACTCATTCCTTTTGCAATGCCGGTACCGGTCAACCTTGGCAGTCATGCAGTATATGTTCAGCAACTACGAGGCATGCTGGAGGGTGGACAGGCAAGTGCTGCTTTGGCCAACGTGGACTATATTGGTTTCCTCAAAGAGGCTGCCGAGGGATCTCAAGGATTACAGTGGATCGGAACTCCCGAGCAGTTAGGGACACTCCCTGTCCTGGATATGCCGCTACGAGCCAATCATCTGGATGAAATCGCTTACCTCCAATTTACCTCGGGTAGCACTCGTACTCCGCGAGGAGTGATCATTACCGAGCGGGCATTGATGAGTAATCTGCGAGGAATCGTCCGGAATGGGTTGGAAATACGTCCTGGCGATCGTTGCGCATCTTGGCTGCCTTTTTATCATGATATGGGGTTGGTAGGTATGGTGATGGCGCCGATGGTGGCGCAAGTTTCCGTCGATTATCTGGCTACTCGTGATTTTGCAATCAGGCCTCTGCAATGGTTGCGACTGATTAGCCGAAATCGCGCTACTGTTGCGTTTAGCCAGCCATTTGGGCTCAAACTCTGCACTCTCCGAGTTCGCGATTCTGATTTAGAAGATCTTGATCTTAGTTGCTGGCGTGCGGCGGGAGTCGGTGCGGAGATGATTCGACCGGATACCCTTCGAAATTTTGCAGAAAAATTTGCGCCTGCGGGTTTTGATGCACGAGCTTTCCTGCCCTGTTATGGGCTAGCTGAATCAACACTGGCGGTTACTTTCTCTCAAGTTGGCAAGGGATTCCAGAGTTTGAGGGTTGATGCAAGCACGCTGGTTGACAAAAAATTGGCGGTGCGGGTACAAGCGGAAGGCAGAAAATATAGTGAATTTGTAAATTGTGGCCGTCCTTTGCCTGAGCATACAGTCAAGGTTATTGATGATGCTGGACAGGAGTTGCCTGATTTGAGGGTGGGCAGTGTGCTGGTGCAGGGTAGTAGCATTATGACGGGGTACTTTAATAATCCCGAGGATACCCTGAAGACGCTAAAACCTGGTAATTGGCTAGATACGGGTGACCTTGGCTTCCTTTTTGAAGGGGATCTATACGTCACTGGTCGCCGTACAGATGTGATTATTGTCAACGGACGCAACATCCGTGCTCAGGATATCGAAGAGCTTGCCGAACAGCAGCCTGAAGTAAGAACAAGGGAAGCATCGGCCTTCGGCATAACCGATGCTAATGATGTGACAACGATCGTGTTGGTCATAGAATGCCGCTTGACTTCGATAACAGACCGGCAATCTCTTACCAGCCGGTTGCAACGACTCGTTTATATGGCGTTCGGTGTTAATTGTCTAGTTGAGTTGGTTCCACCGCATACCTTGCCTCGCACTTCATCCGGCAAACTATCGCGTTTTGCGGCACGCCAGGGCTTCATACTGCGGACAACACTGACAGACCAGCTATCAGCCGAGTCCGGGGACAACTAATCAGCATATGTCGGGGTCATTGGTGGCGGTAACCGGTGCCACCGGCTTTATTGGCAGCATGCTTTTGAGGTCTCTGATCAAGGAGGGATGGAAGGTCAGGGCCTTGACCAGATCCCCCCGTGTTGATGATGAATTTACGCAATGGATTGAAGGTGATTTAGACGATTTAGATGCCTTGCGGAGTCTCGTCAAAGATGTTTCTGCTGTGGTGCATTGCGCCGGTCGGGTTCGTGGTAGCTCTCTTGAGGACTTCGTTCATTCCAATGTAGAAGGCACGGGCAACCTTGTACGTGCTTCAATAGAGGAAGCCTCTCCGCCCCGTTTTCTCCTCATATCTTCCTTGGCTGCCAGACAGCCAGAGCTTTCTTGGTATGCTACCAGCAAGCGTATGGCTGAGCAGCTAGTGATTGACCATTCACACATCATGCCATATGCGGTTTTCCGTCCAACAGCGGTTTATGGTCCGGGTGATAAAGAAATGAGTCCGCTTTTCAGAATCACCCGTCGCGGGATATTACCGATGGTGGGAAAGCCTGCGATGCGCTTTGGTTTGCTGCATGTGAATGATCTGGTGACGGCAATTCTCTGCTGGCTTTCCACTAAGATTCCTGTGCGTGGCGTCTATGAACTGGACGACGGAAAGCCGGGAGGCTATGACAGTCAATCCGTGGCTGCGATTGCGCAAGAGGTTTGGAAGCGGAGGGTACATTGCATTTTCCTGCCCGGGCCGCTTGTTTCCCTGATCGCAAATATTAATTTGCGGTTGTCCAGGTTGCTGCATTATTCGCCAATGTTAACTCCCGGAAAAGTTAGGGAACTGCAACATCTCAACTGGGTATGCAATATAACTCCTTTAACGCACGCCCTTCCCAATTGGCAACCTTGTATCCGTTTGCGCGACGCTTTACCTCACGCGATATAATTTCTTAATGAACAATACTATTCAGAATTGAGCCATGGCGAGCGATTACCCCGAGATCCTGCAGAAACTTTGTCATCATCTTAAGCAACTTACCGGCCCTGATGTAGAAATCCTGCCCCAGACGGACCTTATTAATCAGCTCGCCATCGACTCTGTCAAATTGTTGAACCTTATTATGGAAATCGAGGATGAGTTTGATATTTCCGTACCTATCAATGCTCTCGCGGATGTTCAGACCGTTCAAGAACTTGCAAATTTAATTCACCAAATAAAATCTGCGAAACAATGAGTTTGTTAGACAAACTGGATACCGTTGCTGCAGCGAGAAAAGCGCTACTTCCCGAAGGTATTGATGTTTTTGGCACCCCCATCGAAGAAGTCTATTCTTCGACCGAGGCGAAAATCGGAGGACGCCGCATATTGTTCCTGGGTACTAACAATTATCTGGGACTGACTTTCGCAGCGGAGTGCCTGCAGGCTGCGCATGCGGCGATTGATAGCGAGGGCACCGGTACCACTGGATCGCGAATGGCAAATGGGAGCTATAGCGGACATCGCGCCCTTGAGCGAGAGCTCGCGGATTTTTATCATTGCCAGTCGTGCATCGTTTTTACAACGGGTTATCAGGCAAATCTTGCCACGATCTCCGGCCTGGCGGGAACCGGCGACGTTGTACTCATTGATGGCGACTCTCATGCAAGCATCTATGATGGATGCCGCTTGAGCGGAGCTGAGATAATCAGGTTTCGGCATAATGATATGGCGGACCTCGATAAACGTCTCCGACGTCTGGGGGAGCGGTCACGGTCGACTCTTATCATCGCCGAAGGTATTTACAGCATGCTGGGGGACCGAGCACCACTTGCTGACATTGTCAGATTAAAAAATACTTATAACAGCATCCTGCTTCTAGACGAAGCACATTCACTTGGAGTCTTAGGTCAAACTGGGCAGGGCCTAGTGGAGGAAACAGGGCTCATTAGCGACGTCGATTTCATCACGGGTACCTTCAGTAAAAGTCTCGGTGGCATCGGAGGCTATTGCGCAAGCAATCATCCACAACTTGATCAATTGCGCTATGTCAGCCGCCCGTACATATTCACAGCATCGCCTACACCAGCCACGATTGCATCAACACGTGCAGCCCTCAAGTTGCTGCACGACGGCATTGAGCTACGTCAACAGCTTTGGAAAAATGTGCATCAACTTTATTCACGTCTCCACAAACTCGGCTATCAGCTTGGTCCGGAGCCTAGCCCCGTCATTGCAATCCTACTTGATACGCCTCAGCAGGCACTGATGCTATGGAAAGGTCTGCTCGAACATGGAATCTATGTCAACTTGATATTACCACCCGCGGCGCCGGATGGTAAATCGTTGGTACGGTGCAGCGTAAGCGCTGTTCACACCAGCGAGCAGATGGACTATGTCGGCCAATCTTTTGCCGAGTTGCGTGACAGTATTTTCCAATAGCCTCCTGAGGAGGCCAAGTCGTTTCGGATAATGGCGTAAAGGATTTATCCTTTTGCTCAATAGCAAAATGACCTTTATCGCACTGTATTAATCAGTGAACCTAACGAATCAATAATTAGTAAATTCATGTAACAGCATGCGAACCCTCCTTACCTACAGCATGGTTTTTCCTCGGCGCAGCGCGTACGTTCTGATTGCGCTATTAGCAGCAGGTATCGCCGAGGGGCTAAGCTTGACTGCCCTCCTCCCGTTACTTTCGATTGCGATAGGAGATACGGGCGATACGGATATTGGGCGGGTAATAGTACAGGCTCTCCAAGGAATTGGAATTGAACCAACAATAGCCGTGATGTTGTTGATTATCGTCGGTGGCATGATAATCAAGAGCCTGATATTGCTGTTAGCCAACAGGCAAGTTGGCTATACAGTAGCGCATGTCGCGACCACGCTGCGTTTAGAACTCATCAAAGCGCTTCTTGCCAGTCGCTGGCAGTATTATCTGCGACAACCCATAGGTTCGCTTGCCAATTCGGTCGCTACGGAGGCATATCGCGCGGCGAATGGCTTTGAGCATAGTGCCAACGTTCTTGCCTTGTCAATGCAAGTGCTGGTCTATGCTATTGTTGCCTTATTCATTTCATGGCAGGCCACCCTTACCTCCCTCGTCATCGGCATGCTTCTCTTATTGGTGCTGCACCGCTTGGTACGTGCCACACGCCGTGCGGGCACCAAACAGACTCACCTCCTGCGCCATCTTTTAATTTACCTTTCCGATATACTCGGCTCGGTAAAATCCCTAAAGGCAATGGGGCGGGACAATGTAGCCGATGCCATTCTCCATGAGCAAACACAGCAACTGGAAAAAGCCACACGCAAGGAGGTGATGAGCAGAGAAGCTTTATTAGCTTTACAGGAACCCATACTTGCCGCCTTAACGGCAAGCGGTTTGTATCTGGCACTCGTAATATGGGAACTTTCATTGCCCGCGGTGATGGTAATGGTCTTCCTGTTAACCCGAATTCTGGGTTTGCTCAATAAAACGCAACGGCGTTATCAACAGCTTACAGCACAGGAAAGCGCTTATTGGGCAATGCGGGCAGCAACTGAAGAAGCGCAAGCCGCTGCTGAAACAACTGCTGGTACGTTGCAGCCCACATTGCAACAGGGGATCAGTCTCAAGCACATAAATTTCGATTACGGTGTGAAATCGATATTTCGTGATCTCAATATTGAGATACCGGTAAAATCGTTTACCGCCATTACGGGAATGTCAGGTGTCGGCAAAAGCACTCTGCTTGATCTGCTTTGCGGCTTGGCTGAACCCAAGTCAGGGGAAATTCTCATCGATGGAGTATCCCTGCGTGAAATTCATTTGCGCCTCTGGCGGCATATGATCGGTTATGTATCTCAGGAAACAATACTGCTCCACGATACCATTCTCAACAACATTCTTGTCGGCGCGCCTGATCTGGTTTATGCGGATGCGGAACGAGCACTGCACCAAGCCGGTGCCTGGGACTTCGTCAGTGTTCTTCCGGAAGGCCTGCACACTATTGTTGGGGAACGCGGCGGACTCCTTTCGGGCGGACAACGTCAGCGTATAGCAATTGCCAGAGCACTCGCTCATCAGCCCCATTTTCTGCTCCTTGATGAACCCACCAGCGCGCTGGATCCAGATAGCGAACAGATAATTTGTGAAACATTACAGAGACTGGCACAAAATTTTACTATTATCACGGTATCTCATCAGCCTGCAGTAATCAACGCGGCAACCAGGGTATTTGCTCTCTCAAAGGGCAGAGCGGAGCAGGTACAACCGTCATCTGATAATTCGGATCCCTTGGCGAGATTAGATATTGCTGCTGAGAATAATACTTAATTTAATCCCCAGCAGCCTCTCAATAAGATTCAAGTTTATGCCCCCAGGGAAGGGAGTTAAAAAACTCCTCCATAGCAATATGTGTTACAGCGTAATAAAGGCTTTGAAAGGCGGGGAAATATTGGCGTACAGATAAGAGCAAAAATAAAGCAAGATACTCGCAATGAGTTCTCGCTTGACGTCCCTTTGCCCAAAGAGACTGCAATTGGCCCAGAGGCTATCACCATCTTCGCCGCTCAAACACGGTCTTTTATGATGCGGTTTACCACGATTTGCATAAACCAGAACGTATATATCGTTTTTTTTCGATACACATTGGATCCGTGCCTGATATCAGGCACGGATCCATTCTACGGTTAAATTGAGAAAGGGCTGCTTCGTTAACAGTCTTTTCTCGTCCTCTCTAAGGAGTGCTGATTACCTCCGGCATTTTTTCCGAAGAAGAGACTCGTTATATGCGATTAAGTAGAAACGCTATTAGGAGACTTTTACATTCGTCCGACGGCGTAACCAAATGAAGGCTGCAATACCACACGCACCCACCAATAACGCAATCTCAGTCATGCCAAAACCAGACCCATGTCCGCCGTGACCCCCGCCCCCTCCCACATGTATTGGAATTCGAACCGCTGTGGTCATTTTTCCGTCTTTCTCTGTTTCCAACAACAAGGCATATTGGCCCAGTTCATCTAAATTAACCGTAAATGTAATGCTTCCAGAAGGATATTGTTTGGCCGGCACGGACATTATCTCATGCTCTCCCGCTCCGTGCCCTTCCATCACCAAGCGCATTGCGATGGGGACTTCACGGGACTCAGGGTCCGTCAGATCTACTGTAAAATACAGCTCGCCAGTTTCCGGAACATGATCGCAATACGCATGGGTAGGTGGGAGATCGCCCTTTGGCTTTTCATAAGCACTGAAGGCTACGGGAAAAGATCCCGACTTGATGGCGCAGTCCCCTGAATGGTGGCCTTCATGAGCAAGCATAAGTTGCGCCTGGACTGGTACCGCTATGACTGCTACCGATGTAGCCCATGCCAATCTTATTGCCCACTCAAACACTCTATTCATATCATCTCCGGGTTCTTTCGCGCGAATTAATCGTATACCAGCATTTTTGCTGGATCAATATAATCGCGGATTGTATAACAAACTGGTCAGGAATAGGAAGCACAGCCTGCCCAGACAACCTGCAAACAATTTAACTTTGACCAGACCTCAGGACAATCCTGACATTTTAACTAGACGGAAGAGCGGGAATGCTCTCATATCCCTATTTCTGTTGATTAGCCAGTTGCGTGTTGCAAACCCGGGGTAAGTAGTTTTCAAGGTCGCCATCTTAAGCATATCGCATAGTTAATCCTTAACGGTCTGAATATATTGTGAGCAGCGTTCACCACATCATCTCAGTGTTGGGAACCCGGAAATAGTTAAGGAATTATTCTCGCAAACGTCATGTTTCAGATTTGATTTGGCATGGACAGGTAAATAGTAAAGCTGTATAGTTGTTGGGCTCTTCGCTCTTTAGAGCATCTCTGAAAATCCAAATTTTGTCGCGGTTCTTCGCTGTTATCGGAAAATGTCCTCTCGCCCTCAGACATATGCTACCCCGCATTTTTGTTCGCGCTATAGAGTGATTCAGAGGGCTAGTTTAGTTGCAACCTGAACGCTCAACCGGCCAGGAAAACGTGTTTTCCCAGAATTTGAATTTTTAGAGAGGCTCTTCAGAAAAGGGTGGGGGAATAAGCGGATTGGACAACAGGCAGAATGAAGCAAGGCGCATAGGGTATTTGCGTGGTGAATAAACATATATGGAGGGAAGAATGAACAAAGCTGTTCAAGGAGT
>JACCWK010000031.1 GCA_013697655.1 Nitrosospira sp.
ATATTTTCACTCACACTATTCGAGAAAATGCCCATCCAGAAAGCCTTTTCGGGCAAGGATTACATTTCGGATAGTGGCATCCTTAGTAATCAACTGAATCTATTCGCGTATTAACCGGACAGCAGTGGCAATTTATAGAATTTATCTGCCAACAACGTCCATTACAGATCAGTAAACTTGCCCTTTCAGGGCATATTAAAGTACATTCATAGCTGATTCCGGGATCATATAGTTTTGCGGTGAACCGCCAAATTAGTCGTCGCCGGCAAGGTAATTGAGATTCGTGCGCCGCGAGGCCGGATGTTTTCTATTTGAATCATGCCGCTGTGTTCTTCCACTATTTTTTTGACGATCGGCAATCCCAGCCCTGTACCCTTGGATTTGGTAGTAACGTAAGGTTCGAACACTCGAGCCTTTACTTGTTCAGGAAATCCCCCGCCGTTGTCACTGACGCTAAATCGTACCCCGCCGGGGACAACTTCGGTTCGAACCATGATAGCGGGGTCCGGGACCTCGATCAGAGTATCCTGGGCATTTTGCAACAGGTTGTGGATAATCTGGCGTAGCCGTGCGGAATCACCTCTTACAGATGGTAGATCTGGAGCCAGGGCCAAATAGATGTGCGGTTGCGGATTGCCAGGCGAGGCTACGCTCGCCGCCTCGTATAATGCGAGAACTTCTCGCACTAGCCCATTGAAATCCAGTAGATGAAATTCCAGCTCCGGCGCACGGGCATATTCGCTGAATTCATTGACCATTTTTTTTAATGCTTCCACTTGATTAACGATGGTTTCGGTGGAGCGCCGCAAGATTTGTGCATCTTGCACACTAAGCTTTTCAGCCAGCTTGTGCTGCATGCGTTCAGCGGAAAGCTGTATCGGCGTAAGCGGATTTTTGATTTCATGAGCCAAACGCCGGGCCACCTCACCCCATGCAGCAGTACGTTGTACCTGTAATAAACCGGTGATGTCATCGAACACCACGACACCACCGCCGCCTGATACGTGCGGCAGACGTGTCCCCCGCAACAGCAGCACCTGGTGGGCGCCGTCTCTCGAGCGCTCCACCTGACACTGCCATTCACCCTTTTTCCCGGAATGAAATCCGTCGAGAATTTCGTTTTTGAAAGAACTCAGTTGCGGTTCGCGCGCCACACATTCTTCGATAGTCAACCCTTCGAGTCCCGCCAGCGAAACTTTAAGAATTTGTTCGGCACTAAGGTTCGCCGTACGCATGCATAAGTTTTCGTCAAACACCAGAACACCAGATGAGAGGTTGGCAAGTATATTTTCTAGATAAGCCCGGGCACTTTCCACTTCGCATTGATTGCGCTGGGCGGTAGTACGGGCTTCCTCAAGCTGCTGAGTCATAAGATTAAATGATTCGGTTAGCACTCCCAGCTCATCTCGACTTTGTACTGGGTGACGCCTGCTAAAGTCACCTTCGGCGACGGCGCGGGTACCTTCCGCCAACCTGCCCAGCGGTGCACTCAGTCGCTCACTAATGAGGAATGCCGCTGCCAAGGCGGAAAAAAGCGAGAGCAGCAGCGCGAGTGTAAGTGTTACGCCATAGAGGCCTTTCAATCCTTCTCGCGATAGTAATAGTTCCTGATAATCCCGATAGGCTGCCTGTACTATCTCCGCATCCTCGGTCAGTTGTTTTGGTACCGGTTGCAATAATTGCAACATCCGAGCCTCTCCCTTCCCCCTAGACACATCAATTGGGGCTACCACTCTCAAATACAAACCCTTGCCGGGAATAGATTCAACCGCGCTATAAGCTTTCTCTGTTCTTATCTGTCGCATTACCGCTGCGCTTAACGGCCCTGGAAACAGCCCCGCGTCATGTAGGCCCGAAAACGCCATTATTTCGCCGTTCTGGTCAAATAGCGCGGCTTCCTGTATCTGTGATTGATCAAGCAACCGGTTCAACGCTGGCAGCGGCGAGGCGGATTGCTCAGATAGCGCAAGTGCCACGCCTTGCGCCTTGTTGTGCAGTTCCTCAAGGAGATTGTTGAGGATGGTGCGTCCCAGATTCAAGCCTCCTTCGAGCGCTCGATCCACTTTGACATCAAACCAGGATTCAATGCTTTTCCCAAGGAACTGCACCGAGACGCCATACACCAGCGCACCTGGAAGAACAGCCATCAGCGAAAAGATCAACAACAGGCGCAATGCAAGTCTGGAACCAAACACACCTGCCTTGAGCCTGCGCCTGAGTCTCCATAGCAGATATCCCACCACCGTCATGAGAAACAGAACAAAGCCGACATTGATTCGAATTAGAAGTCGATATTTGCGTTCAAAAAGTCCTGTGTCGGCCCCAGCGGTCGCAAGCAGAAATAGCATTACCGCTCCCAGCCCCGCACCAATGATGATGACGTACTTCACGGCCTAATGCTGTCTGGTGGTTTTGACAATGGCAATTTTGTGCTCCATCGTAGTGTGCCGGTACTCAAATCCCAACCTCTGGAGCCAAGCGTTTCTACCTGAAACGGTTTAGGCAATGCCGATATGTCTAGCCACATACGTAATTCCACAGTGTATTCCGCATCCGGTTTTAGCTCGGAATTTATGATAACGGGCCGGTTGCGTACGCGGCTCACAGCCTGCAATGCTTCCCTGAGCGTACCGAAGTTCTGCGACAACGTCCCACGACTCAACCGATATTGACGAGTGAGCGCGTAATAGCTCAGTCCCTCTCGTACTCTGCTTTGCGCGACCCTTTCGTCAAGCCAGTACCAACGTGAATTCATCAGATTGAGTTCGGTGACGAAGTAAAGCACGATGCCTTTTTCGAGTGCGCGTTCCAGCTTGGGGTTGAGGACAATCTCGAAATCAGCGTTAAACTGGAAGCCTTCGTCTACCGTTTCCATGACGACGGACTTTATTTGTATGCCTTCCGCATGGACGGCAGCGCTTAGCGGCATCAAGCTCAACAGTACCATTGCGGCTACATGCAACAACCGCACGACGAGATCAGACTTTCTGCAGCAGGGCATAAAAGAAACCGTCATGATGAGCATTTGGCAATAGTTGCCCGTCGATAGTTTTAATATGGGAGAGAGGCAACAGACGGGCATCAGAATGATGGCGCAGAAATTTTTCCACCTGCAGTTTATTTTCCTCGGCGAATATCGAGCAGGTGGCGTAGAGCAATTTGCCATCTCTGATCAGGATCTGCCACAACGCATCCAGGATTTCCCTCTGTCTTGCGCCAAATTGAGAGAGGTCGCTTTCGCGCCTCAGCCATTTGATATCGGGGTGGCGGCACACCACGCCCGAGGCGGAACAGGGTACGTCGGCTAAAATGCGATCAAATTGCTTGCCATCCCACCATTCCGCCGGGTGCGCAGCATCCCCCTGGATAACGTGATGAGTATCAAGTTTCAGACGAGAAAGGTTTTTTGTTAGTCGCTCTACTCGTGAGACATCGATGTCAAGCGCGGTTAATTCCACCTCCGCCAATTCCAGCAAATGCGCGCTTTTCCCTCCAGGAGCGGCGCAAGCGTCCAAAACCCGCATGCCGTCGCGCGCATCCAGCAACGGTGCGGCAAGCTGGGCACCGGCATCTTGCACTGAAACCAGACCCTCGGCAAATCCCGGTAACCTATCGACCGCTACGGGCCGTGCCAGCTCAAGCGCGCCGTTCCATAATCGCCGCGCGTCCATACCATTCTGATTGAGACTTTGCTCGTATTCCGCCACGCTGGTCTTGCGCCGGTTGACCCTCAGTGTCATGGGTGGCCGTTGATTGCTGGCCTCCAATATCGCCTGATAGCTTTGCGGATATTGCGCGTGAAGCTTGTCTATCCACCACTGTGGATGAGAGTACCGTCCTACCTCGTTTTCAGCTGCCCGTCCCAGCAGACTTGCACGTTGACGTACGAAATTGCGCAATACCGCATTGACAAGCCCTTGCGCACCTTTAGTACAACCATGCAGACTGCGAGAAGCGGATACGGCGTTATCCACGATCGCATGCGCAGAAGCCTTGCTGTACTCTAGCTGATACAAGCCCACCAATAATAAATAACGCAAATTCTGGTCCCCGAGTGGCTTATGCAGTAACAATCCAAGCAACTTGTCGAGTTGGCCATAAAAACGTAGTACACCATAGCTTAAATCCTGGATTGCTCCACGTTGCTGACCAGAAAGATCTGCGTGAGTGCGCCAGAGGTCCTGCAGCACCGCCGTCAGGCTCGCGCCACCAAGTACTTTACCCACCGTTGTGGCGGCCAAACGCTGGGTTTCAGTCATCCCGGCATTCAAAGCGGTCACCGGGCTGCAATACGTGCCCCAACAGAAATTCCGCTGCGCTCAATTTTTTTCCATCATATTTTTGCACGATTTCCAGGACGAGCGCCCCCTCGCCGCATACAACTACGATTCCATCGCGTCCTATTGCAGCAATCTCGCCCGCTTGCCCGGGGGCATGTGCAGCGACGCTCGCTTGCCATATCTTCATAGAAGCTCCGCCTACCCGGGAATATGCGCCGGGACGGGGGTTGAATGCTCGCACGGCGCGATTGATATTCTCCGCGCTCAATCGCCAGTCAATTTCTGCTTCGGATTTTTCCAGCTTGGGTGCGAACGTCGCGGCAACTTCATTCTGAGGAACTGCGGAAAATCTTCTCTCATGCAAATGCGCTAGTGTCTCCACGAGACACAGTGCTCCCAGCAGCGCAAGCCTGTCGTGCAAAGTTTGCGCTGTGTCATGTTGTGCAATTGCGATACTCCGCTTTAACAGAATGGCCCCGGTATCCAACCCCTGATCCATTTGCATGATAGTGATTCCGGTCTCCGCATCACCTGCCAATATTGCTCGCTGGATGGGGGCGGCGCCCCGCCAGCGGGGCAGCAACGAAGCGTGGATGTTAAGACAGCCAAAGTGAGGAATATTTAAAACAGCCGCAGGCAGAATCAGCCCGTAAGCTGCAACCACCATGATATCTGCGCCAACGGCATCCAGTTGCGCATGTAGCTCAGGCGGCCTCAGTGACTCCGGCTGCAACAAAGCAAGTTTATGTTCTTGGGAAAATAGCTTAACAGCACTTGCGGCGGTCTTCATGCCCCGACCCGCAGGGCGGTCGGGTTGGGTCAAAACTAAAGCAATCTCGTGTCCGGCATTTGCCAGGGCTTCAAGCGCAGGGACGGAAAAGGAGGGTGTGCCTGCAAAAATAATTTTCATGTCACACGCAGCTTAGGAAGGAGACATTCGCCCAGATTCCTCAAAAAAGGTGGTGCCCCATGCGGCTTTAGTAGCATGGGCGCGTTCACTGCGCCACACTACTCGGCATCGTAGAGCAAAGCCATGACTTGCGTCGTATACCTTGTCATCCTGATTTCGCGGCTAGCTGATCTACATATATCGGCATGAAAAATTGTCCTCACAGCACCTTTCGCCGTAGCTTTTTTAACCTGGCCTGAAGACGTGATTGCTTCATCCGCGACCAGTACTCGACAAATACCTTGCCCACCAAATGATCCATTTCGTGTTGAACGCATACTGCCAATAGACCGTCGGCATCGAATACAAACGGCTTGTCATCGCGATCTGTTGCCTCGACGGTGATTTTCCCTGCTCGTTGTACTTTTCCGAATACTCCGGGAACGGACAGGCAACCTTCTTCGTCGTCAGAGTCTCCGCTGCGGGCGACAATCTCAGGATTGATTAACACGTGCAGTTGGTTTCGGGCATCGGAGATGTCGATTACGATGACGCGCTTGTGTACATCAACCTGGGTTGCCGCCAAGCCAATTCCAGGAGCGGAATACATTGTTTCCGCCATATCATCCACCAAGGCACGAATTTCGTCAGTGACCGCCACCACCGGGTGAGCTACGGTGTGGAGTCGTTCGTCCGGGTATTGTAATATCTTCAGAAGTGCCATAAAAAGACTTGCACATTTAATAATCTAAATGCAGAATTTGAACCACATCAGTATGATCCCTGTGTCCCTGATCTCTTATATTGGTGTTCCCCCACGTGTCCCCATTATATCCTGATTTGGGCTATTGGCTTGTGCCCAGCCTGCCCTGCCGACGCCGTTGGGGGGAGCTTCGGCATACCTGGGTTCCAACGTCAGTCCCGGGAGATGCGATTGATATTGTCTCAAGTTTCTACAAAATAAGGTTCTGCAGTAATCTGACACCGTCAATTTAGGTTATTGACGAAATGCGATAACGTACCATTAACAGGTTGATTAAAATGAAGCCAATAGGAGATATCGAATCCTGGCTTGCCCTTGGCTTGATTGATGGTCTCGGTGACGAGTCGATACGCCGATTGCTGGTGTCTTTTGGGAGTCCTGCCGATATTCTTTCCGCAAAAGTGCCTTCGTTAGAGCGTCTGGTGAAAAAGAAGATCGCTAACAGCATAGTTCTAGGGGCAGACAGAACGAAGATTGCCGCCACGCTCAAATGGCTGGAAGACCCTGCAAATTCAGTTATCACGCTGGCTGACTCGGATTACCCCTCGCTGCTGCTCAACATCCCTGATCCTCCTCCCCTTCTCTACCTCAAGGGAAAACGCGAGTTGCTGAGTTCACCCGCTCTTGCTATTGTAGGCAGTCGCAATGCTACACCTCAAGGTCTTGCCAACGCCGAAGCTTTTGCTCAAGCTGTAAGTAATGCGGGGGTTTGCATTATCAGTGGAATGGCACTCGGTGTGGATGCTGCAGCGCATCGTGGAGGCTTGCGGGGTACCGCAACCAGTATCGCGGTGGTAGGAACTGGGCTGGATATCGTTTATCCTGCGCGCAATCGGGAACTTGCGCATGAACTGGCGGAAAAGGGAGCGCTTGTTTCCGAGTTTCCATTGGGGACGCCGGCTATTGGTAGCAACTTTCCACGCCGTAACCGCATCATCAGCGGTCTGAGTCGCGGTTGCCTGATAGTGGAAGCTGCACTGCAAAGTGGCTCTCTTATCACCGCCCGACAGGCGCTGGAGCAGGGACGTGAGGTATTTGCAATTCCCGGGTCAATTCATTCGCCCCTATCGAAGGGTTGTCACGCGCTCATCAAGCAAGGGGCCAAACTGGTGGAAAGTGCCGAAGACATTCTGGATGAGCTGGGATATCAGTCCCCGCGAAGTATTGTCAACGATGTGAATGAATCAGCTGGGGAAGAGTCGTTGCTGCTGAGGCATCTCGGGCATGACATTTCCAGTATCAATACGTTATGCAACCGCAGCGGCTTGACGGCAGAAACCGTATCGGCGATGCTATTAACGCTTGAACTGAATGGCATGGTCGCTAGTCTGCCGGGTGGATGCTATCAGCGGCTTTACTAATCCTGGGGGACTTCTCGCTATCGCTGGTAATTCTGAAAAGGCATTGGGACGTGGCGGAACAATAGAACGTAGAGCGATTTTCTCGCGTAAATTAGACCACTGGGACATGGCGATATAGATGTGTTTTCTCATAACGCTACCGACAATCTGCGGATATTCACAGGACTTTCATGGGTAAAACCTTAATCATTGCTGAGAAGCCTTCCGTTGCCGCCGATATTGCACGTGTATTGGGCGGCTTCATCAAGCACACAGATTATTTCGAGAGCGATGATTACGTGTTGTCATCGGCTGTTGGCCATTTGCTCGAGCTGGCAGTGCCCGAACAATACGAGGTTAAACGCGGAAAATGGAGTTTTTCCAATCTACCGGTAATCCCACCATACTTTGATCTTAATCCCATCGAAAAAACCGAGTCGCGTTTGAAACTTCTTACTAAGCTAATTAAGCGCAAGGATGTGGAATCTCTCATCAACGCCTGCGATGCAGGGCGCGAAGGAGAGTTGATATTTCATTATATAGCTCGCCACGTGGGTACGAAAAAACCGGTGAAGCGGCTGTGGTTGCAATCGATGACTCCTGCTTCAATCCGGGAAGGATTTACGAGATTGCTTGACGATGCTGCTGTGAAGCCCCTGGCGGATGCCGCCGTGAGCCGCTCGGAGGCCGATTGGCTCGTCGGCATAAATGGCACTCGTGCCATGACTGCGTTCAATTCTCAGGAAGGCGGTTTCCACAAGACCACCGTCGGGCGGGTGCAAACTCCCACGTTGGCAATTCTGATCGAACGGGAAGATACTATTAGGAAATTCGTTCCCCGCAGCTACTGGGAAGTACATGCCACATTTGCTGCCACCGCCGGAAACTATAACGGGCGATGGTTCGACGAAAAGTTTGCCAAAGACAAAAAGGATGGTGAACAGAAAGCAGAGCGATTATGGGATCAGAAAAGTGCTGAGACCATCCGCGCGAAATGCCAGGGAAAATCCGGCGTCGTCAGCGAAGAAAGTAAGCCCACCACGGAAATATGCCCGTTGCTCTATGACCTCACAAGCCTGCAGCGCGATGCCAACGGACGCTTTGGTTTTTCCGCCAAGGCAACGCTTGGACTGGCTCAAGCTTTATATGAGAAGCACAAGGCGCTGACTTACCCGCGCACCGACTCGCGTGCGTTACCGGAAGACTATATTACAACCGTCAAGGAGTCCTTAAATTCCCTGGAAGATACCCGCTATGGTAAATTTGCCAAGCAGATTCTCAAAGCGGGTTGGGTCAAGCCCAACAAGCGAATATTTAACAATGCAAAGATTTCGGACCATTTCGCTATTATCCCCACCTCGCTTGAGCCAAAAGGATTAAATGACGCGGAAGCCAAACTTTACGACCTTGTCGTCAAGCGTTTTTTGGCGATTTTCTATCCTGCCGCCGAATTTCTTGTTACTACTCGAATTACCCGCGTTGAGAATGAGCCGTTCAAGACTGAAGGCAGGGTAATGGTCAATCCTGGCTGGCAGGCGGTATATGGCAAGGAGGCTCAAGTCGAAGGCGCGGATGATAGTTCGACTCTGGTTGCCATCCATCCAGGCGATTTGGTCCTTTCCGAAGAAGTTAAAGTGGTTGCCCATCAGACTCGGCCCCCAGCCCGATTCAATGAAGCCACATTGCTGTCCGCTATGGAGGGTGCTGGTAAACTGGTAGAAGACGAGGAGTTGCGAGAAGCCATGAGCGCTAAAGGGCTTGGTACACCTGCCACCCGGGCTTCAATAATTGAAGGTTTGGTATTCGAAAATTATATGCAGCGCGTGGGGCGGGAATTGCACCCGACTGCCAAGGCATTCTCGCTAATTACATTACTGCGTGGGCTAAAAGTGCCTGAGCTTACCTCTCCGGAATTGACGGGTGATTGGGAATTCAAATTGCGCCAGATTGAGCAGGGAAAGCTCGAACGCAATAAATTCATGGAAGAAATTGCTGGTATGACAAGCCATATGGTGGAGCAAGCCAAAAGTCATCGCGGTGAAACAATAAGCGGGGACTTCTCCACGCTCAAGTCCCCCTGCCCAAAATGCGGCGGTGTTGTACAAGAGACTTATAAAAAATTTCAATGTCAAAAATGCGATTTTGCACTATGGAAAATTCTTGCCGGACGGCAATTCGAGACGGGGGAAATGGAACAACTTATTACTGGAAGAGAGGTTGGTCCCCTACAAGGTTTTCGTAGCAAAATGGGGCGGTTATTCAATGCTAACATCAAGCTTACTGATGAATTCGAGATGAAATTCGATTTTGGCAGCGATAGCGGTGAGGGCAAAGAAGATGTGGATTTTTCCGGCCAGGAAACGCTGGGGAAGTGTCCCCGCTGCGGTGGCCAGGTATTCGATCACGGTATGAGTTTCGCCTGCGAGAAAGTGGTCGGTTCCATGCCCACCTGCAATTTTAAAATCGGAAAAATAATTCTTACGCGGCCTCTTGAACGTGAACAAGTCAGCAAGCTCTTGCGCACTGGAAAAACCGATTTATTGCCAAAATTTATCTCGAAGAAGGGAAGGCCATTTTCAGCTTATTTGGTTCTGGCCGCTGACGGAAAAGTGGGATTTGAATTTGAGCCGAGACAAACAATGAAAAAAATAACAGCAGCAAACACTCCGGCAAAGGTCGTGAAACCAAAATCCAAGACCCCCGCCGTCAAAAAAAATGCTATCAGAACGACATAGCCCGATATAAAACGCCGGAACTGATGGCGGGTTTTATAATTCCATTTCTACATTGGATCGATACAGTTCCATGCTAATCCCCTTTATGAGGACGCTGGCACCTGATGTTTTTCGATATAGGAAATAATATCTCCGACGCAGGTGAATCCTTTCGCTTCGTCGCCCTCGAAGTTAATGCCGAAAGTATCTTCTGCGTCAAATAAGAGTTGAATCGTATCCATTGAGTCCAGCCCCAGTTCTTCGAATTTGGAAGACTCGTTTATAGTGGAAACATCCAGATTCTCAACTTTTGTAGAGATAAATTGTATGACTTTTGCTGTGATCTCTGCTCTGTCCATCAAATCTCATTCCTTCATTCAAGGGTTGTAAAAAGAATACTTGCATTGTTGCCACCAAATCCGAAAGCGTTACATAAGCCGTTACGCGGATTCTTCTGCTGTGCATGGTTTGGGGTGTAAGCGAGATCACATTCCGGATCAGCCTCATCAAGATTGATGGTCGGATGTATGATGCCAGTATGCAATGCCATGATCGTGGCAATGCTGCCAATTGCCGCCGATGCGCCGACTGTATGTCCAATCATGGACTTGGTGGCGTTGATGGATATATCTCCCGCCCGGTTCTCAAAAAGAGACTTGATAGCCCGAGTTTCTACGATGTCGCCAAGGGGGGTGGATGTTGCATGAGCATTGATGTAGTCGATGGAATCGGGTTCCATGCCGGCGTCTGTGATGGCTAACCGCATTGCCGCCACTTGACCATTCATCTCCGGCATCACAATATGCGTTGCGTCACACGCCTGCCCATATCCTGCGAGACGAGCGTACATTTTTGCCCCTCTCTGTTTCGCATTCTCCTCCTTTTCCAGAATAAGAACGCCTGCACCTTCTGACATAACAAAGCCATCCCGACCTTTAGCAAAAGGTCGGGATGCCCGTGTGGGGGTGGTATTAAAGCCGGTAGTTAACGCACGCAACGCTTCGAATGCGGTCATCGTCAGCGGTAATACACATGCTTCCGCGCCCCCGGCAATCACAGCATCGGCTCTCCCTGTCCGCAAAAGATCAAGCGCCATGCCAATGGCATTGGCTCCAGAAGAACATGCTGTGCTGCATGTAAGATTCATGCCTTTGAATCGATGTTTGATTGCTATCCAGGCAGCTGCAGAATTTGCCATCGTTCGCGGTACAGTGAAAGGAGGTGTTGGCTGATTTCGAAAGTTGCGCGTGGCTGAGGCCTCAAATGTGGCGAAACCGCCCATTCCCGACCCTATGCTTACGGCCAAGCGTTGCGGTGCATAAACATCGAGTCCACCAGCATCTTCCAGAGCAAGACTGGTTGCTAGCAGCGCTAGTTGTGTGAATCTATCCGTTTGCTCGATATATTTAGCAGACAGAAAGCCGGCAGGATTAAATCCGGGAATTTCTCCTGCTATCTGGGACCGCTGCCCTGACGCATCGAAGCTTTCGATTCTCTGGATTCCGCTGACTCCATTGACGGCTGCTGTCCAAAATTGGTCAGTGCCTATGCCAATCGGCGAAACAACTCCCATTCCCGTGACGACTACATGCATACGCAATTAGGATTAGTTATAAGCAGACTTTGTGAAAGAAAGCTGTATTCGTTAGTTCAAACACTGGACCTGCCTAAAACCTTGCAGCGTTATGGGGTCTGTCCATCCCTTCGTCTCGTTTTCTTTTCCCAGGATGTAATTTAAGCTACTGCGCATTAAATATGACAGGGAATAGATATCTCAATAGAGCTCCCATGATCCAGATAACAAGTACCAGACTTGAGATCACGGCCAGCCCTTCCGCAATAGCGGATATGACTGTTGAACCCAGGCTATCAAATTCCTGATGCCCGGATTCATTACGCCGGCTGAGCCGGCGCTGCCTTACCCACATTTGCAGCCCGAACACAACCGGGATAAGAGCCAGAGAAATTAATAGGTTATATTCAGGAGTGTCCATTTAATAGTCAACCTCTTTTCTTTGTAAAGTATCACTGCAGAAAGTCTTAATGGGCATGTTTTTTCTCTTGTTCATCGCATAAATTATGCTGTTGCTCACCATTTGCTAGTGTATGAACAAGTGTAGTTTGCATTGGGTATATCCTGTATTTAAGGAGAAAAGCGATAACGCTTCCTTTGAAAGGTGCAGACGACGTACATCGCATCTTGGAATCGCGGCGTTAGCAATTTAAGCGTTTTTGTCACAAGTAGATGATATCGCAAATGCCACAATGGTAAAATGGGCAATTATTTGATGAATTCACATGACAATCACTGCCGATGATTGATCGTATGATTTCTATGCACATAGCGGGCCACTGAAATCCACCTACCACTGGCAATTATACTATCACACGTCATCAACTTGCCATTCAGTTAACGTACCTATGTGTTAAATGGATGATCCTCTCGGGGTAAAACTGAGCAGACCTGTGCTAATACCAATAAATGGGTTTTCATATACCCGGCTGCTACTGTCTTTCCATTGCAAAATCCAGTGTTTTTGGTTGCGTATATATTCCCTTTATCATGAATGAAAACCGTGGTCAGTTAATATCTGGGGCCGTTACCGTGCGGCCAGTCACAAATCGCCGTGAGATGGGCGTATTTATTGATGTTCCGTGGCAAATCTACGCAGATGATCCTTCGTGGGTACCGCCATTACGCCTGGAGCGGCGTTTGCATTTTTCCAGATTTAATCCGTTTTTCAAGCACGGAGAATGGCAAGCATGGGTCGCATACCGTAATAATCAACCCGTGGGCAGGATCAGCGCGCAAATTGATCAACTTCACAGAGAACGCTATGGCGCGGATACCGGCCATTTTGGTTCGCTTGAAGGCATAGACGACACCGCTATATTCGCGGCACTGATACATATCGCCGAGGAATGGTTGGCTATGCGACATACGAGGCATGTCAGCGGGCCGTTCAACTTATCCATCAATCAGGAGTGCGGCATCCTGGTGGAGGGATTTGATACGCCGCCAATGGTAATGATGCCGCATTCACGCACGTGGTACGGTCGATTACTCGAAGAACAAGGCTATCAACCGCTAAAAGATCTGCTTGCTTATTGGGCGGAGGTGGACCATAAACTGCCCCGATTAATGAATACCCTGATCGATAAATTCTCCAAACAAATACGTTTACGGGCACTGCGGCGCGACAAATTTAGCGAAGAGATGGAAACGCTGCGTGATATATTCAATGATGCCTGGTCGGAGAACTGGGGTTTCGTTCCTTTTACCGAGGCTGAGTTTGCCGAACTTGGCAGCAGTCTTCGCCTACTCGTACCCGATGAGTTTATTCAGATTGCCGAAGTTGATGGTATTCCGGCGGCATTCATGGTTGGACTGCCCAATCTCAACGAGATCTTTACGAGGCTAAATGGAAGCCTGTTCCCATTTGGCTGGATTCGAATGATCAGACATCTTAAATACAAGGGGGTTCAGACCGGTCGGATACCGTTAATGGGAGTGCGCAAGCAATTTCAGAGTTCTCCCCTAGGCATGGCGCTAGCGATTATGGTGATCAATGCACCGCGCCAAATGGCGCTTTCCAGAGGGATCCAGGCGGTTGAGTTGTCATGGATACTTGAGGATAACAAAGCAATGCGGGGAATTCTAGCTTACCTGGGTTGCCGGGAGTACAAACGTTACCGTATTTACGGGAAGACGTTGTAATCAATAATGACAGATGAGAGAAATCGATGTTAAACCATGCAATGAATAAAACAGAGCAATTTACCGCCATAGTGCTAGCCGCAGATCGTACCGCCCATGACCCAATCGCGCTTAAGACAGGCATGGCATGCAAGGCGATCGCTCCAATTTTCGGCACGCCAATGATTATTCGGGTGCTGGATGCGCTGGAAACCAGCGGGATGGTAAAGACGATTATTATATGTGGCCCCCCCAAATTCGCGATTCCCGATTGCCCGGAGCTGGAAAGGCGGATCGCAAGCGGGCGTGTCATTTGGCTTCCGAATCTAAATTCTCCCAGCCGCAGCGCCGATAGCGGACTTACGCACATTGATCAGAACTCCCCCGTATTACTGACGACAGCGGATCATGCATTATTGACATCCTCGATTGTGCGGCATTTTTTAGGCGAATCGCAAAAAGCAGGCAGCGACGCCACGGTGGGAGTAGTTAAATATGAAGATGTCGCGGCTGCTTTTCCAGGCGTAAAACGCACTGTCATACGGTTAAAGGATGGCGGCGTCTGCGGTTGCAATCTTTATGCATTCCTTAATCTTCGTGGGCGTGGCCTGGTTTCATTCTGGCAGCGGGCGGAACAACTGCGCAAACGTCCATGGTTATTGATAGGGCAAATCTTCGGTCCCATGACGGTTCTTTCCTATCTACTTGGCGCATTGACACTCGATAAGGGACTGAATGCCGTAGCGGCCAAAACCGGCATCCGGGTACTGCCGGTGTTTTTGCCCTATCCCCAGGCTGGTGTTGATGTTGATAAGGTTGAGGATATGCTGCTTGTGGAATCCGTCCTGTCGGGAACAGGACCGCTTGCCCGAGCGGAAACGGCGTAAAGACCGTCACCAGAAAGTACCGAGAGAAATCCGTGAAAATAATAGAACGATATATCACACGCGAGTTGTTGGTACCGTTTACGGTGGTGATGGGCATTTTGGCAGCGTTATACGCGAGTTTCAGCAGTGCCAGCTTTTTGTCGGGGGCAGTCACAGAATCGCTTGGTGTCTCCGCCATGCTGAAACTCGTGCTGTTGAGAACTCTAATTGCGCTGGAAGTGTTGATGCCGATAGCACTTTACGTCGCTATCATCATGGGTCTTGGACGAATGCACCGAGACCAGGAAATTAGCGTATTGCGTTCTGCCGGTGTTAGTGATAACCGTATAATCTATGCCATGCTCATAGTCGCCATCCCCGTGGGGATGGTAAGCGGCGTACTTTCCATCTTCGTCCGTCCATGGGCGTACGAGGAAAGCTATATTTTGAATGCGCAGGCGGAGGCCGAATTAAATATGGACCGATTCCAAGCCGGCCGCTTTTATGGAGGCGAAAAAAGCGGCAGAGTAGTTTATATTCAAACAAAGGATAGCATTGGCAAGCAGATGAAAGATCTGTTTCATTACGTCCACAAAAAGGATAGCAGCGAGATCATCATAGCCAAGGAGGTCCGCCAGCAGGAACCGGCGCCCGGTGAACGTCCCCAGATACACTTGCTTGATGGCTCTATTTACCGGCTCATGCATTCTGAGGCAAGAGATACGGTTGTCCAGTTCGAGAAACTGGTGTATTTCATCGATAGCGGTAACGTGCTGGATTACAAACGCAAGGCGGCTTCTACCGTGGCGCTACAGAAATCCGATAAGCCCCGCGACATTGCTGAATTCCAATGGCGGCTTTCACGCCCCATCTCTACGGTTCTACTGGCACTTATTGCCGTGCCGTTCAGTCGCTCTTCACCCCGCCAAGGTAGGGGCGACAGAATTTATTATGTTGCCGCCCTGGTTTTTGCCATCTATTACATACTTAGCGGATTGGCCCAAACATGGGTGGAGCAAGGCACTGTCGGGAGCGTGCCTGGTGTCTGGTGGCTCTACGTCTTGATGTTTCTGGCTGCGCTCAGCTTGCTATCGCCAGATTCATGGAGAAAGCTATCCTTGCGCCGATGACAATAATTAATCGCTACCTGGCTGTCCAGGTTTTATTGGGTTTGGGCATCGCTACCGTTGTACTTTTGCCGTTATTCAGTTTTCTCGACTTGCTGGATCAACTTGACGACGTAGGGAAGGGTACATATCGCGTCGAAGACGCTTTCCTGCATACTGCGCTATTGCTGCCACGCAGATTCGTTCAGCTTGCGCCTTTTATTGCGTTGCTGGGAAATGTGATTGGGTTGGGTCGATTGGCCGGTAACTCCGAATTGACCGCGATACGCGTCGCAGGGATTTCCCCTATTCGCATCAGTATGGCTCCGCTGGGAGTCGGGTTGATCCTTTTGTCATTCATTGCGGCACTGGAACAGTTTGTCGCGCCGCAGCTTCAGCAGAGGGCCATCTCATCCCGCGCCGTCGCGCTTGACAAGAGCGCGGCGCTTGGCAAGCATCTGGGTATCTGGACCCGCGATGAGCGGAATATATTGCGCATCGGTGAGATGTTGCATACAGAAAAGGCCGCAGATATAGAAGTGATGCATTTTGACGATAACGGTTTCATGTTGACTTATACTTATGCCAAATATGCAGATCTCATAGCTGATGATGTGTGGAAGCTCAGTGATGTCACCATCAAAAAATTTGCGGGAAATCGCATAGAGTCCGTTAGCTTGAAGTCGATGAACTGGAAATCATTTCTGAAGCCGGACGATATTTCGACCCTGACAAAATCGCCGGAGAGTCTTTCTCCCACTGAATTGTTTGTGCATGTGCGTTTCTTACGTGCAACAGGCCAAGACGCGGACGCCTATGCGCTGGCTTTGTGGCGGAAGGCCGGCGGCGCGCTGACAACAATTGCAATGCTGCTGCTTTCTATACCTTTTGTTTTCGGATCGGTACGAGCAGGTCTAGGAAATAAACTGGTGCTTGCATCAATGCTCGGCATGAGCATATATCTGTTTGACCAGGTAATAGCGAATGCCGGTCTGTTGTTGCATCTGAATCCGGCGCTGACTGCTCTATTTCCTGGACTTTTGTTGATTACCGTTGCCAATTTTTGGTTGCGGCGGATTGTTTAGGAATTTTTTTACAATCTCGTCCGAGAAGCACGTTTAGCAATTCCAAGATGAAGATGACTGATCCTGTGTTGTTTGCTGTTTACGATGGTAGTTATGCCGCAAATACTGTAATCTGCGCGGGCTTGGCTCAACGGGATTTACACGGTGGGCGTATAAATTTTATATTCCATGATCTTATACTCAGCAACAAATCAAACAACAATTCAGCACAAGCCGGTACTAACATCGGCGATAGCGGGACCGATACGTGGGAGAGAAAACCAGTCAGTGTGGATTTTCAGCCATGTATCACTAAGTTGAATGATTGAGCAATCAAGAATTGATAAATTAAAAGAAGGAACAGCAACCGTCGGGTTTCTTTTTAATCCTCTCAGCGGACGTATTCGCAAGCGCAAGGATGCAATAAGGCGTGAGCTGAATGAAATTCCGAATGCAACCTGCCGAGAAGTGACAAGTACGCCGGAGATTTACGCATCGGTTGACGCTTTTTTTCAGGCTGAAATTGATTTGTTGGCAATCGTTGGCGGGGATGGCACGGTCCAGGCAGTATTGAACCATCTGTTTGCAACCCAACCGACGGCCAAGTGGCCTGTTCTGACCATTATCCCGGGCGGCACAACCAATATGACGGCGTTGGATCTGGGCATTCACGGCAAGCCAGAATATATCCTGCGCGAGTTAAGCAAGTGTCTTCTGATGCAGACTTCGCCTATTTTGCTGAGGCGTCACGTCTTGTGCATCGAACAGCAGGGGGCTGCCAAGGTTTATGGCATGTTTTTCGGTCTTGGTCTTATTGCCCGTGCTGTAATTTTCTCTCAGGGCAAGATAAAGCAACTGGGTATTACTGGGGAAATTTATTCGGCCATTATTACGCTAGGCTATTTCGCCGGAGTACTTCTCGGGCGCCGACATGGCGCCTGGGCGCCAGTCCAGATGTCAATTATTGAGGAAAATGGTGAAACACGTCATGGAACGTACTCATTTCTTTTTGCCAGTACGTTAAATCGCCTTCTGTTTGGCATGCGTCCGTACTGGGGACAGGAGGAAGCGCCGCTTCATGTAACATTTGTCCAGCAGAAACGAAAGCGTCCCTTGCGATCTTTAATGGCATTACTTTCAGGCCGCGGGGAAGTGCTCAAGGAACAGGATGGTTATCATAGTTTCAATTCCGGAGTATTGGAGCTGCTGATAAATGACGATTACATCGTCGATGGTGAATCCTACCGAGCATCAAGTCAGGATGGGCCGTTGCGTATCACCGCGGTTGGTCCGATTAACTTCCTGGGAGCGGGTAGCGTCAGCTCATAGCAATGACAGATCACGCCTCTATAATTAATCGATATGTCCCGGATGACCTGGTAGCTGAGATGGCCGCTCTGAGCTCAAAAGCTGTGTCAGCGGATTTTTTAATTTTGGTTGAAGAATTAAAATCACGTTTTGGCTCATCATTGGAAGCGATACTCCTTTATGGATCCTGCCTGCGTTCCCATGAAATTGGTGATGGGGTTGTAGATTTCTACGCCGTTGTAGACAGTTACAGTAACGCTTACCCCGAGCGCTACCTAGGTTATTTTAATGCGTGGTTGCCACCCAATGTATTTTATCTTGAGGTATCCACGCAAAAAAATCAACAGGAAAAGACATTCCGCGCCAAATATGCGGTGGTCTCCATGGCAGACTTTGAGCAAGGAACCTGGCGCTGGTTCCACCCGTATTTGTGGGCGCGCTTCGCTCAGCCCTCGCGATTGTTGTATGCGCGTGACGATACGGTCCGCAAGCGTATTTATAATGCGCTTGCCCATGCGGTAGTGAGATTTCTCGAATCCAGTCTTCCCGTGCTGGGCCCCTCTGTAGTGAATGTCGAAGCAATCTGGATCAACGGTTTGAGCCAGACCTATGCGGCCGAACTGCGGCCCGAACGCGCAACGCGGGCGCAACAGCTTACTGAGATCAATTTGGATGATTATACGCGGTTGACCGCGCATGCCGCACCGGCACTTGTGGAAAAGCTGGAGATATTGGCAGATGGACATTATCGATGCCTGGTTGACGCAGCGGGCCGTCGGAACTCGCTATGGCGTTGGCGGTTACGCCGCTGGCAGGGAAAACTCCTATCTGTGCTGCGACTGACAAAGGCAGCATTCACCTTCAGCGACAGCATTAGCTATGCCGCATGGAAGATTGAACGTCATACCGGGGTTCGTGTTGAAATAACTCCCATGTTACGACGCCACCCCGTGCTGTGGGGTTTCAAGGTTTCCTGGCAATTATTGCGGCGAGGAGTGATGCGCTGATCTGCTAACGCAAATCCACGTTCCGCGGATACCGTCATGGATCAGCCCCTGTGCCCGTGTTTTAGGCGAGTAGCGAACTCAAATCAGGTACCGTATCGACATGCGTTGGGAATGGATTCTCATCGCCTGACCGTACGCGTCCCAGAAATGCGACGTTATTATGCTTTGCACTTTGATAATCAATCAGAGCATCACCTATCATCAGCACACGTTCCGGCGTGAAGCTATGAGTCGATAAAATATCCGCGATCAGCATGTGTTTCGGTGTAGGGGAACCGCGCACGCCGGTGAAATAGGATGCAAGCCCCCGACGCATAACAATCGTATTAAGCTCTACTTCCGGCGTTCCGGAGGCAATGAATAGCGGTATTCTTGCGGCCTCATTACGAATCAACTCAGCCGCACCAGGCACTGTCTCGCTGGCAATGACCGCTTCAACCACCAATTCGGAGAACCGGCGATCCAGATACTGCTCTTCGTCCGGTGTCAGCGGAGGTTTTGCCAATAGGTGTTGCTGGAAATAGTGAAATTTCTGGTAACGCGACATGCCGCCGTTCAATTTGTGATATCGCGCCACCTCAGCCATTACCGTTTCTCCATAGGCGTGATAGAGATCAGCAAAAGCTTGTGTTTTGATGTCTCCTGATTCAACCACCACGCCATCGAAGTCAAAAATGATGGCTTGCCAATGTGCTGTCGTCATGCCCTGTTGTCGGATGCCGACGGGGTGGCTTCGTCATCTTCGCCGGAGTGATGCATGGTTTTGTGAATATCCCTGAGGCAATCAAGTAATCCCTGACCTAGATCGACATGCTCGTTGAGCACTAGTTTGCGGCCGATGCGGGGTTGAAATGCGTACGGTGTTACTTCGTAGTGATGCACCGCATTGCCTTCATCAAAATTCAGTGCTATTTGCCAAGGCATGATTTCAGAGATCATTGTCATGACGTCCTTGATGCGCAGGCGTTCCTGTCCGGTCAGGGTCAAATGGCGGTTTGCGAACTCCGGTGCCAGCACCTGTACGCTCATGCGTGCTGCATCCTCTACGTGGATGTACTCGCGGATTGCTTCACCGGTACCACGATAGGTGATTGAATGGCTTTCAACCGCTTCATGCAGCATCCGGTAGATACCATTGCGGGCATCAGCACGCCTGCCATAAAGAGACCCATACCGTAAAATACTATAATCCAGCCCATAACGTTCGTGATAGGTTTCGATAAAGCGCTCCGCTGCCTGCTTGCTGGCTCGGTAAAACGAGCCTGATTCGGAATAGACGTAAACAGTGCTGGCGAAGACGAACCGGCGAGCTCCCGCGAGACGGGCAGCCTCAAGTGCGTGCATATTACCCAATACATTAATGGTGGCGGTAGCAAGCGGTTTGTCGTGAGCCTCGTCAATATCCGCGATGGCGGCAAAATTGTAAACCACATCCGCACCCTTAGCCGCTTCTGTCACTTGGTCAAGATCCATGATGTCACCAATGACCATTTCCTGGTCGCCGTTCTGATAAGGCGACGGCTGGCGATCAAATAAGCGTACCCTGTAGCCCGCTGCCGACAGTGCATCAGCAACGTGGCTGCCAAGAAAACCACTGGCGCCATATACAATCGCGACGTCATTAGACATTCTTATTCACCTGTCCCCAGACCCGCTTTAATCAGGCCTCGCCGCAGATTGTCTGCCGCTTCAACTTCCATGCGTTGACGAGACTCTCTCGCGAGGGAGCCGATATGAGAAGTGAGAATTGCGTTGTCACATTTGAGCAACGGCCCACGGTATGGTTCCTCCTCGAAAACGTCGAGCGCCGCCGCACCCAGCTGTCCAGAAGTCAAAGCCTCGGCCAGCGCGGTTTCATCGATAAGGCCGCCGCGAGCAGTATTTATCACGACCGCCCCAGACTTCATGCGTGCGAGGATTTCCCTATTCAGCATGTGGTGCGTATCAGCATCATAAGTCAGATGCAGGCTGACGACATCTGCCTCCGCGAGAAGCTTCTCCAACGGTACTAATTCTATTCCTTGTGGTGACTCCTCCACATACGAATCATGGGCGACAACCCTGGCGCCAAAGGCCTGGCACAAGTGAGCAACGCGCCGACCGACACGCCCCAGACCGACGATGCCGACCGATTGAGCAGCAAGCAACTGGCCCTGCGTTCTTGGCCACTCTCCCTTACGGAGCAGTCGATCAACATGGCATATTCGTCTCAAAGCAGCCAACATAAGACCCATAGTGAGCTCAGCCACTGCCTGTGCCGGGGCTTCGGGCGTATTTAGAACAGCAATGCCATAGCGCTTTGCTGCGGCAAGGTCAACGCTATCCAGACCGCTTCCGCAACGAGACACTACTTTCAAGTTCTTGGCAGATGCGAAAACGCGTTCCGTCAGCGGTTCTATACCAGCGATCATCCCGACGGTATTTTCGCCCAACAAGTCTATAGTTTCGTCTTCGGTGAGTTTACGCCCATAGCTATTGCCGACAATATGCATTCCTTTTTTAAGTAAATGCTGGATATGGGGATTGTTGTCCAGATCAAACGACGAAGTAGAAATGACGAGTTTGTTCATAGCGCGGCTCTTATATCTTGCATATGGCTACGGCACAGCGTGTCGAGGATACGAATGTCCAGACCGTAACCAAGAAAATTGAAACCGGCTTCTATATTGCGCCGTAACTCGTTCGGATCTGGTTCCACCACATGAATGCCACCCGGTTTTCCCAGCCGGATTCCAGCCTCTCGTACATGTTCTATGGCGGATTGGACTTCAGGGTAGTCAAGTTCACCGGGTCGTCCCATCGACCCGGATAAATCATAAGGACCGATGATATATGCATCAATTCCAGGAACGGAAAGAATGGAATCAATGGCATTGACTGAGTCAATATGTTCAATCATGGCTACGATGACTGCATTCTCTTCCAACCAGACACGGTATTGCTGAAATCGTGCCCCATAACCTTGGGCGCGGGCGAGGCCAACTCCGCGCTGGCCACGCGGCGGATAATAGACAGCTTGTACCGCAGCTTCTGCGTCAGCAGCGGTCTTGATCATGGGCACCATCACGCCTGCCGCGCCGGCATCCATGACCCGCTTGATCTGGTCGGGATGATTGGAAGTCAACCGTACGATGGCAGGACACTGCTGCCCATCAAGTACCTGGATCAACATTTGAACTTCGCTCAACTCCAGGACGCTGTGCTCCATGTCCAATACCAGCCAGTCAAACCCTGCAGCGGCCATGATTTCGGCGATCGCCGGATGTCCCAACGTGACCCATGAGCCTATGGTTAATGCATTTCTGGCCAATTTTGATTTTAATTGCATAGGTACTCCCTAAGAAAAGACTGAATGGCGTTGCAGAGGTACCTGATTCAATAGGTGGACAGCAGGGGATCGGCTTCCATCAATCGGCTCACCCGTTCCAGATCGGCCTGCGTGTCTACTGCCTGAGTGTTAAATTTCGTTTTTACCATCTTTACCCGGTAGCCATGCTCCAGCAATCGTAGCATGTCCACGGACTCCAGTTGCTCCAACGGCGTGGGGGGCAACTGCGCAAAATCGAGCAGTGTTTTACGTCGAAATGGAATAATGCATACCTGTTTGTAGGCAAAGGTATGCATGAAATCTGGTTGAAGCGAGGCCGGTGCGGTGGGTATCGGCTGCCGAGACATATACAGAGCGTCCCCCTGCTGATTCATCACCACTTTAATGGTATTGACGTCATAGAAGTCCGCTTTGTTATCAATAGCTCTCACCAGGTTAACGCAGCCTAATAGTGGATCGTGCCGGAATGGCTCTACCGCGACGTCGATCATCTCTGGATGAGTCATCGGTTCGTCCCCCTGTACCATAACAATAAGTTCCGCATCTATTCCGGCGGCAGCTTCGGCCACGCGATCGCTGGCCCGTTCATGAGTGTCCGCGGTCATTATTACCAGAGCACCAAAATCTTGCGCGGCCTGGCGAATTTCCTCGTCGCAAGTGGCTATGTAAGTAGCATCGAGGGCTTTACTCAGGGCAACGCGCTTGTAGACATGTTCTAGCATAGTTCGGCCTAACAGCCTTGAAAGCGGTTTGCCGGGGAAACGCGACGAGCCCATACGTGCTGGTATTACAGCAATTGTTTTCATTAGTTATTCATTCACAGTAGTGTCCGGTTAAAAATCGAACAAAGTTAATTGGTTATCCGAGCCATTCTGTTCAGATCCGTAGTCGTAGCTTGGGAAGGCTTGCGGTAGCTGGGTTTTCTCAAAAACGGAGACCGATAAGA
>JACCWK010000058.1 GCA_013697655.1 Nitrosospira sp.
TCTGAGCTGATCGCTAAAATTATTGCACGCGTTCAGTTCAAAAACGGTGTCATTACAGGAATGGAAAATCATCAAAGAGTCGCCGCCTGATCATGTGCCCCCATACACAACATTTGACTATAACTCAAGTGACTTCAACAATTAGAACTATGCCGGACGTTACAGTACATTAGTGCACTTCTGCATTACAATCGCTACTTGAGGGAGAATAAGTGGCCAACACGACACATGAAGATCGTAAGCAATATCGGCACTGACCGAGTCATCGATCTGATCCGCCCGCATCTTAAGGGGGAGAATCAGCTCGATGTGGTCACCCCCAGCTTCTCCCTGTTTGCTTTTGCCGAGTTGTTGGAGTCACTATCAGGTCTGAAAAAGGTTCATCTACTGTTGCCGCCGGAAGAAGCTGAGATTGCATTTTTGGGCGGCGATGCTGACCGCGCTGCCCGCAACAGATTACAAACACGTTGGCTCACATTGCGCTGTGCTGACTGGGTGCGTGACAAGACAGAGCTACGCCGGTCGCGCGGGAATGTGCCGCAAGGCGCAATGGTGATGCGCAATGCGCAAGCGCAGCCCGAGCAAGTTATCTTGGGGTCGTTCGCGTTCGGAACAGACGGTCTGGGTATCACTCCTGGCAATCCGCTAAGTTTGATTCAAGGTTCCGAAACGGTGGATGAAGCAATCCAGCTCGCCCAGTGGTTCGATGCGCAGTGGCATAGCCTGAAGGAACAACCCGAAGCAAAGGCCGCTTTGCTGGCAAAGCTCAAAGCGATTACCGATCACCGTAATCCCTACAGCATCTACGTGCTGATGCTGCACCATTTGTTCCAGAGCAGGGGCGATGAGATGGACGAAGAGCGCATCGTAAAATCTGCCACTGGTATCCGCAACACACTGGTATGGAAGAAGCTCTACAAATTCCAGCGTGATGGCGTGGTGGGTGCCATAGATAAACTCAACCGATTTGGCGGCTGCATCATTGCCGATAGCGTGGGGTTGGGTAAAACCTTTGAGGCATTGGCCATCATCAAATACCACGAGCTACGCAATGATCGTGTGTTGGTCTTGTGCCCCAAGCGGCTGCGCGACAACTGGACACTTTACAAGACCAACGACAAACGTAATAGCCTCGCCGCCGACCGCCTCAACTACGACGTGTTGAATCATACTGATCTTTCACGTGACGGTGGCCATTCCGCCGACATTGATCTATCACATGTGAACTGGGGCAATTACGACTTGGTGGTGATCGACGAGTCACATAATTTTCGAAACAAGGCGACCCACAAAGGCAAGGAGTCGCGCTATGACCGGCTGATGCGCCGCATCATCCAAGAGGGCGTTAAGACCCGCGTGCTCATGCTTTCGGCCACGCCAGTCAACAACCGTCTGGCCGACCTGAAAAACCAGATCGCCTTCGTCACTGAGGGCGACGATACCGCGCTGTCCGATCATGGTATTGCCAGTATTGATAGCACCACACGCATGGCTCAGAAGCAATTCAACCGTTGGCTGGAATTGGAAGAAACAGAAAAGACACCGACCTGCCTGATTGAAATGCTCGGCTTTGATTACTTTACCCTGCTGGATCATCTGACCATCGCCCGCTCTCGCAGGCACATCGAAAAATACTACGGCATCAGCGAGACAGGCCGTTTCCCGGATCGTTTGCCTCCTATCAATATCAAGGCGGACGTGGATCGTGCAGGAGAATTTCGCTCCATCCGTGACATCAATCTGGAAATTCGTCGCCTTAATCTGGCCAGCTATGCGCCTTTGCGCTACGTGCTGCTGCACAAACAGGCCGCGTACGATGTCAAATACAGCACACAAATACGTGGCGGCGAAAGCTTCTTCCGCCAGGTGGATCGTGAGGAAAGCCTGATCCACCTGTTACGCGTCAATGTGCTCAAGCGTATGGAAAGCGCGGTCTCCTCTTTCCGGCTCACTATTCAACGGCAACTGGAAGATGTCGAGGCGATGCTGGCGCGAATCGAATCCCAGACAGCAGAAATTGAAGAATTGGATATTGCTGAAGTGGACATCGAAGACCCGACCTTCGAGAGTTTACTGGTAGGCAGAAAGGTAAAAGTATTGCTGGGCGACGTTGACCTAATCCGCTGGAAGCAAGACCTCATCGAAGATCGGAATCGCCTGGTCACATTGCTAGGTGCCGCCATGCAGATTGATCCAGATCGTGACGCCAAGTTGCACGCATTACGCGAGATGATTCAGAACAAATGCCGCAACCCGATCAATGACGGCAATCGAAAAATTATCGTGTTCACGGCTTTCAGCGACACGGCGCAATACCTCTACGAGCAAATTTCCGGATGGGCAAAAAGAGAACTTGGTATTGAAGCTGCGCTAGTGACGGGCACAGGGCGCAACCAGACCACCATCCCAGGCTTGCGCAAGGACTTGGCTTCTATCCTCACAACTTTTTCGCCACGTTCAAAAGAACGCCCGGAAGAACTAGCTCACGAAGGCACGCTGGATTTGCTGATTGCCACCGACTGTATCTCTGAAGGGCAAAACCTCCAAGACTGCGACTGGCTCATCAACTACGACATTCACTGGAATCCGGTGCGCATCATTCAGCGCTTTGGCCGGATAGACCGCATCGGCTCACCCAACCGGCGCATCCAGCTTGTCAACTTTTGGCCGAACATGGAGCTGGATGAATATATCAACCTTGAACAGCGCGTCAGTGGGCGCATGGTGCTGCTGGATATTTCTGCCACGGGTGAGGAAAACCTAATCGAACAGCAATCCGGCAACCAGATGAACGATCTGGAATATCGCCGCAAGCAATTGTTAAAACTTCAAGACACTGTGATTGATCTCGAAGACCTCTCCGCTGGGGTTTCCATCACCGATCTTACGCTCACCGATTTCCGTATCGACCTTGCCCAGTATTTCAAGGGGCATCCCGGCGAATTAGAAGCGATACCGTTAGGCGCATGTTCCGTAACCACCAGCGAAGATTCCGACATTCCGCCGGGCATCGTGTTCTGCCTGCGTGCAGAAGGCATAGCCGCAGAAAAGATAGCGGACTCTGGCTATCCACTGGCACCGCACTACCTCGTGCATGTGGGCGAGGATGGTAGCGTGTTGCTGCCCTACACCCAAGCTAAACGCATACTGGATCGTCTCAAGCGATTGAGCCTGGGGCGAGACCTGCCTGACGCCGTCGCCTGCGCTCGACACGATAAAGAAACCAAGCAGGGTGAAGACATGCGCCATGCCCAGCAACTACTAGCGGCGGCAGTAGCCTCGGTTGCGGGCAAGAGCGAAGAGCGTGCCATTGCCAGCTTGTTCACACGGGGCGGCACTCACGCCATGAAAGGCGAGTTTGCCGGAAGCAACGATTTTGAAGTAGTGGCATTTCTGGTTGTGCTGCCGGAAACAATTACATGACTTTGCAAGACTTAATTGCCGCATTTGAACTGCCCGTCAGTTGCCGCATAGATCGGCGTATACCCAAGAAGCTGCTGGTGGCCAACGGCGCACCTACTGCCCCCGACAAGCGGAACATCCTCGAAGGTGTCGAGGAAATCCAGTGGGTGGCGTCCCTGAAGCCCTCATCAATCGGCGTACCCGAATATCGGGATGAAGCCCGCGAATATCTTGAAATTGCCATGTTGAGCATCGCCCTGCGTCAAGATGCCAAATCTGCCCGCATTGCCGAACTGACTCACCGGGCCGTGCCCTACCCAATTCTGCTGCTGCTCACAGCGCAGGATAACTTGTCCCTTTCGATGGCACACATCCGATGGGCGCAGAATGAAACGGAAAAGGTGGTGCTGGATGGTGAAACGGTCGCCGTGGCCTTGAATGAACCAACCCCCGCACCTGAAGTGTTTTCGGCATTCCTTCAGGCTTTATCCATCATCCGCCAGCCGCGTGACAACTTGAAGGTGCTCTATCAAGGCTGGTTGGATACACTAGCGGCGTCTCAGGCTGCACGGATCACCGGGGCGTTTACCCGGAGCCAGACGGCTGATCAGGCAGCAACAAGGCGTGCAAACCTGCTAGCGTGTCGAGAGATTGGGTTGCAAATCGCCGCACTGCGGACAACGGCAGCCAAAGAAAAACAGTTCGCCCGCCGGGTGGCGCTGAATCTTGAAATAAAGCAATTGCAGGCTAAGCAAGAGCAAGCCAGTGCGCTGTTATAAGTAAAAGGAAACTGAGAAAATGATGCAAAAACTTACCGCGCAAGATGCTGAAGCAAAATCTACCGACTTCAAGGCGGAGAACATTGCCCAGCTCAAGGCACTGTTTCCCGAACTTCTGACGGAGAACGCCAAAGGCGTTGCTATCAATGTGGATGTACTCAAGCAACTGGTGGGTGATGTTACCGTCACCGATACAGAGGAAAAATACGGTCTTAGCTGGCATGGCAAGCGTCGCGCGCGCCAGATCGCGCTGTCACCTAGCACCGGCACGCTGCGCCCTTTCCCGGAGGAAAGTTTGGACTGGGACACTACCCAGAACTTGATGATCGAGGGCGACAACCTCGAAGTGTTGAAACTGCTGCAAAAGAGTTATGCGGGTGAGGTCAAACTCATCTACATCGACCCACCCTACAACACCGGCAAGGACTTCGTATACCCGGATAACTTTCAGGACAATATCAAGAACTACCTAGAACTGACTGGCCAGGTTGAGAACGGGCGCAAGATCAGCAGCAATACCGAAGCCAGCGGAAGGTTCCATACTGACTGGCTGAACATGATGTATCCGAGGTTGAAGTTGGCGAGAAATCTCTTGGGACATAATGGAGCTCTGTTGGTTTCAATAGGCGACATGGAAATCGTAAACCTCCTTCCTTTAATGAATGATATTTTTGGAGAAGAAAATCAGATAGGTATCTTCACTTGGAAATCACGGGCCAAGCCTACCAATGCCGGAGATGCTAAATTGCGAACTCAGCGAGTAGCTGAATATATCGTGGCTTACGGGAGGAAACCTGGCGATGAGCTTTTATTAAACGTCGTGAGCTCAAAAACACGTACCTATCCTCATCAGGATACTGACGGGAAGTATCGCACCACGACGATACTCACCTCCAATCGAGGCATGTTTCGTCGTGAAACAATGAGGTTTGAAGCGGGAGGTTATAAACCCGATGAGGATAGTCGGTGGAAGGCGGGGAAAACAGTAATTGAGGATCTTATTATCAGAAACCGGATAGTTTTCAACGACCATGGTGTACCGATGGAGAAGAAATATGAAATAGAGGAAAAAGATCCCCTTTACCCAATTTATTCTTTTCTTGATCCAGACCTGTGTGGAACTGCTGAAAATGGAAAAAACGACCTTAATGCGCTAGTTGGGAACCAACACGGGCTTGATACGGTAAAGCCGGTGCAGTTGCTAAAATACCTGATTGCAACTTTCTCGAATCAACACGACATTGTCATGGATTTTTTCGCAGGGTCAGGTACGACAGGACATGCAGTCGGAGAGCTGAATAGTGATGAGAGCGCCTCGCGGAAGTTTATCCTAGTTCAGTTTCCAGAACGAATGGACAATGGCACATTTTCAACAATATCTGAGCTGACTAAAGAACGCCTGCGTCGCGCTGCCAAGAAAATCAGAGATGACAACCCCGTATTCTCCGGCGACACGGGTTTCCGCGTCTTCAAGCTCGACACCTCCAACATCCGCGCCTGGAACCCCAACCGCGACAACCTTGCACAATCCCTGCTAGACAACGAAGAACACATCATGCCCGGACGTACCGAGTCAGATATGGTGTATGAGTTATTATTGAAATTGGGTTTGGATTTGTGCGTGCCGATTGAAGCGCGCAGCATTGCAGGCAAGACAGTGAGCGCGATTGGCGAGGGTGTGTTGATGACCTGCCTTGCGGAGAAGATAACGCCTGACGATGTTGAGGCACTGGCGCAGGGTATCGTGACATGGCGCAAAGAGCTGGCTCCGGCGGGCGATACCACCTGCGTCTTCCGCGACAGTGCCTTTGAGAACGACATCGCCAAGAGCAACCTGGCCGCGATTCTGGAACAATACGGCATCGCCAACGTGCGGAGCCTGTGATCATGAAACTTCACTTTGAACCCAAGCTTGATTATCAATTGGCAGCTATCGAGGCGGTGTGCGATTTGTTTCGCGGTCAGGAGATCTGCCGTTCTGCATTCACGGTGACCATGCATGTGCCAACCGCGCCTGAACGCGATGACTTGTTTCCCGGCACTAAACCACAGCAGATGAGTTTGGGCGTTGCTGAGTCCGATCTGGGTATCGGAAACAAGCTTACTTTGCTAGATGATGAAATAGCTGAAAACCTACACGCCATCCAGTTACGCGGCGGCTTGCCGCCTTCAGGGACGTTGGCCTCTGGAGACTTCACCGTGGAGATGGAGACTGGTACGGGCAAGACCTATGTCTATCTGCGCAGTATCTTTGAGCTGAACAAGCGCTACGGCTTCACCAAGTTCGTGATCGTGGTGCCGTCGGTGGCGATCAAGGAAGGTGTCTATAAAACGTTGCAAATTACTGAAGAGCATTTCAAAAGTTTGTATGCGGGCGTACCTCTCGATTACTTCATTTACGATTCCGCCAAGTTGGAGCAGGTGCTCAACTTTGCTACCAGCTCTAACATTCAAGTCATGGTGGTAACGGTAGGCGCGATCAATAAATTTGGCGACGAAGTTGAGGCTAAGGTAGAAGAGTCCGATGAAACCAAGACACGGCAGAAATCGCAGAACGTAATGTATCGGCACAGTGAGAAGACAGGCGGCGAACGCCCTATTGACCTGATCCGTGCGACCAGTCCCATCGTCATCGTGGATGAGCCGCAATCGGTGGACGGCGGCCTCAATGGCAAGGGCAGGCAGGCCATGCAGAAATTGAAACCGCTCTGCACCGTACGCTATTCGGCCACCCATGTGGACAAGCATCATATGATCTATCGCCTAGATGCGGTGGATGCATACGAGCAAAAATTGGTGAAGCAGATCGAAGTGGCTGCAGCAACCGTGACGGGCGGCAACAACAGGCCCTACGTACGTGTGGTGTCGGTGAGTAACAAGAAAAGCATTCCATTCGCCAGAGTGGAGCTGGATGTTAAAACACTGGCCGGTGTGCATAGGCATGAAATGACTGTACAGGATGGTGATGACCTGGAACAGACAGCCCACCGCGCTATCTATGCCGATCATCGAATCGGCGAAATTAAAACGGCAAAGGATGAGGTGTTTGTTGAGCTGCGCTATCCTGGAGGCGAGAAATATCTGCGCATCGGTGAGACGCATGGCGACGTGGAGCCGCTGGCGATTCAGCGCGAAATGATTCGCCGCACCATCAAGGAGCATTTAGAAAAAGAAAAGCGCTTACGCCCGCAGGGCATCAAGGTGTTGTCGCTGTTTTTCATTGACGCAGTGGACAAATACCGCACGTACGACGCCGACGGCAACCCGGTGAAAGGGGACTACGCACTAATTTTTGAGGAAGAGTATCGGCGGATTGCCAAGCAACCGGACTACCAAAGTTTGTTCACCGAGGTGGATTTAACCACTGCCACTGAAGAGGTGCACAACGGCTATTTTTCTATCGACAGAAAGAAGGTCGGTAATAAGTCGGTCGAGGTTTTCAAAGACACCCGCGGCGATACCAAGGCGGATGATGAGACGTACAACCTGATTATGCGAGATAAGGAAAAGCTGCTGGGCTTGGATACGCCGCTAAAATTCATCTTCTCGCATTCCGCACTGCGCGAGGGATGGGATAACCCAAACGTGTTTCAGATATGCACGCTCCGCGACATACAGTCCGAGCGCGAACGACGTCAAACCATCGGGCGCGGCTTACGCCTTTGCGTGAACCAGGAGGGGGTGCGGTTGCGCGGTTTCGAGATCAATACGCTGACAGTGATTGCCACGGAAAGCTATGAGCAGTTTGCCGAGAGTCTGCAAAAAGAGATCGAAGAGGATACCGGTATTCGCTTTGGCATCGTCCAAGACCATCAATTCGCTGCGGTGGCGGCCAAAGGCACAGATGGGAAAGACAGGCCTCTGGGCTTTGAACAGTCCAAAGCTTTGTGGACGCACCTCAAGAGCCAAGGCTACATTGACGTCAAGGGTAAAGTGCAGGATGCGCTTAAGTTGGCGCTAAAAAATGGCACACTGATTGTGCCCGCCGAGTTTGAAGCGCAGCGCGGCCAGATTGCCGAGGTGTTACGCAAACTGGCCGGCAGGCTGGAGATCAAGAATGCCGATGATCGCAAACCGATACGCACCCGCCAAGCGGTATTGAACAGTCCAGAGTTTAAGGCATTGTGGGATCGCATCAAACACAAGACGACTTATCGCGTGCAATTCGATAATGAAAAGCTGATCCAAAATTGCGTGGATGTTCTGCGTAGTGACCAGTTCCAAATCGCAAAGACACGTTTGCAATGGCGCAAAGCGGACATCTCAATTGGCAAGGGCGGCGTTGATGCTAAGGAGATTAAAGGCGCAGACACGGTGACGTTGAATGAAGGAGACATCGAGCTGCCGGACTTGCTTACCGATCTACAAGATCGTACCCAGCTTACCCGCAGGACCATTACCCGCATCCTCATAAAAGGCGGTCGCCTTAATGACTTCAAGCGCAACCCGCAACAGTTTATCGAGCTAACCGGGGAAATCATCAACCGCCAGAAACGTATGGCATTAGTGGATGGCATTAAGTATCAGCGCTTGGGCGAGGAGCAGTTTTATGCCCAAGAGTTGTTTGCCAATGAAGAACTCACGGGCTACCTGAAGAACTTGCTGAACGCAGAGAAATCGGTGTATGAACAGGTCGTCTATGAATCTGGAACCGAGCGCGATTTCGCCAGCCAGTTGGAAATGAATAGCGCCATCAAGGTGTACGCCAAGCTGCCCGGCTGGTTCCGAATTCCTACCCCTTTGGGTAGCTACAATCCAGACTGGGCTGTGTTGGTAGAGCAGGACGGTACTGAGCGCCTTTATTTTGTGGTTGAAACGAAGAGCAGCCTATTTACGGATGACCTGCGCGACAAGGAAAGCGGCAAGATTAAATGCGGCAAGGCGCACTTCAATGCTTTGATGATTGGCGATAATCCTGCGCGCTATCTTGTAGCAACAAAATTTGATGATTTGCTTGCTAAGGCTCAAGCAATGGCGAGTCAACGGCTCAGCTAAGAGTTGGCGCGGACTAACTATCAAGCCGCTTTGGTTTTTAGCGGGGTTATCGTCGCCCCGCGTTGGGCCGCGGCAAGTTGCGCCCCCCACCATTCGAACAGCGTGACTCGCTGATCAAACCTCTCCCCACGGTCATATGCACGCGCGACTTCGTTGTCATGGGCATGGTCTAGGGCAAGCTCCACCACGTCGCGGGCAGTGCCGTTGTCGCGCGCCAGTGTGGAAAATGAGCTCCGCCAGCCGTGGGGCGAATGTTTTCCACCCAGCCTCAGGGTCACGCGGTACACCTTTTCGATGGATTCGCGCCCGATGTGTTCGCCCCCAGCGGGGGACGGAAACAAATAGCCTTTGCCGCCAAAAACGTTTTTCCATTGGCGCAACTCGGCGGCAATTTCCGAGCTCAGTGGGATGCGGTGGTCAACTGATCGGGAAGTGACTTTCATTTTTGCGCGCGGAATGATCCACGTCGGTTGGTCGTCGTCGAGGTAAAATTCCTTCCATTCGGCTTCGACGATATTGCCGATGCGCATAGCTGTAAAAGCACACAGGCGATGCGCCATGCGCACGGATGGGGATATTCTGGCCATATCTGCCCGACGCAGCATGTCGCCCAGCGAGGCATAGTCCAGCAGGGCAGGCATCCGCCCAGTATCTTTCTTCCGGGGCAGTATCTCGCGGGCCGGAAGAGCGGGATTGTCGCGGCATAGTCCCTTGGCTTGGGCGTAACGAAAAACGCCGTTCAGATGCTGGAGGATTCGGGTAGCGGTTTCGAGCACGTCTCGCTTGTGGATGTCTTCAACAGCTTTCGCCACGATGGCAGGAGTGATGCTGGCAATGGGCAGCTTGCCAATTGCGGGGTAGATATCGCGCTCGAATGCCCGCGACGATTTGGTGTAATGGCCTGCGCTCCATTCCTTTTTTTTCATGGTCAGCCATTCGCCAGCAACGACTTCAAAGGTGTTGTCGCTTGATGCGCTGGTTTCTGCACGGTTGATGCGGCGCTGAGTAACCGGGTCCTTGTTTTCCCGGAGAAGCGCTTTGATCTCAATCAGCTCAACACGCGCAGCCGCCAGGGAAACGGCTGGGTAGACGCCGACAGAGTAAATTTTCTCCTTGCCGTCAATCCGGTATTTAATGCGCCATGTGGCGCCCCCGGCAGGAGTGATGAAAAGATGCAGGCCACCCCCATCCGGGAGCTTCTTGCCACGCTCCGCTTTCGCAACAAACGCCTTAACGGCTTTATCTGTAAGCTTTCCGCCGATACCCCCAGACATACAAAATCCCCCGGTTAAATTTGGAGTGATACCCCCTTCGATACCCCCATTATGCCCGGATGTTATCAGATTGTGCAAGACGTAAATGGACGATTGGTGTCCGAATTTACAAAGAAAAACGCCGTCTCTAGGACGGCGTTGAATGTTACTGGGGGTATTGATGGTGGAGGCGGCGGGAATCGAACCCGCGTCCGCAAGTCCTCTACAGCCAGTTCTACATACTTAGCCATGTTATTTAATTTTACCTGGCATCCGCCAACCGGCGGGCTGATGACAGGCGAGCTACCTATTGTTTAACGCTCTGTAAAGTAACCCTACGGAGCGCGATCCTCGTTAATGGCTCCGCTATCTGTTGCCAGATCCGGCGTTGAGGCCCACCGGTGCGGAGTCCAGCCGGATTTAAGCGGCTAGAGCGTAACGTTCGTCGTTTGCGACTATAGTTTTCCAGATGTATTTACGAGGTAACTGGTCCTCGGTATGCCCTGCACTGCTTTGCAACCCACGTCGAAGCCAGGTCGCCCCCGGCATTCTGTACTACATTTGTTAGATGGCGATGAAATGAAAGAGTTCAATCCTAAAGCTTTTACTTCTGGGTTCACTATAACAGAAACTAAAGGACCAACTCTATAAATTGAAATTCAAGTCAACTCATCGATCCATTCAACTTGGTAAATGTCGTGCAAATTGGGGCAAGCAGCCAATCCGCATTTGGATGTTAGCAAACGCGGACATAAGGTATGCTCTAAAGATAACCAAGCAGTTCCTGCGGCCTATTGATGAGGTATCTCGCTCCCCACGATTCAGGAGGGCTAACATTGCCAAGATAGCCATATCTGGCGATGACCGGCTCCATGCCTGCTGCAAGGCTCGCTTGGACATCTCGTATGTCATCGCCCAGATAGATGCATTCGCCTGGTCCGATGTTTATTGCGTTGCTCGCTCTCAACAACGGTTCAGGGTGCGGCTTGGAATGAGGAGTATCGCCGCCGCTGACGACGCACGCCGCACGTTGGCCCAAGCCTAATTCCTGCATTAAAGGTATTGTGAAGCGCGCAGGTTTATTGGTAACGACGCCCCACGGCAACCGGAGATCATCCAGTTGATCAAGCAATTCGGCTACACCAGGAAACAAACTGGTTTCTTGGCACAGGCGTTCAGCATAAAAATCGAGGAATTCACTGTGCATGGCATCATATTCTGAATCACCCGGTCTGATATTGAACCCCAGCCCAAGCAACCCTCGCGCGCCAGCGGATGCCTCGATACGGATGAGCGCTATCGGCAGGGCTGCGAGACCACGTGCAACACGCTGCCGGTTGAGGGCGTGACCCAGGTCAGGTGCGGTATTGGCAAGGGTACCATCAAGATCGAAGAGAACCGCCTTAATCATAGGTCAAGATCATTGGCGCGAAGTAAAACGTGAATGGTGAAGCGCAACATGGACGAAGAGCTACTTGCTGTCACGCGTCCCATGATTCAAGCATGGAACACCATGATGTAGTTCACATCCGAATCCGGCTCCAGTGCATAAATTTTGGTGATGGGATTGTAAGTCATGCCGATCAGCTCTTTTAAACCGAGCCCTGCCTCACGAGCCATACGCGCGAGTTCAGAAGGTTTTATGAATTTCGCATAATCGTGCGTGCCTCGCGGAAGAAGATTCAGCACGTATTCCGCTCCGATCACGGCAAAAAGATACGATTTCGGATTGCGATTGATAGTTGAGAAGAAAATCCATCCACCCGGCTTGGTAAGTTCAGCGCAAGCGCGCACAATGCTTGACGGGCTGGGCACGTGCTCCAGCATTTCCATACACGTCACTACATCGTAGTGATGGGGCTGTTCTTTGGCGAGGTCTTCCACCGCGATCTTGCGGTAATTTACCTGTTTACCGGTTTCCAGCAAATGTAATTTTGCTACTTTCAACGCCTTATCGCCAAGATCGATGCCAGTGACATGTGCGTCGCGACCCGCCATGCTTTCCGACAAAATGCCGCCGCCACAGCCAACATCCAATACGGTTTTGCCCGCGAGACCGGCGTGCCGGTCGATGTAATCCAATCGCAGCGGGTTGATTTCATGCAGCGGTTTAAATTCACTGCTTGGGTCCCACCAGCGGTGCGCCAGCTGGCTAAATTTCTCCAATTCGAGCGGATCAACGTTTACACTTCTCTTTTCCGTTTCCTTAGTCATTAATTCTTCATCCCCTCCGTCATTTGTTCCCGCCAGTATTCCGATCTGAGCAACAATTCCTGTTCATTAAGGGTGGTTAATTCTCCGTCATTCAACAGTATTTTACCATTTACCCATACATGGCTCACATGTTCTCGACCCGCGGCGTAAACGAGATGGGAGATAGGGTCGTAACAGGGCGCAAGTTCGAGGCTGGAAAAATCCACGGCAGTGATATCAGCCGCCTTGCCGGCCACCAGCGAACCTGTAAGGGAACCCAATCCTAACGCCTTGGCGCCATTGAGCGTTGCCATTTGCAGTGCTTGATGTGCCGGTAGCGCATCCGCGCTGCCGGTTTGGCCTTTCGCAAGTAACGCGGCGAAACGCATCTCCTGAAACATATCCAGACGATTATTGCTGGCGGCACCATCGGTTCCGAGGCCAACGTTAACCCCTTTACTTAGCAACGAAGCTATGGGAGCAAAGCCGCTGGCGAGTTTCAGGTTGGAAGAAGGGCAATGTACCACGGTGCACCCCTGTTGTGACATTAGTGCTATTTCCTCGCTAGTAAGATGGACCATGTGCACTGCGATGAGGTTCGGACCGAGCAGACCGAGCTTATGCAGACGTTCTATCGGACGCATCCCATTAACTTTCAGGCTGGTTCTGATTTCGTCGTCGGTTTCATGCAGATGAATGTGGATAGGCAGGTCAAGCTGCTCTGCATAAGTAAGCACACTGGCAAAAACCTTGTCGCTTACGGTGTAAGGCGCGTGCGGTGCGAAGCAAAAGGAGAGTAAAGGATGATGCCTGCAGCGATCTCGCAAGGCCAGACCTTTTGCCAAATAATCATCAGCGTCACTAGCGTAAGCAGTTGGGAAATCAATGACTATCATGCCGATGGCGGCACGCATGCCGGAGGTCAGCACTGCCTGAACCGATGCGTCGGGAAAGAAATACATGTCGTTAAAACAGGTAATCCCACCTCGCAACATTTCAGCGCAGGCCAACCGGGTTCCATCAAGGACAAAATCAGAATCAACGTGTCTGACTTCGGCAGGCCATATACATTTGTTGAGCCACTCCACTAATGTGAGATCGTCCGCCATCCCACGCATAAGCGACATGGCGGCATGAATGTGCAGGTTGATCAGGCCAGGGATCAGCACATGATTATCAAGAACGATTCGCTCATTGGGTGCAAATCGGATATTGGCCTCGTCATTCGGCAGAATTGCCTGGATAAGACCCTGATCTATCGCAACGGCATGATCACGCAGCACTGTCCGGCTGGGCTCCACCGGAATTATCCAGCGAGCTTCCAGCAACGTATCGATTTTTAAAGGGTGGACCATTTATCGGTAAGCTTAACAAAAAAAAACCCTGCACGATGGCAGGGTTTAATTTTTACGCTTGTATTAAAATTATTGTACTGTTTCCCGCGTACCAGCAACTTCAACTTCTACGCGACGATCGGGTTGCAGACATTCGATCAATGTCTTGGTTTTCTTGTTGCCTTTGCATGAATCGCCAGTTACCGGATTGGCCTCGCCTTTACCGTCGGTAAAGACCCGATCCGCAGCTATTCCCTTCTGTTTCACCAAATAGGCCTTGACAGCTTCAGCGCGACGCAGGGAAAGTTTCTTGTTGTAGGCATCGGAGCCGATGCGGTCAGCATATCCGATCGCAACTATAGTGTCATACTTGACACCCTTGAGTTTGTCTACCAGGTCATCCAGAGCTTGTTTGCCACCGGGCTTTAGAGTGGCCTTATTGAAATCGAATAACTCATCAGCCGATAACGATACTTTTTCAGGTTCTGTAACGGGAGCAGGAGCGGGTGCGGCAGCTACAGGAGCAGGCGTCTCAACTTGTCTCACAGGTTTTGGCACGAGATCGGGATCACATTCGTATGTTGCCATGGCGGGCGTCCAATAGCCTGCGCGCCAACAGTCACCGGAGGAATCCTTGGCCACGCCACCACGGCCATCGCTTGCGTACCCTTCGGGCTGTTCGTCAGCCATGGCAGTTCCTGAGAACATCATTGGCAGAACAATCGCTCCAAGCAAGAGTCTTTTCGCTACTATATTTTTCATTCTATTGCCCCTTTTCAGAAAAACTTCATTTCAAGATCAAATCATCCCTTAAATCATGCAAATAACAAACACAGCCATTTTATATCAATGGCACATTATTACACATTCGCGTTTCGATTATCTAGTTATATATCTGTTCTTGTCAAATCATGTTGTTGCGGATGGCATGAATCCTCGAATATCCGGGTGACTTCAATACGAGTGGCATGCTAAAATCACTGGTTTTACGCAATGTTATCTCAATCGTAGTCTGGTCGTATCCGAGGCAGAATTTTTAGTCTAACTCATTGTCTCTGATAGAAAAATACAACAATGGATCAATTCGCGAAAGAAACCCTTCCCATCAGCCTCGAGGAGGAGATGCGCCGCTCCTACCTCGACTACGCCATGAGCGTAATTGTGGGGCGAGCATTACCGGACGTGCGGGATGGCTTGAAGCCGGTACATCGTCGGGCGCTATTTGCCATGCATGAGCTCTCGAATGACTGGAATCGCCCGTATAAAAAATCCGCGCGTATCGTCGGCGATGTAATCGGTAAATATCATCCCCATGGAGATACTGCCGTTTATGACACGATTGTGCGCATGGCGCAGAATTTTTCGTTGCGTTACATGCTGGTGGATGGACAAGGTAACTTTGGTTCGGTGGATGGCGACAACGCGGCGGCAATGCGTTACACCGAAATTCGCATGTCACGCATCGCCCATGAACTACTAGCGGATCTCGACAAGGAAACAGTAGATTTCGGCCCAAATTACGACGGCTCGGAAAGAGAGCCTCTGATTCTGCCTGCGAAAATTCCCAATCTGCTCATCAACGGTTCTTCGGGCATCGCGGTTGGCATGGCGACCAATATTCCGCCGCACAATTTAAATGAAGTGGTGGATGCCTGCCTCGTTCTGCTGAAGAACCCCGAAACCGGCATAGAAGAGTTAATCGAAATCATCCCCGCCCCCGATTTTCCCACCGCCGGCATTATATATGGCATCACGGGCGTAAAAGAGGGGTACCGCACCGGACGTGGCCGTGTCGTAATGCGCGCGCGAACTCACTTTGAGGATCTGGAAAAAGGCAGCCGTCAAAGCATCATCATTGACGAGCTCCCATACCAGGTGAACAAAGCTAATTTACTGATCCGTATCGGCGAACTGGTCCGCGACAAGAAGATCGAGGGCATTTCGGATTTGCGTGACGAGTCCGACAAATCCGGTATGCGCGTGGTGATCGAGCTTCGGCGCGGAGAAGTGCCGGAAGTAGTGCTGAACAATCTGTACAAAGAAACACAGATGCAGGATACCTTTGGTATGAATATGGTAGCCCTGCTGGACGGCCAGCCACGCCTGCTGAACTTGAAGCAAATGCTGGATGCATTCCTTCGCCACCGCCGCGAAGTGGTAACGAGGCGCACTGCATTCGAGTTAAAGAAGGCGCGTGAACGCGGTCACCTGCTTGAAGGCTTGGCGGTGGCGCTTTCCAACGTCGACGAAGTGATCGCTTTGATCAAGGCTGCTCCCACTCCGGCGGTAGCAAAAGATAGCCTGATGTCGAAGGTTTGGCGTTCCGCTTTGGTGGAAGAAATGCTGGCTCGTGCCGCGGTTGATACGAAGGCTTTTCGCCCTGACGGGTTAGCGCCTGAATTCGGGTTAACCAAAGATGGGTATCACCTGTCCGACGCACAGGCGCAAGCGATTCTGGAACTAAGGCTGCAACGGTTGACAGGGCTGGAGCAGGACAGGATCGTTGGCGAATATAAAGAGGTGATGACCAGGATCGCCGATTTCCTCGACATGCTCTCCAAGCCGGAACGCATTACGGCCATTATCACCGAAGAACTTGTTGCTATCAGGCAGCAGTTTGGTGACAAACGCCGCAGCGAGATCGTCATTAATACTCAGGATTTGAGTATGGAGGACCTGATCGCATCAGCGGATGTGGTCGTGACGCTGTCGCATGGCGGCTATATCAAATCGCAACCGCTCGATGACTACCGCGCGCAGAAACGCGGTGGACGTGGAAAACAGGCGACCGGCACCAAAGAAGACGATTTCATCGACAATCTTTTCATCGCCAATACGCATGACTACATCCTGTGCTTCTCCAGTCGCGGACGAGTGTACTGGATCAAGGTTTACACTGTGCCGCAGGGTGGCCGCGCCTCGCGCGGCAAGCCCATCGTCAACCTGGTGCAACTGGAGGAAGGGGAGAAAATCAATGCTATTCTTCCAGTAAAAGAGTTTGACGAAAACCGTTACATATTCATGGCCACTTCCTTCGGCACGGTGAAAAAAACTCCGCTGTCTGAATTTTCCCGTCCTCGTGCCAGCGGTATCATCGCGGTCGGTCTGGATGAAGACGATTACCTGATCGGCGTCGCCTTGACTGAAGGCAAGCATGATGTGATGCTGTTTTCCGATAATGGGAAAGCAGTGCGCTTCGATGAGAATGACGTGCGCCCAATGGGACGGGGCGCACGGGGAGTACGTGGAATGAAGCTAGGCAAGGGTCAAAAAGTTATTTCCTTGCTGGTAGCCGAGAGCGAGGAATTGGCAGTTTTGACCGCCACGGAAAATGGCTACGGAAAACGCACCTCGATAAGCGAATATACCCGTCATGGTCGCGGCACCCAAGGCATGATAGCGATCAAGACCAGTCAGCGTAACGGCAAGGTCGTGGCGGCAAAACTGGTCAGGCAGGATGACGAAATCATGCTGATCACGACTGGCGGTGTACTTATCCGCACCCGCGTCAAGGAAGTTCGCGAGATGAGTCGCGTCACCCAGGGAGTAACCCTGATTAACCTGGATGAGGGTGAGAAGCTTGCCGGACTTGAAAGGGTGGTTGAAACCGACGAGGAATAAGGAATATTAATGGAACGTATATTCAACTTCAGTGCGGGCCCGGCGGTATTGCCGGTGGAGGTTTTGCAGCAGGCTCGCGACGAAATGCTGGACTGGCACGGCAGCGGCATGTCGATAATGGAAATGAGCCATCGCGGCAAAGAATTCATGTCAATTGCCGCGAAGATTGAAACTGATTTGCGCGAATTGGTAGGCATCCCCGGGAACTACAAGGTCCTTTTTCTATCCGGTGGCGCTTCCAGTCAGTTTGCCATGGTGCCAATGAATCTTCTACGCGGCAAGAAAACCGCCGACTACATCAACACCGGCGAGTGGTCAAAAAAAGCCATCAAGGAAGCGAAGAAATACTGCGCCGTAAATATCGCGGCCTCATCCGAGGACGCGAATTTCACTTACGTGCCCTCGCAGGACACATGGGATATCGATCCAGGTGCCGCTTATTTGCATTACACGCCCAACGAGACTATCGGCGGAGTGGAGTTCAACTGGATTCCCGACCTGACCCAGGTAAACGGTGACGTTCCGCTGGTGGCTGACATCTCCTCCACCTTTATGTCACGCCCGCTGGATATAACCCGATTCGGGTTGATTTATGCCGGGGCGCAAAAAAACATGGGGCCCGCGGGATTGACCGTGGTCATTGTGCGTGAGGACTTGCTGGGCACAACCGTGCCGGGTACCCCGACCATGTTTGACTACAAAATCCATGCTGATAATGACTCCATGTATAACACGCCGCCAACTTACCCCATGTATATCGCCGGACTGGTGTTCGAGTGGTTGAAAAAAAAAGGCGGACTGGCGGCAATGGAAAAAATCAACATCGCCAAGGCTGCGCTGTTGTATGACTTGCTCGACACTACCGATTTTTATCACTGCCCGGTAGCAAGGTCTGATCGGTCGCGCATGAACGTGCCCTTCACGTTGAAAGATCCGACACTGGATGACGAGTTTCTGAAACAGGCCAAAATGCGCGGCCTGATACAATTAAAAGGGCATCGGTCAGTTGGAGGAATGCGTGCTTCGATATACAACGCCATGCCGCTTGAGGGAGTATCGGTTCTGGTGGAATTCATGAAGGAATTTGCAAGCGATCATGCCTGAACGCGCACATAAGGTTTTCCAGATACTTACCCTAAACCAGATTTCGCAATTGGGCCTGAAGCATTTCGCCCCCAACCGCTACATGGTGGGTAATGATACAGCCAAACCCGATGCGATCCTCGTCCGTTCGCATAACATGCTGCAGATGGATGTTCCGGCCAGTGTAAAAGCGATAGGCCGGGCAGGTGCCGGCACTAATAATGTTCCCGTAAAAGACATGAACCTGCGCGGTGTGCCAGTCTTCAATGCCCCCGGTGCAAATGCCAATGCGGTGAAGGAACTGGTGCTGGCTGGTTTATTGATGGCATCGCGCAACCTGGTTCCGGCGATGCGTTTCACTGAGGGCTTGCAGGGCGACAACGCCACCTTGCACAAGTTAGCCGAAGATGGCAAGAAGCGCTTCGCGGGAATTGAATTGCCGGGGCGCACGCTGGGTATCGTCGGTCTTGGCGCGGTAGGAAGACTGGTAGCTGATGCGGCCATTCAGCTTGGCATGAAAGTGATGGGCTACGACCCGGAAATCACCGTGGATGCGGCGTGGAGTTTATCCGCACATGTCAAAAGAGCTGAAAGTATCGAAGACCTGCTACACCACAGTGATTTTATAACATTGCACGTGCCATTGCTGGATGCAACACGTCGCTTGATTAATCATGAACTTGTGCAAAGCATGAGAAAAGGCGCGATTCTGCTCAATTTCTCCCGTGATGGCATTGTCGATGAGAATGCAGTACTCGCAGGAATCGAGTCCGGCAGAATAAGATATTATGTTTGCGACTTTCCCAGCCAGATATTTCAGCATCATGTAGCGGTAATTACGCTGCCGCATCTGGGTGCATCTACCCTGGAAGCGGAAGAGAATTGCGCGGTAATGGTGGTGAACCAGATAATAGATTATCTTGAAAACGGAAACATTATCAACGCAGTCAATTTTCCCAATATCACAATGGAACGGGGCTCTCCTTACCGTCTGGCGGTAGCCAATTCCAATGTGCCTAATATGCTGGGACAAATCTCCACCAGCATGGCTAAAGCAGGTCTTAATATCCATAATATGGGTAATAAATCTCGCGGGGAGATGGCCTACACGCTGGTCGATGTGGACAGTCCCGTACCGGAAAAAACGATAGACGAGGTTGCCGCGATCCAGGGCGTATTGATGGTGCGCTATTTACCGACACTGGCTGAATAGTCAGGATCAACTCATTCACGATGACCGCCCAACTCAAACAGCTGCGCGACAAGATAGACGCAATCGACAGCGAACTGCTCAAATTGGTGAGCGCTCGCGCGGGTCTTGCGCGGGAGATCGGACAAATCAAGAACGGCATGGCCTATCGCCCGGAGCGCGAAGCCCAAGTCCTCGCACGGATATGCGAATTGAATACCGGGCCGCTGGCGAAGGAACATATCGTAAGGTTATTCACTGAAATCATGTCCCTATGCCGGTCCCTGGAAGAGCCCTTGACAGTCGCATACCTTGGTCCGCAGGGCACCTTTTCGGAAGAAGCTGCATTGAAGCGCTTCGGCAGCGTGGTGACGACACTGGCATGCAGCTCGATAGATGATGTATTCCGAAAAGTGGAAGCGGGTGCGGCCGGATATGGAGTTGTACCGGTGGAGAATTCTACCGAGGGCGCAGTTGGAAGATCGCTTGATCTGCTGCTGCAAACCCCGCTAAAAGTGTGCGGTGAAATAAAGTTGCCAATACATCAACTTCTCCTCGCGCAGCACGGCGATCTCGCGCGCATCAATAAAATTTACTCTCATCCTCAGTCATTCTCTCAATGCCATGAGTGGCTGAATGCTAATCTGCCCCATCTCTCGGGCGAGGCCCGGATCAACGCAGCCAGCAATGCCGATGCGGCAAGGTTGGCCGCGGGGGATGAAACTGCCGCAGCGGTGGCAGGCAGAAAGGCCGGAGAAGTATTTGGGCTCACCATCTGCGCTGAGAATATCGAAGACGATCCGAACAACACCACCCGCTTTCTGGTCATCGCCGCACAGGAAGTTGCTGCTTCAGGCAAAGATAAGACATCGCTAGTCATGGCGACCAAGAATCGCCCTGGCGCAATACACGAATTACTGGCACCGTTAGCGGAGCATGGCGTAAGTATGAGCCGTCTGGAATCTCGGCCTTCACGCGCCGGTTTATGGGAATACGTATTCTTTGTGGATATCGAGGGCCATCAGCACGACGCAAAAACCGCGACAGCGCTGGAAGAATTGAAGGGGAAAGCTGCGTTTTTGAAAATACTCGGGTCGTATCCCGCAGTGTGATTTTATTTTTACTGGTTAGTTGACATCCGTTAGTCGTCATTTTAGGTTATTTCTCTTTCTCATTCCCCTGTCCCTACAATTCGCCAAGTTGACTTATTCCGACATACACCAGGAATAGGAAGATGGCGGGGACTGCATGTTCTAAGGGTAGTGGGAGATCAAGAGAGGGCCAGGTAGCTATTATTTTTAATGCCAATTGAATTATGAATCTCTGCGATCTCGCTCCCGAATATATCCGAGCCATCCACCCTTATCAACCCGGCAAGCCGATCTCTGAATTGGCACGGGAGATGGGAATGGATGAACACTCCATTATTAAGCTTGCATCTAACGAAAATCCGTTGGGGACAAGTCCGCTAGCGCTGGAGGCAATGCTCCAAGCAATGGATAAGGTGGCGCTTTATCCGGATGGCAGCGGCTTCGAATTAAAAGCGGCCTTATCTGAACGTTATACTGTCGCCAGCAATCAGATTGTCCTGGGCAATGGCTCCAATGACGTTCTCGAACTGGCGGCCCGTGTATTCCTTAAACCGGGCGCATCGGCAGTCTATTCCCAACATGCCTTTGCTGTTTATCCACTGGTAACGCAAGCGATGGGAGCAAGCGGGATCGCGGTCCCCGCCAGGAAATACGGCCATGACCTTGATGCCATGCTGGATGCGGTTACGCCTGAAACTCGCATGGTGTTCATCGCCAATCCAAATAATCCCACCGGTACGTTCCTCGTTGCCTCCGCATTATTGCGTTTTCTGGAACGGGTATCCTCAGATGTGCTGGTAGTGCTGGATGAAGCTTATAACGAATATTTACCGAGCACCATGCAGGCTGACAGCATCGCCTGGCTAAAACGCTTCCCCAATCTACTTATTACGCGCACTTTTTCCAAAGCTTACGGCATGGCGGGCATACGCGTGGGCTTCGGACTGGCCCATCCTGACGTGAGCGGCTTGATGAACCGGGTGCGACAGCCATTCAATGTAAATAGTATTGGTCTCGCAGGCGCTGTAGCCGCACTGCAAGACATTGAATTTGTGAAACGCTCATATGCGCTCAACCAGTCAGGCATGCTGCAAATTACTACAGGACTGCGACAACTCGGCATTGAGTACATTCCTTCCTACGGCAATTTTCTGAGTTTCCGAGTAAATGGCGGTAATGCCGGCGCTATAAATGAAAGTCTTCTCAGACAGGGTGTTATCGTGCGACCCATCAGTATTTACGAAATGCCGGAGCATCTTCGAGTCACCGTCGGGCTCGAATCAGAAAACCAGACATTCTTGAAATCGCTTGAGATTGCAATCGGAGAATCAGCTTGATCATTATAATGAACAGTGACGTCACTGACGAACAGATCGGTTCGGTGGTTAATAAAATCCGAAGCTTCGGCCTTGATGCGAACATTTCGCGCGGGACAGAACGTACCGTAATCGGCGCCATAGGAGATGAGCGTAAGCTTGATCCGGAAATGTTCGATTCGCTGGCTGGGGTCGAATATTCGATGCATATCCTCAAGCAGTACAAGATTGTATCGCGCGAATCGCACAAGCATGACTCGATAATAGATGTAGGCGGAGTTTTAATTGGCGGTAACCAGGTACAGATTATTGGCGGCCCGTGTTCGGTCGAAACGCAGGAACAAATGGATTTATCGGCGCAATATGTGTCCGCTGCTGGCTGCCAACTGATGCGCGGAGGGGCCTTCAAGCCCCGCACCAGCCCATATACTTTTCAGGGCAACGGCGAAGAAGGGCTGAAAATGTTCCGTAAGGCGGCGGATAAATATAATCTTCGCATCGTCACCGAACTTATGGATGCTCGCATGCTCGATACCTTCCTTAAGTACGACGTAGACGTGATCCAGATCGGTACCCGCAGCATGCAGAACTTCGAACTGCTGAAAGAGGTGGGGCACATCAACAAGCCGGTGATACTCAAGCGCGGCATGTCGGCAACTATCTCGGAGTGGCTCATGGCGGCAGAATATATTGCCGCCGGTGGCAATCATAATATCATTTTCTGTGAGCGCGGCATTCGTACTTTCGAAACAGCCTACCGCAATGTGATGGATGTGACTTGCATTCCTGTGCTGAAAAAAGAAACCCATTTGCCGGTTATCGTCGATCCTTCCCATGCCGGAGGAAAGGCCTGGATGGTCCCTGCGCTGGCGCGCGCTGCAATTGCCGCAGGTGCTGATGGACTATTGGTGGAAACGCACCCGAACCCCTGCGATGCATGGTGTGACGCCGACCAGGCATTGAATCCGCAGGAATTCGAATCTCTCATTGAATCGTTAAAAGGAATAGCTGGAGTCATTGGGCGGAGTCTATAATCCAGATATCCAAGGAAACTGGTCTAAATTATGCCAAGCGTCGTGACCAACAAAATGGTGATTATCGGCGTGGGCCTGATCGGCGGCTCATTCGCGCTAGCGTTACGTGAAGCGGGGCTGGTCAAGCATGTCGTCGGCGTTGGACGAAGCCGGGAAAATCTGCAACGTGCTCGCAAGCGGGGTGCCATTGATGAGATTGCCAATGACCTTCCATCAGCGCTGAAGGATGCAAGTATAGTTTTCCTCGCCACGCCGGTTGGACAGATCGGTGGAATCATGGCGCAAATATCCCCGCATTTCGAGCCCGGCGTCATTGTCACCGATGCAGGCAGCACTAAACAGGATGTAGTCGCTGCGGCACGCACTCATTTGGCTGGACATCTGAAAAATTTCGTCCCTGGGCATCCCATCGCCGGGGCTGAACTGAGCGGGGCGGATGCAGCTGATGCCGATTTGTTCCGCAACAAGAATGTGGTATTGACTCCGCTGGATGAAACCAGCGTTGATGCGGTAAAACAGGTAACTGAATTGTGGCAGGCCTGCGGCGCACGAGTCTCACAAATGAGCGCAGCTCAGCATGATAAGACCCTCGCTGCGGTCAGCCATCTTCCCCATGTGCTGGCATTTCTGTTAATGAACCATGTCTCATACAGCTCCGCACAGAATCTGGATGATCCCCTCCCCTCGGACGATCTGCTGCGTTTTGCGGGCAGCGGATTCCGTGACTTCACGCGCATTGCCGGCAGTTCCCCCGAAATGTGGCGGGACATATGCCTTGCTAATCGGGAAGCGCTATCCAGGCAAATCGATGCCTATCAGAAGGAACTGACAGCCTTACGTGAGATACTCGCGCGCGACGACGGAGAAGCATTGGAGAATGTTTTTTCCAGTGCACGTAAGGCGCGGCAACGGTGGTTAAAAGCCAACCTTTGAAATGAGAAGCGACACCCGGCACCTTCTAAAAGTTGAGGCGCGTTGACCGCGGGAGCTTATAAAAGAGAGATTTAAATACACTTTTCCAGAATGTCTAGACCTTGCTTGGCGACTGCTTCATCATCACCCGTTTGATTGGAGGAAACCATGACCTTGAAAGAAAAGTTGGACGACTTAAACAACATGATTGTGAAGGGCGAAATTCTGGAATCCATGGACAAGTATTATCATCCGGACTGTGTGGTGATGGAAAAGAATGATGTAGTGGCCACAGGTCTCGAACAGGCCAAAGATAGGGAATCAGACCTTTTTCAAGGAGTTGAGGCATGGCTCAAATCAGAGATCATCGCCACTGCTGTAGGTGATGATGTCACCATGACCGAAGGCATTATGAGTACAAACAATAAGGACCTCGGATACAAGAAATTTGATCGGGTAGCTGTTCAACACTGGAAAGATGGGAAGGTCATCAGTGATCGATTTTATGCTTTATACTGAAAAAACCCATCGGTCATGATCTCCTCCCACGCGCATGAGGCTAAACCGGACAGATATGGCTACTTATGTGCAATAGGTTTCTCGGTAAACAGGTAATCTTTCAGTTGTATCGAAAATGTTGAGTCTTTGCGTCGAATCCACTCCAACACCATTGCGGCGTGTTCCTTCTCCTCATCACGATTATGCGCAAGAATTGCTTTAAGTTCCTCATCCTTGCAGGCGTCTACACGCTGATTGTACAAATCAATAGCCTCCAGCTCTTCCATCAACGAAACAATTGCTCTATGCATGTCCCTCGTTTCAGCGGACAGCTCCTCGATGGGTTCATGGTAACCGACACTTGACATGGTTGCTCCTTCTTCGTGGATAAATAATACAATGATGAATGCTTTAGCCGATTATGCAAAGCTCGCGGAAGGACTCGGCTGTTAGCAAATTATGCCTCAACCACGATCTCACAGAAAATAAATCAAGTGAAATTTCGAACTTCCTGGAATCGAGCATTAGCGAAGGGATTAAATTTTTTCAGCGTACAACTCGCCTCCGCTCTACAAGGAATTTGACATGTGCTAAATGCCGCAAATGAGTAAATTTCACCTTTGTTATAGCGATTCATGAAGAACAATTTAGTAGCGCGATCTGGATGAGAGACCAGGATAACCCAAGGGGTGGGTTCAGTTTGAAATTTGTGTAAAGATTGCATTTCGATATTCGAAAGGACTATGATCAAACTCAACAGTATGGGAGGACCTATGGAATGGCTTCTGACAGCGGTGATCGCTTTCGTGGTGGGAGGTTTAATCGGGGTAAAATTGAGGAGCCAGAGAACCGATCTTCGGCTAAAAAAGAGTGCGCGCGAATGGGAAAAGGGTAGAAATCAGCCTCGGATCGGTAAGTAAGAACTGTATGCTGATGAATCAGTCTACGTTGCTATAAGAGAGACTTACGGAGTGACGCGAAAATCTCGATAAGGAGATTGAGAAAATGACTGACGAAGAGAAGAAGCAACCAGAAGGCGGCTATTTGTCGGGAAGATTGCTTGTAATCAGATTGGTGCTTTGGGCGCTCGTGTTCTGCTTCGTAGGACTTGTCGTACTGGGGAAAATTGACTGACATGGAAGGACGAAAAAAAAGCCCGCATGGGAGTACGCGGGCTGCGCAGGTTCTCAACACCATATTACTACTATGGTTAATTAATGCTAGTGCTTTCGGACTATTTAACGGGAGCTAGGGCAGACAAAAAACCCGCCGAAGCGGATTGGATGACATAGCTAAGGGGTTTGAGTGGTTAAGAATACTTTGCAACTTACAAAGTTTTTAAGAAGATCATGGATAGCTGTCGTGTCAAATCTTCCTCAGGTGACTCCCTTAACCTTGTCTGATCAGCCATTTCATTTAAAGCTAATAGTGCTCCCCTCCGCAAGGTTCCTTGTTTTCCGAAAAATAGTCCAGCTCTTATACCACCCCCTTTCTTGATAAAGGCAGCGCTTGATTTTAATCATCGGCGCAGAATCGCCAACCAGCGTGCAATATTGAGAAGTGTCATCAAGGAAGCCGCAACATAAGTCCATGCCGCGGCATTGAGCAAGCGCCGCGCATGCGGCATGTCCCCATCGATCAGATAACGTCCTCGCTCCAAAATTGGTAAGGCGCGGGCAAAACTGGCATTCAACTCCATTGGCAAGGTTAGCGCGTGCACCAGCGCCGCGCTTCCCAGCGTCAGAATACCGCCTGCAAGGAATAGCAACCCTACCCCGGGAGAGCGCAGTACCATCATAATCACAGGCGCCAACATTAGAATACCGGCACCCAGTTTCTCCGCTGGTGCAGCCCATTGCACTAGCGTTGTACGTAAGGCAAGGGGCGGGTAGTGATCTCGATCCTGGATCGCATGGCCGACTTCATGCGCTGCAACCGCTATGGCTGTCAGTGAGCGACCATTAAATTTATCCGATGCAAGACGGACCTTTTTTTCCACCGGATCATAATGGTCGCCCAACTTGGTTTCCTCCACGCCAATGTGTTGCAAATCGGCTTGATTCAGCAGATCGCGAGCAAGCTGTGCGCCCGTGAACGGATAGCGATCGGCGGGTTCGCTATATTTTTCCATGGTATGTTTAACCCAGTACGAAGGTCCGACAACGAGAAGAAAGATCAAACAGATCAATATCAAATAGATCATGACAGAAGAATATCTATTAAAAAAATAACCTTAACCGGACACTCCAGGTGAGCTGTCGATAGTTCAAGGTTAATCACACGCTTTATGTAAACGTTTGATCAATAATTTCCCAAATAATTCTTAATTCAAAGAAAAAAAAACGGGAAGGATTGTGCGCAAAACACTAGTGTGGAGTTTATAAGGTGAGATGCCTTGGGACATCATGTGAAGTAAATGGGTCATTTCTACATTCTACTTTATCCAGATCGGCAATCGTTACCTGCCATCCAGATAAGAGAATATCCTGACTACTATTTAGGCAAGGAGCGCACGAGCCGCTGCGCTCTGTACTTTTCTAAGGAAATAGGTTCGTGACAAATTACCATATCCCGTCTTATTTGAATTTTGATAAGCGAAGCTATCCGTGGAAACCGGATATTGACTATCGGAAGGAGCTCCAAAAATACCGGGTCGGCAAAGGCGAACAGGGGGGTGTTGATATGCGAGCCCTATAAAAGCGAATTGACGCCGCATTGGCGCTTTAAAACGCCGGAAATCGCAGAAAACAGCAGCACGATCCTTTATGAAATGTTTGAAGATTATTTAGAAGCCGAGGATTTTATCGGTGCTGATCTCGCAAGAAAATTCTTGCAAATGGGCTATACCCGGGCGCGGCGATATGCGAATTTTAAAAATGGAAGCAGGCCGAAATGCATCCTCAATATGCTTCCCGCAAGAAAGCATGGCGCGAGACATATGGATAATTTGAGGCGGTAACGAAAGTACGATTGATACTTTTCCCGCAATTCTGCTGTTAGCAACAAATAGAATTGTCCGGTTTGGTAGCAAATAGAGTGTCCGCTTTCTAACGCATCGAATTATGGATTCGATTCAGTGCGCGGCTGTGGCGGCGGATTTACGCCACAACCTTA
>JACCWK010000059.1 GCA_013697655.1 Nitrosospira sp.
TACATCGCCATGCATAACCAATCCCCCAAGCCTTTTGTCTGGACTGCCAAGGCCAATGACATCCTGCAAAAAGTCATCCGCGCCAATCGCCGCTTAAGTTCCAAACAGAATGGCGCACTACACTAGCGAGTTGCGTGGACCGCTACCGCGCTTACTCCGTATCCAGCTACACCTTGGCGAATTACTATCACAAGGAGCAACTGATTATGCAAGATTTACACAAGCCAACCTGTTTGAACTCAGCCGAGGCGCAATCCATGTGACCTACTCCAGCACGAGTATTTTAGGGGGCCCGATTTTAAGTTATCGCGACAATCGACTCAGCCGCTCCTTCAGGGGAGACGAAGTTCGTATTCAGGATACAGACATTGGCCAGTTGATTACAGTAACGCTGGAAACAATACCAGACCTGCGAACCGTTAATTTTTCCCTGGTTTTGCCTGCCGTTACGGTAATGCCCCAATCTATGGGAACGCATATCAGGGTCCCAGGAATCACCACCACTGCCCCCACTACGATTGCGGGGCCGCCACCAGGACCACAGCAACTTTATTCTGTGGTCCTGGTGGCGGCCCAGTTCGTCGTAACTTAGTACAAGTGCGTAAAATTCTACGCGGCGATTCCTATTACATAAACAGACAAGTTTCCAACTCTTCAGTTCTTAAATTTTCGGAGTTAATGTCGTCGCGATGAATTGGGTATTTAATAAAACCGCAGAAGAATATCGATGAAGTTCCTTAAGCCACCTTGCGAAAGGTCAGATTGATCCGGTAGCTGCCAGCCAATGGATGATTGCCTTCCTTAAACGGTAAAACGCCGTGAAATCGCATGCCTTGACGGCCCACCCAAACCATGACATCGCCATGCATCAATTGCACTCGAATCGGCTTGTCTTCCCGCCGCAAGCCTCCCCACAGAAACACCGCTGGAATGCCTAGCGAAACCGAGACAATAGGCGCTAAAATCGCCCTCGTTCTTTCTTATCCTGATGCAAGGATAACCGCGCTTCAGGGTCGTAGCGGTTGACGAGGCAGGCATCAGGCCCGAAATCTTCTACCCACAATACCGCATTTTCTTGCGGGTATACTTAGATCACACGCTATTATTACGACGAGACCTATATTCCCGGCCATTTATCTTTGCTGGCCGCGTCCCACTGCCAGATCACATAAGACGACCTCTCCAAGAAGCCCTCGCGTATTCGCGACCAGCCGGGCAAATCGTCTATAGGTTGAGCAGTAGGCATGAATATAAATGATGAAAAAAGGGCGTGGCGCCGACTGCACCGACTCGTCGAAAAGCTCAGCAGTCTTGGCCATCAATGACACGTCAAAGGGATTGTTTATGAAGCAGACTGTCGGCAATTCAGGCAGATTGAATGTCGTGGCATCTGCGCAAGTGGGTCTGATATCGAAGCATTTTTGCGCAGGGTTCCGGTAGGTTTGCATGTTACGTATCGCGATCTCGTGGAGCTCTTGACTGTATTCGACGCCCACGACTTGCTGAAATGGATGCATCGCCGCAACGAATAATGCACGTCCTTTTCCCGAGCCCAGATCGATAAACATAAACGTACCGAAATCAAGAATGGGCAACATTCCAAGCAATGCCTGCATGTGTTGCACACTTACAGGCTCGTAAGCTCTGGCGTGCGTTTTAAGAATATCTTCTGCCGTCAGAAATTCGGGTTCTTCAGTTCCTGCGGTCTCAACGTTAAATTGCCGGTCAAACGACTGATCATAGACATCGCTTAACTTCAGATACCTACCCGTTGCTATCAGCCTAAGGTTGTAAATCAGCAACCGGCTAAACCCCCCGATTGAACGGCGGCGCCAGGCTCGGACGACTCGACCAAGCAGCAGGAAGTTATATCTCATATTTCATCAACTACGGCCTCAAGCGTTAGTGACCATTTCAACTCCACCTGAAGCATCAATATCTGATGGGGCTCCGCACCGCCAAGTAGAACCCATGTGTATGCGAGCGCCGAAAAGCGGCGCACATTTTGAGGTTGCGCGGTAGTTTAGCTACCCACCAATTGGCAAGCAATAATCATACCTCTTTATAATTCATTGGTTATAAGCAAAATATTGAATTAATTAAGGCTGAATGCAAGATGCATCGACATCGTCGTGCCTCGTCCCCGATGTTTCATGCAACATCCAGGACAACGCGATATCGCGCCTTGCCCGCAGCAAGGTGCTCAATGGCATCGTTTACCTTCGCCAGTGGAAAATGCTCGACCTGCGGTAAGACATTGTGACGTGCGGCAAAATCAAGCATGGCTGAGATTGCTGCCGGTCCCCCCGTTGGAGACCCTGAAACACTTTTTTGTTCCATGATGAGGTCAAAGGCGGAAATCGGCATTGGTTCCAAAACTGCGCCAACCACGTGCATGCGTCCATTCGGTTTCAACGTCTTGAGCAGCGCATTCCAGTCGAGTGGCGTATTCACAGTAACAAACAGGAAATCGAGTGAACGGGCTATCGAGAGAATTTCCGCGCTGCTGCGGCTTGACACGATGCGATGAGCCCCAAATCCCCGCAACTCCTCCGTCTTCGACATGCTGGACGTGAAGGCCGTCACCTCGCAACCCCAGGCATTGGCAAATTTTACGGCAAGGTGTCCCAGCCCGCCGATCCCCACGATTCCCACGCGGTCTGTCGGCTTTACTCCAAACGTGAGCAACGGACCAAATACTGTGATGCCGCCACAAAGCAGCGGACCTGCAGACGAGATATCGAGCGCTTCAGGAAGGGGAATTACCCATGCCCAATGCGCCCTCAGCCTATCGGCAAAACCTCCATGATGTCCGATAATGGTGGCCGCGACATCTGGACAGAGATTGTGATTACCCGTCATGCACTCATGACAGTGCATGCAGCTCTCAACACTCCAACCGATGCCGACACGCTGCCCGATCTGCAATCCCTTTACGTAATCCCCTGCCGCAACTATCCGCCCCACCGCCTCGTGTCCCGGTATGACAGGATATTGGGATAAGCCCCAATCGTTGTTTAGGATCGAAAGATCGGAATGGCAAAGACCACAGTATTCCACGGCAATCTCCACCTCCTCGGGGCCCAGCTGGCCGGCATCATAACTAAAGCACTCAAGCTTCTGTTTTGCGCCATGCGATGCCCACCCATTAATTTTGTTCATCATGCTCCTCCGTCTGTAAGGAAAAGTTGTCTTCGCGATATTGCTCTGACCTCCCGCTCCGCCATCCGACAGAGGGAAACATTTGCTGTATGCCTTCGGGCGAGCTTGCTACATTAACAAACATCTTACTCTTCCCAGAGAGCAGGTTGAAATAATCGGTACCGCCGAACTACCATTGATCTACAAGCATAATAAGCGCCCAATTTCTCGCTTTAAATCCCCTACTCCTGCAGAGAGAACATTATATACCTGCCCCTCTTTCCAGCAGGGCGCATGTATTTCTTTTCCTGCCTCGTATCTTTCCTTCCCATTTGAAGGCTAGAAACCGGATTGCCCATAGAACTATCGAACAGACAAATGATATCATTCAGCCGCTATCCGTTCTGCTCTTGCCTCATGAGCTCCTGGTTCTACGATATCTCCTCCGTGCGCATGCCAATTGGCGCACAAAGACCGTAACTTCGAGTAATCAAAGATAAAAGATGCTGTCACGCCTCGGGCATCCTGAAGAAAGTGCGTTATGACAAATACAAACTCGCAGGCTGATAGGTATCAACAACCTGCCATGAAACACTTTTCTCTAATCGATGAAAATTGGGCGCAACTGACAAATCTCGCGGGACCATGCACGCATCAACCGAAACCGGCACGTGAGATGGAAAACTCATCGTGCTTTGCAGCCCTATCGAACGATAGCAGCCTGGTACTTTGTAGCGTGTCCCCTCGCTGCCTTAACTACAAGAAGAACAGATAACAAGCCTTTTTATTGAGATTTTTCGGAGAAACGAGATGCTGTTCGATCGGGTCAAATCCTTGGACCACATACTTGCGTCAGCCGAGACAAGGGGACTCAAACGCCAACTCGGAGCATTTGACCTCACTATGCTTGGTATCGGCGCCATCATCGGTACGGGGATTTTTGTACTGACTTCCGTTGCCGCGGAAAAAGCAGGACCAGGAATGATGTACTCATTCGTCATTGCAGGTTTCATCTGCGCGCTAGCTGCCTTGGTGTATTCCGAGATTGCCGCGATGGTACCGGTGGCGGGATCGGCTTATACCTACTCCTACGCGGTATTCGGTGAACTGATTGCCTGGATGGTGGGCTGGGCGCTTATTCTGGAGTATGCGGTCGCGGCAGCTGCGGTGGCCGTCGGCTGGTCAGGCTATATTAACGGCTTTCTGCATGAGATCGGCTACGGATTGCCCCTTGTCTGGACTGCAGGGCCAGGCGACACAATTGCGCTGGCAGATGGCACAATATCCGCTGGAGGTTTCAACCTGCTGGCTTTTCTGATTTCGCTTTTCGTTACTTTTCTTCTGATCATAGGTACCGAAAAAAGCGCCAGATTCACTGCCCTTCTGGTGATTGTAAAAATTATCGCGCTCACGGTATTCATCGTTTTAGCCATCCCCGCTGTCAATGCAGTCAACTTTGAACCTATGCTACCCAATGGCTGGGGAACTCCAGCTTCCGGCGTCGGTGTCCTAGGCGCGGCGGCCTCCATCTTTTTTGCCTACATCGGGTTCGACGCGGTCTCGACAGCAGCCGAAGAAACCAAAAATCCCAACCGTAATGTGCCTATTGGTCTGATAGGTTCATTGGGGATTTGCACGATTTTCTATCTGGTCGTCGCCTACGCAGCAGTGGGTGCTGTCGGCGCCCAACCTGGCGGTGAGCTATCGCAATCCAAAGAGCCCTTGGCTTTTGTCCTGCGCGCGGTCGGTTACCCTGCTATCGGCAACTGGGTAGCTTCCGCTGCCATTATTGCCCTTCCCTCTGTGGTCTTAATGATGATTTACGGACAAACCCGTGTCTTGTTCACCATGTCGCGCGATGGCCTCATGCCGAGGTCTTTTTCGCATATACATGTACGTTTTCACACACCGTATGTCGTTACCTTGATCACGGGTATTGCCGTGGCCTTCTTTGCCGCGATGTTTCCGGTCGCCATGCTTGCCGATGTGTCCAACTCCGGCACCCTGTTTGCATTCTTCATGGTGGCTCTGAGCGTGATGGTATTGCGCCGCCGAGAACCGGACCGGCATCGCCCTTTCCGGACACCGATGATCTGGATTGTCGGCCCACTGGCCATGGCTGGGTGTGCCTTGCTGTTCGTCAGCCTGGGCTGGGGGACTATCAGATTATTCGTGATCTGGGCCGTGCTCGGCCTGATCGTCTATTTCGGTTATGCGCGCAAACATAGCCTTATGGGAAAGCAGCAGGCAGGAGATTGACGCAGATTTCCGTATAGAATGACTCGTCAAATGTTGCGCATGTCGATACCTGACAAAAGTAGCTGACAATAGCTCTTTTCCGCCACCCACCACCGGAATGCCTGATAAAATCGTCCCGGCAAGAGAGTGAAGCGTGTTGTCGTTCCGGCACCCCACCACCGGAATGCCTGATAAAATTGCTCACGAATTGTCCTATAACGGGTAGTAGTTCCGGCACCCCACCACCGGAATGCCTGATAAAATGTCTCACACGCAACCCGTTGTTTTGATTGCGCGGCAGTCTAAAAAAGCTCGACTTGCTCCGGTAAGTCGGGCTTTTTTCGTGTTGGTTTGGGGCCAAAAAACTCACGAGTCATCGCATATTGCTTGTCGGTAACAAGGAAAAAAGCAACCTGCGCTCCTGCGGGAATACCTAAACGGATACGTTGAATAGTTGCCTCGGCTACTGCCATTGTCGGGAAATGTCGCACATAAAGTGAATATTGCAATTGGAAGAAATTCTCCTGCAAAAGCGCTTTGCGAAATAGCGTGTAATCACGCCTTTCTTCACGCTCAGTCATTGGACAATCGTAAACCGCGATCACCCACATTACGCGCCAGCCGTTAATGCCCAAGATTTATCTCCTGAAATCACTATCCCTTCGGGCACCAATAATCGTGTGTCTTTCCCGTCTAGTATGCGCACAAAACTCGCCGCCGATGCTTCAATCGCAGCATGCAGACGCATATCTTGCCCCACTATTCGCACCGGCTGTCTAATAAACCTCAACAAGAGCCGCTTTGCATGGCTGTTGAATTCCGGTACTTCACTCCAGGTATCCGCATCCAATGCCAAATGAATATCTACCAGAAAGCGATAAGGCTCGATAAAATCATCCGCAAGATTGAATGCGTTACCTGCGTTGGCATGACCGAGCCCCAATGCGGCATTCAACCCACTGGCAGCCAATGTGCGAGCAATCATGGTGCGTAGCACTGCATAACCGTAATTGAGGCGTATGTTTAGTGGGTCTGTCGCACCTTCCTTGCTGCGCCGGAATGAGTCGGGAAAGAGGCTGTTCCAGTAGTGTTTCGCTCCCTGCCCTTCCGCATTGTTCTTGTCGCCGGGCAGCACTTGTGCGGCAAGCCTCTCCAGTCGGAGGGCACCGTTGCGCCCGAGTTCGCGCAGAGTAGCAGCCTGGGTAGAGAGCTTCGCCGCAACAAGCTGTTTCCATAGTTTCGCGCGCAATTCACTGCAATCCAGGGCGATCTGCTGACGCAATCTACCTGCATTCAATCCTGTGGCAGCAAACGGATGCAGCATGGCGGCGGGCAGATGCCGTGCATCCGTCACTAATACAGCACATCCCGCCTCCGCAAGAGTTCTCAAAACGGCAACCGACATTGAGATGGTGTGATGCTCCAGACAGAGCACGGCAATATCTCTGGGTGAGATGTATACGTGTGTAAATCCGTCACGCTCGATCTTCAAACGCCCGATCTCAATGGACAGCCGTGCCGGATTTTCAATTACAAGAATGCGCTGCTCAGACATGTCAGATTTGCTTGAATCTTGCCAGCCCTTTACCTGACGGCTGCAACCTCCCATCTTTCGCAGACATTGCTGCAATCGGTCTAGTCTCTGTTATCTGAGACATAACCAGCATGCCACCTCCCTGTGCCTTGATTTGTCTGACAACGTATTTTTTCTGAGTCTTGTCATCGAATAGCGTGTCTCCCTTGTATATCCTGGTTATACCTACTTTGGCTTGTTTATTTTTTTTAACGAGAGCATCTCGCATTTTTACTGGCCGAACTACGTTTGTCCCATCAGTTGCCATTTCGAGAAACGCATAGCCTGCGCTAATCAAACGCTTTTTGTGTTCTTTCGTAACCCAACACCTAGCTCGCTTATCCCATGCTCTTGATTTATGCACGATGAGATCAACATCTTCTGCATAGCCAGCGAAACAACGCACCTTACGAATGGCTTTGTCATATAACGAATGGATAATGGGCTCTTTTAGCGCATCGACGGCGCTCATGCCAGTCGCTAAACGCGCTTCAAACATTTGCATAACGATGCGCCGTACATCGTCACTTACAATATTCGCAATAGCTTTGCGAGCAGCTTCCGTGCTAGTTTTACCTTGTGTTTTACCGAGATCAGCGACTGCTTGCCGCAAGGTCAGGCGCATCTTCTCCTCCCCCTCTCGTTGACGTACGCCGTAGGCGGTGTCCTTGAAAACCGCCCCATCTGAATAACGATCCGGCTTGATGGATATAAGGCATTCCCTGACTGCGTCAAGTGCTGCCGTACGTATATTGCGCAAAGGCGGCTCTACAGCTTCCAGTCGCAACAGGCGGCCAGTTTCATATTTCATGCGGCGTTCGCGTTCTTCGATGGTTTCCCCATCGAGCGACCGCATTTTTTCCGCAGCGGTTTTGTAATTTTTTGCCATTTTCTGGAACAATCCACGCGAGGTAAGCGCCAGCGTAATAGCATCTATGAGGTGATGACGATGGTCGAGCCGTTTGTCTGGACGACGAATGAAGTTGAAGCCGGAATTGGCTTCGCGATCAACACGGCTGATAGGATGGCCCTCAAGAAATTTTTTGAGTATGACAAAATCTTCCGCTGTTATCGGCTTGCCCTCTTCATCCAGCACTGGCAGATCACTTTCGATACGCACCTCGGGGATGATGGTTTCCAACCCCCATTTGCGGCGGAGCATCGCAGTCATCTCACCACGCGATACCGAAACCTTGTTCGGGCACAGACAATTCAGCCACTGTGCGGTTTCTTTGGCAATCCAGGAGGTTTGGTGGAACTGACGGTCGAAAAATCCGTTAACAGATTCGTCTGTCATTACCTCCCGTTCAAAGTCCATGAGACGTAGTAGCTTCGCTTTTCGAAACAATTTTTTGCTCTCAAAGCGTGCGGCCGCTGCTTCAACAGATTGCCATTGAGCTGTGTTACCCCACGTTTCCCACGGCGTACGATTACCTTTTTCATGATTACAAACATGATGAGCGAGCACGATTTCCGAGCGCTTCATGCCTACCTGCGTTAGCGAACGTGGCAGAATGTGCTCGTATTCGGTGGCGGCACCAGACAGTGCTTCGGTTATTCCGATAGTTTTGTTGCAATATGGGCAAAAACTTTTGTCCTGTTCCGCCCACAAAAGGTAGCGTCTGATTCTTGATGAAGTTGGTGTTAGCCCATGCGCTCGAATTTCTTTCTCGGCAAAGCTGCGCGCATTCTGCTGCTTAGTATTATCTCTCTCGCGCTCATTGCGACGAGTAATACCTAAGCTCATTTCTCGCGCTAATTCGACCACAATTTCCGCCGGAGGCTCGCCCAGCTCATTGATGACTTTGTTCACCGTCCAGCGAATCTGCCGCAGAGCGCCATCCACCACAGCATTGCCAGTGGACGGCGGTGCTGATAGCTTATCCAACTGTTTGACTTCACGATTGCAACTTTCTGGATAGCACACGCGAATAGCCGCATCTTCGTCCAAATGTTTCATATCGAACTGCCAATCACCTGGCCAATTTGGCCCCTCCATCCAATCGGCCAGCTTATTGAGTGCCTTGACGGAATAGGAAGCGCGGCCACCCTCGAAATCCATTTTAATTAGCCGATTAAACTTGTCGTGTTCTTTGATCTCATTGACGAAGTCAATTAATGCGCCACTGAATTGGCGGAACTTCCTATTCTTTGTCTTAACGCCGGTATGCCATTCCGAATCATCAAGCTGTTCCGGCGAACCAATCTCAGCCAAAAAATTGATCGTGGTAATCTGGATTTGTTCATCTAGCGCACGAAATTTCTTTTCCAGTTCGGCGGCACAATCCGGGTGATGCTTTTTGCTATGCTTGTCCAGTTGGCGCAGTGCGGTCAGCGTAGTATTTCCAAGTAATTCGTCGCGGCTTGCACGATCGAGATTGAGTCCTTTATTTTGTGGTTTTGGACATCCGGCTTTTGCGAGTGCTTCGTAAATATCCTCGAATTTTATTTTGTCGGTTTGATCAAGCAATAACCGGATGACAGCCTTTTGCTGCGGCTGCAATGGCGAAGCAGTTCTACCTGCACCCCAGCGTAAATCAGCCAGAGTCTTCTCAATCCGGAAACGCTGAAAAGCCATTTGCGCACGAGGCGCACGAGACAGGGTAGGCTCCAACGAACACTGCGCCACAGAATCAGCCACCGATTTTAATGGACGTTGATAGAACAGGGCTTCACGGAAGTGTTCCTGCAATGGCTTGCCGTCATGAGACAAGTTAAGTTCATCGTGAAAAACGGACTGCGTTTGCCAGATAATGGCGAATTCCCTTTCAACCATCTTGCGCAGCGTATAGAGATTCTTAAGAGCATTGCGATCGCTCGCTTCAGGCTGTTCTTTTTTGCCTTTGGTGTCGCTGCCAATCTGATTGACCTTGAGCCTGACAGTCCGGCCGGTCTCCAATCGATGCAGCAGATATTGACCCAAAGTAATTTGAACTCCACGCTCCTCAGTAAGCTCATTCATTACTCGCTCCAGCTCGCTGGAACCCTCCGCAACTTCGCCCTTCTTGTTCTCCTTGAATTCCCCTTTATAGCCGCGTCGTTTGGACATACGCAAAAAAATACGCAGCAAATCGGCAAGTTCGACTCGCTCTGTGGCAGCCTGCGCTCGTAGCCGCGGAAAAGTATTGCCGTCATCTGGCAGGATCTCGCCCCGCTTAAGGCCCAGTAATTCCCCAAGATGAGCAATACGCCGCAGTCGTGAGGCGCGCCGGTCGATCTGGCGACGTTGCAACCGGGCTTTGCGGCGCCCCGCTTTTTTCGAAACAAGACCGCCAGTCCCGTTTTCCAAAGGCTCATCGAAGATGCGCACTAAATGACTTGCCAACCGTACCGGTTCGCCGCTCTTGTTTAACTCTACGGCGGCGATACCAACTGATGCCGTACCAACATCAAGTCCCAAACGATAAATCATTCTGCTGTTAGCAACAAATAGAATTGTCCGGTTTGGTAGCAAATAGAGTGTCCGCTTTCTAACGCATCGAATTATGGATTCGATTCAGTGCGCGGCTGTGGCGGCGGATTTACGCCACAACCTTA
>JACCWK010000136.1 GCA_013697655.1 Nitrosospira sp.
AAGAGTATCTCAATGAGTTCTGTTACCGCTTCAACCGGCGGGAATGGGAAGCAGAGTTGCCATTACGCCTCCTCAACGCTTGCCTGACGCATACTTAGATAAAACTGAAAATGGTTTAGAGGCATATAAAGGAATGATTTATTAGAATCGAATTGCGCAAACGGCTCAGTACTGCTCCATTCTGCGTTCTACGCTACCTACCTATTTGATCTGATACTGCTTCATTTTGTTGCGAAGCGTGTTGCGGTTGATACCGAGGAGCTCGGCGGCGCGCGTCTGGTTACCCCCCGCGCGCTGCATTATCAGTTCGATCAGTGGCTTCTCTACGCTACTTATTACCATATCATAAATAGCATGGGGTTTTTCCCCGTCCAGATCGTTAAAATAATCTTCTACACCTTTGCGCACGCAACGCGCAATGTCGTTTTCGTTAATTGCGCTCACGCGACCAACTCCTCAGGCTCAACATATGTCAATCGCCGCCCGTAACCGGCAAGCTCGCCAAAAAATATGTTAATCGCCGACAACTGCTGGTCAGTGGTTTGCAACTGGTTCATTGCGTGGCGAAACACGGCAGAGCCGACCAATCCTTTGGTGTACCAGGAGATGTGCTTACGGGCAATACGCACACCGGAATACTCACCATAGAAACAGTATAAGTCATGCAGATGATCGATAAGTACCCGATGAATCTCGGTGACCTCCGGCAGCTGAAGATGTTCGCCAGTAGCCAAATAATGACTGATTTCGCGAAATATCCAGGGACGCCCTTGGGCGGCCCTGCCGATCATGACGGCATCAGCGCCCGTATATTCCAATATTTGCCTTACTTTTTCCGGTGTGGTGATATCGCCGTTTGCAATGACGGGGATTTTCACTTGGGCCTTTACCGCGGCGATAGTGTCGTATTCCGCATGGCCGGCATACGCGCAGGCGCGGGTACGTCCATGAATGGCCAATGCCTGAACTCCCGCGTTCTCGGCAATATGCGCCACAGCAAGGGCATTTTTGTGCTGCGTATCCCAACCGGTCCGGATCTTGAGGGTAACTGGAACACTTACCGCCCCTACCACGGCCTCGAGTATCCTTTGCACCAGCGGTTGATCCTGCAGCAACGCGGAACCCGCCATCACATTGCAGATTTTCTTGGCCGGACAGCCCATATTAATATCTATGATCTGCGCCCCCTGCCCCACATTGTAACGTGCGGCTTCGGCCATCATCGCCGGGTCGGCACCCGCGATTTGCACAGAAATCGGATCTACCTCCCCTTCATGATTGGCACGGCGCCGCGTTTTTTCGGACCCCCATAATAGCGAATTGCTCGACACCATTTCCGATACCGCCATGCCTGCACCCATGCTCTTGCACAACTGCCGGAAGGGACGGTCAGTCACCCCTGCCATGGGCGCGACGATAAGATTGTTTTTAAGAATATGAGGGCCGATCTGCATGGTGCTATTTTGAATGGAGGGAACTCGCGTGACGAAGAAAGAATACGGGCGGGTGTAATTTTAACAGGCTATTGAAAGTCGCGCGCACCGCTAGGTCCTTTTACAACGCAGGCTTCACAAAAATCGCCATAATCTTTCCAACGGTCGGCGATTTGTGGCTTTCCCCCGCCTTTCATTGCAGATCACCTGCAATAGCGTATATCTACGCCCCTCAATGTTTTGGGGTCAGCCTCTTGCACCAAACATCATACGCCGCGCGACGAAACGCTTGGCCGGGGGCAGGCAGTCGAGTGCGCTCAACCCTACCCCGCGCATGCTCGCCAACATCAAGTCGTCATTGGAAAAGAGCCTCACCAGAGAATCGGTGAATATACGTCCCACGCCGCTGTCCACCCGGCGCCTGAGGCCATATCGTACAAGCATTGCAGAATTACCTATCTCGGCCGGCGAGACGATAATTTCATCGGCCAGCTCCCAGGCATCACGCAGCCCCAGGTTGAACCCTTGTCCCGCGACCGGGTGCAAGGTTTGTGCCGCGTTGCCAATCAGCGCAACTCGGCAAGCCGTGACAGGGGTGGCGTATTTAAGCGCAATGGGAAAGCCGGAACGTTTACCGGCCTCGACGAATTTACCCAGACGGTCGCCGAAGTGTTCATGTAATCGGGCAAGAAAGGCCATATCATCCAGCGAGAGAATTTCCTGGGCCGCTGAAGAAGAAACGGTCCACACCAAGGCAAAGTATTCGCCCGACGGCAATAGCGCTACCGGGCCGTCTTGAGTGAAGCGCTCATAAGCTACGCCGTATCGATCGTGCACGCGCTTAGACTTTGTGCCGGTGGAACCAGGCATGCTTGCAGAGCGCGCCGGAGACCTCCCTTTCGTCATGGCGGGTTTCCCTGAGCCGGCTAATGCGTTGTCGGGAAAATACTCGCTTTTGACACGCGCAACGACAGCCCATTGCTCATAGTCCTGCACATGCTGGGTGATACCTTCTATTTGCGCAGTGAGGCGGCCGCCATCTGCCAGCACCAGCAGCCGGGCTGTGGCATTTTTTGGTATCCCGTTATGCAGAAACTCAATCTGCCCCGTCCCCACGCCGGTCTCCAATCGTGTTACCTGCGCTCCCACCAGGTAATCGACGCCGCAACTCTTGATTGCCTCATGCATGGACCGGAAGACGTCATGGTGATTCAACACATAACCCAAAGCCGGAACACCGATCTCGGCAGCTTTCAATACGGTTCGGCCAAAACCGCCGCGATTTGAGATATGAATGGTCGTGATAGGGGTAACTTCGGGTAATGCCTTCCATACACCCAGGCGTTCCAGGATGACCCGGCTGCCGTGAGACAACGCTAATGGCCGGGAATCTTCCGTTTTCTCCGGCAATCCCCGCGCCTCGAGCAGCAGCACGGATACGCCGCTCCCGCGCAAGGCCTGGGCAAGCGCCATGCCCACCAGGCCGCCACCGATGATGATAAGGTCGTAATCGTAATGATGGGTATTCATGCCACTCTCAGTCACGCTGCTTAAGAATAGTTTAGCATCGACTTATGCCGCTCATTTTGTCGCTTTATTTAGCATTTATGTCGTCCCCTTTACCATCTGGCTTTCTTGGACTTTCTTCAACAATCTCGGCATCCTCGATTACAGAATATTCGCCTGCCTCCGCTTCCATGGTTTTATGCAATTTACGGCGTAGCCACCACAACCGAAACGCAAGACCAATGGCGACAACAGCGAATAAGGCCAGGAACGCAGTAAAAAAGAAAATGCCTATTACCGCCATAATGATAAATACAGGAATGAGGAACAGATAAGTTGCCCAACGACCGGCGGGGGAAACTTGCACAATTTCTTCCTCCGGAAGGCCAGTCTTCTTATTCCGGGTTATACGTCTTATGGTTATTTTTCTGTTCTCGTCCATTTATTATCGATCTTTGCGGTGTTGCATCAGCTCTTCAATCTCCGTCACCATCTTGGGAGCCGCCGCCGTCAATACTTCGCAACCCGTCTCCATCACCAATACATCGTCCTCGATGCGCACACCGATATTCCAGAAATGCTCGGGCACGTTATCCGCAGGACGGACGTAGCAGCCAGGTTCCACTGTCAGTGTCATTCCCGGTTGCAGCAGACGCCATGCGCCATTGCGCTTGTATTCGCCTACATCGTGCACATCCAATCCCAACCAGTGACCAGTACGATGCATGTAAAAACGCTTGTAGTCTTCCGACTGAAGAACGGTGTCGATACTACCGTGGCACAAACCAAAATCAATAAAACCCTGCGCCAGCACCCGCAGCGCCGCTTCATGCGGCGCATCCCAGGGATAACCTGGCTGGACCGCGCTTATCGCTGCTGCCTGTGCAGCCAGCACCAATTGATACACATCCCTCTGTACCGCACTGAACGTTCCATTTACCGGAAACGTGCGCGTGATGTCGGCAGCGTAGCCATCCAACTCGCATCCCGCATCTATTAATAGCAGATCGCCGTCATTCAGCCTGGCATTGTTTTCGACATAATGCAGGACGCAGGCGTTAGCGCCACCCGCGACGATGGAGTTGTAGGCAGGCGCTTGTGCGCCATAACGGCGGAATTCGTGCAATAACTCTGCCTCCACCTCATATTCATTCATTCCGGGTCGAGTTTTCTGCATTGCACGACGATGGGCCCCACTAGAAATCGCTGCTGCACGGCGCATAACATGAAGCTCTTCCGAACTTTTGAACAAGCGCATTTCATCCAGCAAAAGCCGGATGTCATAAATTCCGGCAGGCGCGGCAAGTCCGCTACGTGCCTGTTGCCTTGTTTGATTGACCCACCCGATTACGCGCGCGTCCCATTCCCTATCGTGTCCTAATGCGCAATACACAGTGGGCTGATCTTTCATTAACTTAGGCAGTATTTCATCCAGCTTGGAAGTCGGGTATGTTTCATCGAAGTCGAACGTTTCCCGCGCAGCCTCAGGGCCATAGCGAAAGCCTTCCCAAATTTCTCGCTCCAAATCTTTATCGCGGCAGAACAGGATATGTTTTGAACTCCCCTCATCCCCTCCTGCCACTATTACCGCCACTGCCTCAGGCTCGCCAAAACCCGTGAGGTAATAAAAATAGCTATCGAAGCGATACGGATAATGCCCATCCTGGTTCCGCACCTGTTCCGGCGCGGTGGGAATGATGGCAACCCCTTTTTGCATTTGGGATGCCAGATACCGGCGCCGCTCGCTGAAGGATTTAATTGGGATCATGAATGACGATTTTTACAGTATCCGCAGGATAACGCAAAGTAAGTGTAGCATTAGAAATCCTCATCCATTGCTTAAGCGCCTCCGGATAAGTCCTCGGTAGAGAGTGTGAATGGCAAACTGTTGCCTATTCAGAGGTCTTAACAGAAGCTCTTAATTGAACATCGAGCAGACGCAGGCGCTCCGGCGTGCCTACGTCCACCCATACGCCTCGATAATGTTCACCGCCAATTTTATTGTCTGAAATTGCCTGCCGTAGCAGGGGTGCGAGCTTTGCTACGGAACCCGGCACAATATGCTTGAAAAACTTCGGCTGATAGATGCCGATTCCGCTGAAAGTAAGATTATTTTTTCCTGAAAGGGCCACTTTGCCGGAATCAAGGGAAAAATCTCCATCCGCATGATGGGCCGGGTTATCTACGAGTACGAGATGAGCAAGATTCTCATCAGGTCTCGCTTGCATATGCTTCATAACCGGTAATAGTGTCGAAAAATCGATTTCGCAATAAATGTCGGCATTTATTGCCAGAAACGGTCGCTCTCCGTAATTGTATGTCGACCCATTTTTCAAAATAGCCAATGCATTGGTAATACCGCCAGCGGTTTCCAGCGCCGCCGGCTCATGCGAATAACGAATGTCGACACCATAACGTTCACCGTTGCCCAGCGCGCACTCGATCATCTGTCCCAGATGGGCGTGATTAATGACGATCTCGACGAAGCCGGCCCGCCCAAGATTCTCCAGATGATATTCAATCAGCGATTTGCCGCCTACGCGCAGCAGCGGCTTAGGCGACGCATCGGTCAGGGGACGCATGCGCTCGCCACGTCCGGCGGCAAGAATCATGGCCTTGAATGGAGCCATTAGAAAGTGTAGCCAACTTTCGCTTCCGGCGGCTTGTCTTCCAGCACATCCAGCAGCGTCAGCAGCGGATTAAGCTCTCGGTAGCGCTTGCAGGCATTGCGCAAGTATTCCATTACCAGCGGCATATTCTCAAGATAATCCTCTTTGCCGTCGCGATGACACAGGCGGGCGAATATACCAAGTACCTTTATATGACGCTGTACGCCCATCCATTCGAAATCGCGGTAAAAATCGGCGAAGTCGGCAGCTACCGGCAACCCCAGTTTCCGCGCCTGCTCCCAATAGCGTATTATCCAGTCCAGCACGCGTTCCTCGTCCCAGCGAATATAAGCATCCTTGAATAGCGATACCAGGTCGTAGGTGATGGGGCCATAAACGGCGTCTTGAAAATCGAGAATGCCGGGATTGGGAACCGTAACCATCAAATTGCGTGAATGGTAGTCGCGATGGACGAATACCCTGGGTTGAACAAGATTATTTTGGACAATCCGTTTGAAAACTCCGTCAAGCTCCGCCTTCTGGCCTGCATCAAGCGCTACCTGCACATGCCTTGCCAGGTACCAATCCGGGAACAGGCTCAGCTCTTTCATTAAGAGCGCTTCGCCGTAATCGGGCAGTACCCCGGCGCGGCTGGCCAGCTGGATTTTGAGCAGTGCGGCGACCGCATCGCGATATAGGGGGTCGGCGCTATCGGGATTGTCATTCAGTGCCTGAAGATAAGTAGTGCTCCCGAGATCGGGGAGCAGCAGATAACCTTGCGCAAGATCCTGTGCGAGTATCGCCGGCACATGCGCACCTGCCGCCGCGAATAGATTAGCTACATTCACAAAAGGTGCACAATCCTCCTGCGGCGGCGGCGCATCCATCACGATCAATGTCCCATCGCTGAAAGTTGCGCGAAAATAACGGCGGAAACTCGCATCGGCGGACACAGGCGACAAGATGAAATTTTTATCGGGAAACTGCGCCTTCACCCAATTTTCCAGAAGTTGTAAACGTTTCATAATGCGCGATTGCCTAATTACCCGAAGTATGAGATTTTATCATGCGGCACTACTCAACATCCGGTCGGATGGCGGAGCAGAAATCATTGGAGGAAATCATGCTAAACCAAAAAGTATTGGACGAAATCGTAACCAAGGTCAACGAACTACTCGCACAGAATCCGGTGAAAGACGTTGAGAAAAATCTGAAAGTCATGTTGTCGGGAATGTTTACCCGCCTAGATCTGGTGACGCGCGAAGAATTCGAGGTACAACAGGAAGTAGTGAAACGCACGCGTGAGAAACTGGCGGGGCTCGAAGCGAGGGTCGCAGAACTGGAGGCCTCGGCGAAACCAGAAAAACCAGATGTTCCAGCAGAAACGCTGGATGATCTGTCGGAGACGGAATAACGCGGACATTCGCGGATAGCTGCGAATAATAAAAATCTTTGATGCCATATAGCCATGGGGGAGATGCTCGACTCCGTCCACCAGTATGCGCGCTGATCCGGTTGATCCTGGTTGAGGATTTTCCTGAATGCCGCTAGCCATTCTTTATAGCCGCGCTATCACCGGCATGGAGTCTCCTCTGGTCACCGTGGAAGCTCATATCGCAAATGGCCTGCCCAGCTTTACCATTGTCGGGCTGCCGGAAGTGGAAGTAAAGGAAAGCAAAGACCGGGTACGGGCAGCGCTGCAAAATGCGCAATTTGAATTTCCCGCTCGCCGGATCACCGTCAATCTCGCACCCGCCGATCTGCCCAAGGAAAGTGGGCGCTTCGACCTGCCAATTGCGTTGGGCATACTTGCCGCGACAGGCCAAATTCCGTCAGACAAACTGGATCAGTATGAATGGGCTGGCGAGCTTGCCCTGACCGGAGAACTGCGTGCAATACGTGGAGCGCTGGCGATGACTTATGGGGCATCGCGCTCGGGCCGCAGTTTCGTGCTGCCGCAACAGAACGCCGCCGAAGCCGCGCTGGTCAAGGGCGCGGTGGTCTATCCAGCGAAGTCATTGTTGCAAATTTGCGCACATCTTGCCGGGCGTGAACCGTTGCAGCGTTATGAGGTGAATAGCGGAGTACTCGGGAAAGGAGATACGGAAGAAACCGGCACGCCGCGGTATCCCGGCATGGACGAGGTAAAAGGCCAGGCACACGCGAAGCGCGCGCTCGAAATCGCAGCGGCCGGGAATCATAGCGTATTGATGGTCGGTCCACCCGGCACGGGTAAGTCCATGCTTGCGGCACGTTTTCCTGGCATCCTGCCATCCATGACCGAAGATGAAGCACTTGAATCTGCCGCAATGCAGTCCCTGAGCAGCGGCGGCTTTAACGTTGCCAACTGGAAACGCCGACCTTATCGTTCTCCTCATCACACCGCTTCCGGTGTTGCTTTAGTCGGTGGTGGCAGCAACCCCCGCCCCGGCGAGATTTCGCTAGCAATGAACGGCGTGTTGTTTCTCGATGAGCTGCCGGAGTTTGATCGTAAGGTGCTGGAAGTATTGCGTGAACCGCTGGAATCGGGACGCATCACCATATCCCGTGCGGCGCGCCAGGCAGATTTTCCCGCGCGGTTCCAGTTGATCGCGGCGATGAATCCCTGTCCTTGCGGTTACCTTGGGCATTACAGCGGGAAATGCCGCTGCACCCCCGACCAGGTAACACGCTATCGCAGCAAGATTTCCGGTCCATTGCTTGATCGCATCGACATACAGATTGAAGTACCCGCCGCATCGCAGGAAGATCTGATGCGTCAGGCCCAAGGCGAATCCAGCAACACTGTCCGGCAGCGTGTCGAAATTGCGTATCAGCGACAGTTGACAAGGCAGGGCAAGGCCAACTCTCAACTAATGGTCAAGGATATAGACAAATACTGCGCTCCGGATACGTTAGGAGAAAGCCTGCTCAAGCAAGCCATCAACCACCTTAATCTTTCCGCACGCGCATATCATCGCGTCTTGACAGTGGCGCGTACCATTGCCGATCTGGCGGCAAGCGACGGCATAACCAGCATGCATATCGCGGAAGCAGTGCAGTACCGGAAGCTGGACAGGAAATAGTCTGACAAGTTTTATATGCTAATTGAAAATCGTTTCAATTAGCACGCAAACCCTTCAAATCTTTTCAGAGAAAAACATGCCAAACAATAAAAATACTGAGCAGGCACTGGAGTCCTATGACGTCGTGATTGTGGGTGGGGGGATTGCCGGTCTGTATTGTTGCCGCGAACTGATTAAGAAAAGTAAATCGCTAAAAATTTATATGCCTATGAACCATTTTCAGCCTCATCTGCTCAAATTCATTGAGATCAACGATATAAGGAGTTGAGTCATGAAGACCGCAGAGCTGAACCTGCTGGATTGGCAGGAGCGCTTGGGCACAGAGGCATCCTGTGCCCAAGCGCTTGCCCAGCAGCGTTGGCC
>JACCWK010000169.1 GCA_013697655.1 Nitrosospira sp.
AACGCTAAAACGTTATCTTTGCTCATGGCGTATTCACTCCTTAGTAAAGGTTGATGATCTTGATCGACCATCAAGAATACGCCACCCTCTCATCTCTCGTCATACACAAGTTTCGAGCATAGCTCCAATGCGCTCCGCAAAATAAGGGAATCCGAATCCGAATTGAAGATTCAGGCCCTCATACCCTAACGATCGGCAAGCATTTGGAGGAAAAGAAAAATGGCATGGTCTTAAATTTCACATTTGAAAATTGGGGCCGGGAGTGCCGACAAACGAGGGAAGATTGTGTTCGTGCAATTGCAGTGCATGAGTTTGGTCATGCAATTGGCTTTACGCATGAGCAAAATAGACCAGACTCTCCGGGAGAGTGCCGGGAGTTAAGCCAAGGGCCTGACCCTGATACCCTACTGACGCCATATGACCCAGATTCGGTGATGAATTATTGTAATAAGAAATGGAACAACGACGGATTCTTAAGTGAAGCAGACATTGATGCAGTTCAAACGCTTTATGGAAAGGCCACCCCCACAGAGTAGCCTCGTTCCCTAATCTTAAATGCTTCTAGAAATTTTGCGGGAGTATTGCATGATCAAATTGTTGAGTACAGTGACTTTAGTATTATTCGCGTTAACGTCACCTCTCGTATATGCAGCTACATTAAGCGAAGTGGTTGAACAGAATCGTCCAAGCGTGATCTTCATTAAAGTCCAAAAGGTAAATCCAATAAATGGGGCAATTACTGAGGAAGAGGGAACCGGATTCGTAGTTAATACGGATGGTTATGTCATTACGAGCGGCCATCTTGTTGCAGGTGGAGCGGGAATTCAGCTAAATGTGCGAGGAGCGCATGCGAGTAGAGAGGGCAACTTGGAAAACATGGAAGTTTTGTTTGAAAGCTCCAATTTCGATGTGGCAGTCCTCCGCTTTAAAAATACTGCTATAACACGGAAGCCTCTCAAGCTCGGCGATCCTTGGACAATATCAGATGCCGGTACCGTATATGCTATGGGATTTCCCGACAAGGAAGAGTGGTTCCACACAGAAGGAAAACTGAGTGGTAAAAACGGGCCCAAAGGTTCCTGGAACACAACGTTAGTGCTGACTCCGGGCATGAGTGGCGGCCCGGTATTCGATACAGAGGGGCGCGTAGTGGCTCTGTTGCAAAAAATGATTTTTGATAAAAAGTGAATTTAAAAGTTATTAAAAAACATTTAGTTAAAAATTCAAATATAGCTGTTCCTTATTTTTTGCAACAGAGCCAAAAATCCTATGCAACTTTACTGTCGTTTGTTTAAACGCACCCAAAATGCTGGGTTTGAGAGCTTATCGGATGGGATTGATACCACGACCGCTGGGGGCAAGCTGGTATTTCACATCATGGGTGCATTGGCCGAGTTCGAACGTTCATTGATTTCTGAGCGGTCAAAGGCTGGCATGCAGGCAGCCAGACGGCGAGGAAAGCATATAGGCCGACCACACAAGCTGAACCGGGAACAGGTCAGCCATGCGGCTCAGATGGTCCAGGAAGGACGGGAAACGGTATCCGGCATGGCCGGACTGCTGAATGTGGATCGGACTACTTTGTATCGTGCGCTGAGTCTCAAAGGCAAAGGTTGATTTTTCCTCATTAACTCTTTGTCGCCATCCCTAGATTTTACTAGTGTATCTAAATGTTGACACTAGTATTTACTAGTGAGATGATGGGGATCTCTTAATTTCAAGGAACCCAACATGCCACAGTTTCACGTTGACGATGAGGTAGTTGCAATTATATGGAAGCTAGCAAATCCTAAACCGTTTGAGAATCTATCCTTTGATACAGCTCTCCGCCGTGTAATTGGCTTTGCTCAAGTGGTAGAGCATTCCAATAGCTCGCTAGAAGGACTTACTACTTACGGTGCTTTCCGCCGTGCTCCCACTCCCAGCGCGAAGCAGTGGGCAGCAAATATTCAAGAATTAAAAAGTGTACCAAACTTGAATTCTTGGAAATCCATTTGCGATCACTTACAAATAAGAACAGAGGGGGATTCTGCACGGAGAAAACTTCTAAAATGGGTTGAAGAAAATCAGCCGCTGTGGCCGCGAGTACCGGATGCTGGTAATTAAAGGATGCGATAAAAAAGGTAATGATAACGTATATACTAAGCCATTACTTTGAGGAAGGAGATCTGTCCATGTCGAAAGAAGCCGTTTTTACAATGAAGCTGGAATCTGAGCTGCGCGCCGAGTTCATGGCGGCGGCAGAGGCCGCTCACCGACCAGCATCCCAGGTGCTACGTGAGCTGATGCGTGAATTTGTGCAACATCAGCGTGAAGCGCGGGAATATGACGAGTTTCTGCGCCACAAAGTTAAGGTTGCCCGGTTATCAATGCATGCTGGCCGGGGGCGCTCGAATGACGAAGTTGAAGCCGAATTCGCCGCGCGTCGCGCCAGTGCGGCGAAAGACGTTTGAAGGTCATCTGGACGCCGGAGGCACAGCAAGACCGCGTGGACATATGGAATTACATTGCGTCCGATAACCTGTCTGCTGCCACCAGAATGGATGAGCTTTTCAGCGATGCGGCGGCTAGACTGGCCGAGTATCCCAAGCTAGGACGGTCTGGGAATATTTCCGGCACTCACGAGCTGATTCCGCACGAAAGCTATCGCTTGGTGTACGAGATCGAGCAGGAAACGTTATGGATTATGGCTCTGGTGCATACGGCCAAACAATGGCCGCCTGTGCGAGGATAAAAGGATTGTTGCAAAATTAAATTCTGACTTGCTATAGTCTTCAAATCTTTATATATTGATATAATTATATGAGGTAATGAGTATATGAAGATTATAGCGCTTTTGAACGAAAAAGGAGGAACTGGCAAATCGACCCTCAGTCAGAACATTGCGGCTTGTCTGCACCGCCAGGGAAAGCGTGTGATCCTGGTCGATGCCGACCCCCAGGGAACTACCCGCGATTGGCGTTCTGCTAGTCCTGAAAACGCCAATTTGCCCAACGTGATTGCACTCGACCGCCCAGAAATGCTTCCTTCGTTAAAAAGCATCGATGCTGACATTGCAATCATTGACACACCAGCCAAGGCAGAAAAAATGACAGCTTCAGTTATCCGTTTTGCCGATACCGCATTGATTGTTATCCAACCGTCAGGGGCTGATATCTGGGCGTCTGCGGCAGCCGTGCGCCTCATCCAGCAAAAAATCGATGTTGGTGGCAAGATTATTGCGGCGTTCTTGGCAAATCGCGTTTCCGGTGCTACCAACCTGTCCAAGGAAGTTTTGAGCGGTCAATGGAACGAATACGGCATCGAACAGCTTGAAACGACGATCGGCAACCGCGTCGCATTCGCGCAAGCGCTAACAGATGGGCTAAGTATTTACGATACTACCGATAGGGCAGGCAGGGCTGAAATTGATCTGTTGGTTGGTGAATTGGAGAAGAAATTATGTCTTTGAAAAGCAAATCATTAAGCAGCGTTCGTGACCTCCCGGCTGTGTCCGTACTGATGGAAGAAGAACAAGTGCGCATTAATCTGAACGTACCTAAATCATTACGTAAAAAATGGAAATATGCGGCCCTAAAAAAAGAAAAAACAATGACAGAGTTAATTCTTGAAGCTATGAACATATACTCAGATGAGTAAAATATGAAGCTAACGAAGGCACTCAATAGCACCATCAATCGCTTGCATAATACTAGGCAAGCCAAGGCAGAGGAACGTCAGACAAAGCAACCGGGGTTATTTGATACTGGTACTGGTAATGATACGCCACTGGCGTCTTTCAGCGTCGATGTGGAGATCGATACAGCCAACGCTAAGCGAGAGCGCTCCAAGTTCTTGCCCATTCGCCATCCCACCCGGGATTTCTTTCTGTGCGATATGTTCGATTATGCCTTGAAGGATGATGGAGCAAGCATGGAAGTAGGGCTCGTAATAGACACTCTGAAAAAAACGTCGATAAGAAATAAATGTTATGCGCGGATAGGATGTGGGAGCATTATTTTTGTGTATATATTGGTTTCTTGATTCTAAATGCACACATATGAAGTATTTTTTGCTGTGAGATCAGACCGTGCTCTAAACGCATAGTCAACATAGTTAAACTTCATAAAAATTGATAATATATTGATTTTTTTAATGGATTTAAACTAAAAAATCCTTAGCGACGTTTTTTTCAGAGTGTCTATTACGACCTCAGAGACAATTCGGCATTTACATCGCATAATCAAATATACAAGATACTTACTCTGGCTAACGTTATTTTTTGCAACAGAGCCAAAAATACCCATCCTCAGTTTATTAGAGCTTGCAAACCTCCTAGCCAGCCAGCCGCGATAGTTAGCAGCAATCCCGGAATAACCTGTGACGCAAAACGACCTCCGCCGCTGGATGCCGCCAACGCAATTTTCGTGACAGTATTTGTGCTCATGGCGAGAAGGATTGGCAATACGGTCGCAGCGGCTTCAAGCTTGCCGCCAGCAGCCAGCGAGGCTATTGACACAGCGGGAGCATGCGTATCGGCAAAGCCAGCGATTGCCGCGCCCGCAATCAGTCCCGCGTTGCCCAGCCAGGCGTTGAGAGCGGCTGCGGCCAGGAGTACGGCAGCCATCGTTGCAGCGAGTATGAGCGCGCTACGGAAGCTGAACGCCCTGCCCTTCTCGATTGTTTCAGTCGTTTGCTGTCGAAGCGCTTTTACAAGAAACCACGCAGCATAAGCCACCGCCATTAATCCCGCCGAAAGGAGCGGCACCACCATTATGGCAAGTGTTGCGGGATCAGTCGCGCCGAGCACGACAGTCATCTGACCAATAGTGGCGACAGTCGACAGCACAGCACCTGACACCGCAGCCGGCATAAGTTCGGGTTTCTGTTTTGCGAGCGTGCCCATGGACGCTATCGTTGCGGAGCTGGACACGAATCCCGAAGCCAGCCCTGCGGCAGGTAGGCCATAGCGGGAGCCAAACAGGCGCAAGGCGATATACCCGCCGGCGCTAATTGCCAACATTAGCACCACGATTATCCACAACGTATGCGGATTGATCGCATTTAGCGGGCCCATATAGCGGTCTGGCATCAGGGGCAGTACCACCAGGGCCGCTCCGGAAAGCACCAGCGCATCGTGCAGTTCGGTTTCGGTCAGCGTTGTTCGCACGAAGTAATGAATGCGGGTTCGTACCACCAGGAGCAGCGCCACCGTAACACCGAGCGCAGATGCGAGCAGCGGTTCGCGCATTGCAAGCGCACCGAGCAACAACGTCAGAAGTTGTACATACTCGCTTGTAAGACCCGGGTCATCCTGACTGCGCGTGCGGAAATAGCCCAATGCTACGAATCCAGCCACCGAGGCCGTAACCACCGCAAGCAATAAAATGCCGCCCAGCTCGAAACTAACCGAACCGAGAAGAGCTGTGATCGCATAGGTACGAACCCCGGCGGGAGCGCGGTCCCGTCCCTCGCTTTTTCTACGCTCTCGCTCGACGCCTATCAACAGGCCGATACCAAGCGCTACCGCGATTTGCATCCAATTATCGGTGAGGGATATCATTGTGCAGCAGGTTGGAGCTAAGGTGCGGTGGAAAGGAAAATTGGGTTAAGACGGCCAATCTCATGGGTCGCCAAGATGGGTATGGGTATACCGAACTTGGCTTGCTATAAAACGACTCGACGAGACGATTTCCACGGCATTCGTCGAATCGACTGTGAACTACGTGGTCAGCAAACGCTTCGTGAAGAAACAGCAGATGCGCTGGACGCAGCGCGGCGCGCACCTACTACTGTAAACCCGCGTACAGGTTCTGAACGGCGATCTGCGGAAAACTTTTGAACGATGGTTTGCAGGAATGAAAGCGGAAGAGCAATCAGAGTTAAAAGCGGCAGCGTAAAGGCTTCCCAGCCCCCGGTTTGTTCCGCTCTCGCTTCACGGCGATCATGATTACCGGTAATGAAAATATTGAAATTCAGACCGCGTAAATAGCCGTGAAGGTGTCCGCTTCATAGAATGCTACTTCTCGCTAAAGTTTTGTTCCGTAGTATGAAGTGATGGTATTTTGCCAGATTGGGTCAGCCATATCCGGCCAATCATCCTTATTGAACCCCGGTGCGGATTCGAGACGTGCCTTATCCACATCGAGCAGGAAGCGCTTGTTCGCGGTATCAAGCTTCAATGCGCTCCACGGCACGGCAAACAACTTGTCGGCCATGCCGAGAAATCCGCCAAAAGACAATACTGCATAGGCGACTTTTCCGCTGTTTATATCCAGCATGATCTCCTTGATATCGCCCAGGTCTTCGTCTTTATGATTATAAACGTCGTTACCAATGAGCGTATCTGCACCCATCAATCGGGGCCCAGGTCCTTCCTTGTCTTGATTCTTGTACATACCGTAGGTATCGCGGTCTTCGTAGCTCATGCTTGTCTCCTGTAAATTAATATAAAGTTTTTTTGCTGCTTATAACAAGGCTGGAGTGCGCTGCCCCCATTAAGAACCAATTCTTAGGAGCAATACATTGCAAGAAAGTCAATTCAGAAATCACGAACACTGCTGGACGATGTACGCATCTATCTGAGCAATGTACCTCATACGGCCAGCAAACTATATGTGGCCCAACAGAACCAGAATCAGCACTATTAACAGCACAAACCCGATGCCACCACTAGGACCGTAACCCCAGCCGCTGCTGTAACCCCAGGTCGGAATTGCACCAACAAGCGCAAGTATCAGCACGATCATCAGAATGGTTCCAAGAGTCATTTTGCTTCTCCTTATTTGGTTTTCCATTACCCATTTTATTATTGTTGTTTTCTTGAGTTTTCTCTGTTCGGTGGCGAACAAAAGAGGGATAGTGCAGCCAGTTTGCGGAACACCTGGCTCTGTTGCAAAAAATAACGTTAGCCAGAGTAAGTATCTCGTATATTTGATTATGTGATGTAAATGCCGAATTGTCTCTCAATAAGACGGATTTCGGTTCTGTCGCATTAAGTCTGTTGAGCCGGATTCGGATAAGCTAAGCTTCTTTCAAAAGAAGGGGTGACGCGACATGCCTGATATTAGAAGGATGCGATTCCCACTGGATGTTATCCTGGTATGCA
>JACCWK010000018.1 GCA_013697655.1 Nitrosospira sp.
TGCGTAGTATCCATCTTGGGCGTTGATGTAGTCTTTGGAACCTCCATCTTGCCAGCAATGGCAGCGCCCAACTCAATTTTTATCCGTCAGATGAAAATAATTCCGCTTAGCCTGTCCGTTTTGCAAGAACCTCACTATTTAGACATCCGAAAAATATGAGCGGCCAAAACCAAATCGAAAAAACTTCCGAGGCAACTCCTTGACTGGAAGCCCAGTTAAAAAGGGCCACAAAAATAGCTATGTGGAACGCAATCTCGCCCCAGTGAATCAGCGCCTTCTTCCCTCTGAATTTTTGTAAAGGAAAAATAAAAATAAACTGAATTGCCGTGAGAAATACCCCAAACATGGCATACGCGTAAAAAAGGATATAGTCGATGATTCCACGCTTACCCATCGTGAATGCATCCGGATCTTTTGTAGAGCGGTTATGGCGATGATGTAGGAGATGATCTTCTTTGAAGCAAAAAAAAGAAATAAGCATAGGCACTATAGCGTCGTGTGATCCACCTCAAGACCACGTTCCAACATCATTTCCTCCAGATCACGATAACTGATCCCGTATTTGCAATACCATCGGACACCACTCAGAATTATCTCTCCACGGAAATGAGCCATTTGAAATCCGACATTGATGGCCTACCTTGAAAAACATCATAGTGCACCACGCTTCTTATTTTTTGCAACAGAGCCTTATTTAATCACCCCTCACTTTTCTAAAGAATTTAATCATCTCTATAATGATAATGCGTTATCATTATAGAGATGATTTCTCGTTGGACATCTCAGGAGGGTTACATGAAAAAGAATATTTTTTCCGCAATATTACTGCTCAGTGCGTTCGTTACACCATTGACTGGCCACACTGCTAGTTACGATATCCTGGTGGGAGCCGCGGGTGAGCGGCTCACGACAGGATTTTTTGCGCATGGCAGCCTGCCTCCTGGCACCGGGTTTGCTGATGACTTTCTAAGCGGCCTGCACCTGTATCCGGTCAACTTTGGCGATTTCGGCGGGGGACCGCTTGCAACCAACGACCCGGGGTTTCGAAGTCTTGCCGGCACCCTGCTCCCCGGAACCATTATATCGGTGCAAGGAACAGGGAATCTGGAATACTGGACGCCTGAAAACCAGACATGGACAACCCCCTCCAGCGGTGAATTGATCCGGGTGTATGGAGCGGTCCCGACGGATATCGCATTGGCCTATACATTCTGCCAAAGCGGAGGTTTGCTCTGTGATCCTGCCTTGGCGGCGCAATATCCATTTTACGCACAAGGAACCGTGTTTTCGGCAAATGGTATTGTCGGGCCCAACCCCACGATTATTGATAATACCGATACCCAGGGCGCTTTGCATGCCCATCTGGATTGGTTCATCGAGAACTCTGGTGCGGCGCCAGCAACCGGCGCGTATCTCCTGACTTTCGCTCTGATGGCCGATGAGTACCTTGCTTCGGATCCGATCAAGGTACTGTTCAATTATGGGCTAACGGACGCCCAATATCAGATCGCCTTCGATTCTCGAATAGCACCCATCCCTGAACCATCAGCGGCAGCGCTCATGCTGGCTGGTCTCACGTTGTTGACCTTTTGGTACCGTCGTCGGCGCGCATTCACCTGATAAGGCTAGATCGTCTCTTTAAAAAACCAGTTCCATGCCCAATTCGACACTACGACCGGGTTCCGGGCTAAAGTTTCGGAGGAACGAAGTCGAGGTGCGTATCTCCTCATTAAGTAGATTACGGGCACGTAAAAATACCGATCCGGTACGGCCTACAACCTTATGTTGATAAGAGGCGTGAAGATTAAGCAAATTATAACCTTTGGTTTCAGTCTCATTCGTGCCTGCCCTATTTTGTGCGTTGGCGTGCGTATAGCGCAGACGGGCAGACCATGGTCCAGATACTGTCGCTAATTGCACTCCATAGCGTAATGGCGGTTGCCGTGGAATATCTTCATGGGTTTCGGTAAGCCGACCATGCACGTAATCAGAAAAAAGTGCGACTTCGAGTGGAGGGGATACAGCGGAGCGCATGTTGAAGGTTGTCTCCACCTCATATCCCATGAAACGCACGCTGGCTTGTTCATAGCGGGCCACCGGCAGGCAGCCGTCGAGACTCACACATCGTGTCCGAAACCGGGCTTCTTCCGCATCGAAGAAGATATTTGGAATGCTCCGCTGGAAGATGAAGTTATCCGCATCATTCAGAAATAAGGCACCGTTAATACGAACCCACCCGGCATTGGCATTCCAGGTAAGATCAATGCTTCTCATCGACTCCACCTTGAGATTCGAATTACCTGTGTCAAAGGTGTGGGTGGCAAGATGCGGCCCGAACGAGTACAGCTCATGCACTTCAGGCGCTCGTTTCGACCCTGAGAAAATCACGGCAAAGGCACTGTTCTTCGCATATTGCCAAGTCATTGAAATAGAACGACTCTCAATACTGAAATTGCGAGCAGGGAAATTAAGTACGCGGCCATCCACCGTTGGCTGCGGACCTGATATCAACTTCAATCGGTCATAGCGCCACCCGCCTTCCAGGCGCAGCTTGTCCGTTATATCAAGCCGTTCGTGAACGTATGCGGCACTGCTGACGGTATTTGTCTGCGGGATGAACGCTTCGGCGCCAAGCGCCGAGAAATCCCGATTCGACATCTGGCCACCCACCACGCCCGAAATACGTGGCCCCAGACGATGCTCGACTTCAAGTCGCCCATCCAGAACTTCATTGCGAAAAGTGGTCGCAATCGTGTTGCCAGCTTTTTCATGATGACGGTAATGTACGCGGCTCACATTGAGCCGGACCAGATCAATCCATTTGCCCGAACCCCAGATCTCCATGCGGCCATCGTAGCGCCGGTTGGCCAAGTCGATGCTAACATCGCTACTTCCTCCACCATGGGAGTGCGAGCCTGCACTAGGGGGAATGCCATATTTATTATCAAGCATGGTCGCCGAGGCGCCTACCATTCCCACATCGGCAAATAGCGAACCTCCGAGACTTCCGCCCTGTGACTGCGCGCCGGTATTGGCGACATGGCCGCATGTATTTCGAGTATTGATGAGGCCAAATTGCTGCCTGATGGCGTTGTCATCGACGGCACAGCCATTGATCGAAATATTGTCACGATTTCGCAGGAAGCCATCGGCATGCATGGCAAACCTTCCCGCTCCCGCGTCAATCTTGAACGCATTGGTCGTCTCCTTTCCATTGAAGTTATAGCGCGACTGCAGCATCCCTGTAATCAATGCCTTGGGGACACGGCGAGGGATTCGGTTGTCAATCACATTTACCGCTCCGCCGATGGCATTTCCGCCATAGCGAATAGTCGCCGGCCCTCGTATCACCTGGATTTCGTCCGCGAGAATAGATTCGATTGCCGCGGCATGATCCGGGCTGAATGTGGTCGCATCGTGCGTGGCAAGCCCGTTGCTCAGCAGACGTACACGCGGCCCCGACATGCCGCGGATTACCGGCTGGCCTACACCAGGCCCGAATGACGAGTTGGAAACCCCTGCCTCATCGCTTAAGGTCTCTCCAAGAGTATTCCCTATACGTTCCCGCAGCGCATTCCCTTTAAGCTTGGTCGTAGGTCGCGGCGGCTCTCGCTCCGCTTCTTTCTCTGCTACCGCTTTGATCTCGATTGGCTTGAGAACCGCTTCAGTTTCAGGAGATTTATATTGCACTGTTTGTGCCATTACCCCTGGTATTGCCACAGCGCAAGCAAGGTAGATAACGATGATCCAGGTTAACCGGAAAGGTGAGATGCGCGCACTTGAATACATGACTTGATTTGTGAAGCCTGACCCTAACTGCCGCGCTTGCGAAGGGATTCAGGAATATGTTTCTTGACTAAATCCATCTCTCTGCTGGCTTGCCTGTCCTCATAAGCACCCAAAAGGAATGGAACTTAGGAAACCAACGGCGTCTCTTTGCGAGATCCTCAAAATGGAAATAGCGCTAGTTGACAAAGTTAACAGGGGCCGTTACATTATTGATAACGAGATCTCAATATGATTATATGGGATCTCGTTTTAAAAAACAATCTTCCTGCCCAAATGCGCAAGATTTCTTTCGCCAACCTAAATAGGAGAACAACGATGTTAAGATCGATACGCGTTATCGTAGGCGTGGTGGTCACCGCGCTCACCATAGGAGTTTCCCCCAACGTTCTAGCGCACAGTGATATCGAAGCGGTGGTGATCGGCGGCAAGCTCGTCGTCGACGAAGAGAATTCCGTACCGGTCGCGTATGGAACTGGTTATAAGATTTTTGAGGGAGATTTCGGTGATTTGACTGGGGGTCCGTTACAAACAGACGATCCAGGGTTTATGGTACCTGACGCTACGCTGCTCTCCGGACAACAGCTCTGGTATAACGCCATCGGCTCGCTGAGCTTCTGGGATGGCCTCAACTGGGGAGCTGCCCCGGGCACATTAACGTTAAAGATTGAGGACGCGCTTGGCAGCGATACGCTGATCACGTCCTCCGGCGTGACCAATCCCTATGGGGTGATTGATCAAGCAGATACTGGTGGCGGAGTTCATGCTCACGTTGATTTCTCGATATCAGATTTGAATCCGGCAGGCGCCTACCTGGCAACTTTTGAGTTGACTTCGCGTGACGCTTCTGGAAATCTGCCCTCCCCTTACTTGGATAGCGATCCATTTCAGGTCGTCTTTAATAGAGGGTTGAGTAGCCAGGCTTTTGAAACATCAGTTTCTGCTCTCGTGGTTCCTGAGCCAGAGACCTACGCGATGCTTCTCGCAGGCTTGGCGGTATTCGCCGGCATTGCAAGACGCCGTCGAGGAATGGCTTCCTAACCACAATTTTCCAAATTAGTTACCCCCTCCCCTTGCTCCCACGGCGCTATATTGGCTGTGGGCAGTTCGGGAAATCTGCCCGATCTCTAGTAAGGCGGGCTGTCTAATCCAGGTTTTATTCGGAAACGCCTTCATTTTTACCGTCGCCATTTTTATGCCACTCAGCTCAACTTTTCGAGCTGGCGTGATGAAGTATTTGGCTTGATATGTCCCGAGAGCGATACCTGCTGCTGTATGCAATTTTCGCTTTATCCGGAGCAGCCGGGCTCGGATATCAATTTGTCTGGACAAAGATACTCGCCCTTTCTCTCGGGCACGAATTTGCCAGTCTCATGGGGGTTATTACCGCCTTTTTCCTGGGCCTTTGCGCTGGTTCATGGGTTGTGGACAAATCATGGCTGCGCAACGTCAATGGTGTAAGACTTTATGCTGCCGCAGAAGTGACGATTGCCGCTTCTTCAGCGCTGGCCTACCACACCGAACCGGTGGTTGCCGCTTTCGCCTCTGCCATGCTGGGAGAAATACCGGCGCCCTTCCTCCAATGGGCGGTAAGTTTTGCCTTGCCGTTATTCCTGCTGTTTCCCGCAACCGCCGCGATGGGTGTGACCTTCCCGGCAATGGAGCGTTTTGTCTCGCGAACTCTGTTGCACCCGAGAGCCGTTGCCGGACTTTATGCGGCCAATACGGGTGGCGCCGTACTGGGAGTCATAGCCAGCGCGTATGTATTTATGCCGAGTTTCGGGCATGGCCATACCCTTCTGCTGTTTGTTCTGATCAATGTCATTTGTGCCGGAGTTGTATTGCGGCTCGATCAAACCCCATCTTCCCAACTGCTACCGCCCTTGCCTTTCCCTGTCTTGCTTGGCAAACGCCCGGCGATAATCCTTTTCATGAGCGGATTGCTGGGTATTGGGCTTGAGATCGTGGCCGTGCGCGTGCTGTCACAGGTGTTCGAAGGAACGATTTACAGCTACGCGGCGGTACTTGCGGTTTATTTGCTTGGTACCGCCATCGGCGCCGAGCTTTATCGCAATTTTGCGCGCCATGTCAATCGCGAGAAATTGCTGACGGGTTTATTGCTCGGACTCGCTGCCGCGAGCCAGCTTGCCGTGGTTATGCTGGATATGGCGCGCGATATGTATCGCGCAAGTCGACTTGCACTGGGCGATGCGTTGACGAGCGTTGTTATCTCAGAAGCCGCAATTGCCGTCTTGGCATTGGCAGTACCGACGTTATTGATGGGGGCAATGTTCAGCCATCTGGTACAAGATTGCCGCGATCACGGCGCGTCCGTTGGGTCGGCTGTGGCGGTGAATACCCTGGGTGCGGCTTGCGCCGCCCCTTTAATTGGTGTTGTCCTGCTGCCTGTGGTGGGGATCCGCGGCACATTGGCAATACTGGGGGCGGCATATCTTGCACTCATTTCGCTCAAGCAGTGGGTGCCGTGGTTGGCTGTTGCAGGTGTTATCGGATTTGCCCTGGTAGTTCCCCGGCACCTGCAGATTATGACGTTGCGGCAAGGAGAGTGGATAGTGGAATATCGCGAAGGCGTCCTGGTTTCAGCCGCTGTCGTGGGAAAAGGCAGCGAGCGCAATCTGCGGGTCAATAATCGCTATCAGATGGGCGGCACCGGGCGCGACGCGATGCGTCAGCAGGCCCGGCAGGCGCACATTCCCCTCTTGCTGCATGGGGATCCCCGCAATGCCCTGTTTCTCGGCATTGCGTCAGGCGTCACGGTCGGGGCTGCCACCCGGCATTCCTCGCTACATGTCGACGCCGTCGAGCTGGTACCCGAAGTGCTTGCACTGTTGCCGTTCTTCGTGCCTCAGAATGCTGCTCCCCAGCATAACCCACGTGTACGGCTTATAAATGCCGATGCACGGCGTTTCGTGCGCGCGTCGTCCAGCCGCTATGACGTCGTGGTGGGTGATCTGTTTCATCCCGCACTCGATGGAGCCGGCGCACTCTATACAGCGGAACACTTTGCAGCGATCCGCACACTGCTTGCGGACGACGGGCTGTTCTGCCAGTGGCTTCCGCTATACCAGCTGGACGAGCCCACGCTGCGTACCATCGTCGCTACCTTTCTCTCGGTTTTTCCGGATGCGGTAGCGGTACTTGCCGATGAGAACCTTGAATTTCCAGCGTTAGGCCTGGTGGGCGGCAGGCTCCGACTGGACAAGCCAGAAACGAGCAATAGCGATAGTATCCTTGCGCAGCATCTTGAAGTACTCGATCTGCGCGAACATGTGAATCAATCGGGGACATTCCTTGCTGGAACGCACGCACTGCGCAGTTACATGGGAGATGCGCCGATTGGCACCGACGATTATCCACGCGTGACTTACCTCGCGCCGCGATTTGCCGCCCAGCGGGGAACGCTGTCATACGGACGCCTGCCATCGCTAGCAGCCAGTAATCCCGCCGAAGTAAAAATGATAGGGGGGGATGAACGAATCGAGCGTTATGTCCGCGCCCGCAATACTGCATTATCGGGTCAAATCGCCGAACGCGAAGGACGCTTCACGGAAGCACTTGAATTTTACCGCGCCAGCAGAGCATTCAGCGAAGATTATAAGACGGCACATGTAAGAATAATCCTGCTCGAAAAGCGCTTGAAACATTGACCCTTGATGAAATAATCCTCATGCCAAGTCGGACATCGCCTTTATTTATGCTTGGGAACGCATTCGTTACAGCGGCCGTAGAGAATCAAATCATATTTCTCTATTACGAAATTTCGGGGAGCGAGAAGCGTAGTCTTCTTGAGCTTTTCGTGGATATCGAACACCTTGCTGCAGGAACTACACTTGAAGTGGTAGTGATCGCCCAGCCGGGTCATCTCATACCGATCGGCTTCGCCCGGGAGCTTGACCGGCAAAATCCAGCCCTCAGCCGCCAAATCCTTCAATGTTCGATAGACCGTCGCAATACTCAGCGATGGGACGACAGCTTGTCCCGCTAGAAGAACTTCCTGCGTCGATAGCGGCCTGCCAGCTTCAGAGATCACGCTAAGAATCGCATCGCGCTGTCGGGTGTTACGTTCCATGCCTTGCCTTAATAAAAGTCAGTCTGCAAATGGTATGTGACTTCGGTGATCCGGTATACGAAAAAATTACCGCGATGCCTTCAATAAGCTTGACTCTACGCTAATAATAACTTATTATCAATAAGCATACCTCACAAGGGTGGCGTCATCAAGCGCATCGGTAGCGATACCCATGTGTTCATTTATTTTACAAGCGACCAAGGAGAATGTATATGCGTCTTACCTCGATCTATGCCAGCCTCGCCGGCTTGGCTTTACTGGCTTCGTTCAATGCATCGGCCTCTGCCCGGCATGACGAAGGCATTGGTTTATATATCGGCAACGATGGGCTGGCAACTGTCGCCTCGGGCACCTATGCCGGGTTATCCAATCCAAATGCGGATCGACTCACGCTGCTGCTCGATCACGGAAACCATTTTCATGGCATAGGTGCTTACAGTTATATTGGACCCGTGGCCACGCCCATTGTGTTGCCCACCAATGCCAATAATCGCATTCCGGAAATTTCCTCCAACGAGACCCCCCTCTCCCTTTCAGCTGGAAGCGGACTCTATGCCGGAACATTACGTTCGGCTGTGGGTGGCTCCGAGTATAGCCATCTCGGCATCGCTTCAATTCAGTCGCTTGCAGGCCATCCAGCCGGCGGCATGGTGGATGTTTTGTTCCAGAGCAGCAGCAACCGCTGGTCAGGGCCGCTGAATAATGTCGACATTGGCATCAAGCTCGTTGAAAGTACGCCCGGTCTTCACGTAGGGACAGAAGCGGTAAAAGATATTTATGGCACCGGCGATGTGTTCAATCTGGGCGCGGGCAACAATTTCGAATTCAAGCCCATCTACTGGGTGGATGCCTCCGCCCCGGCAGGTGTTTATTCGGCAACGTTTGAACTGCTGAATACCGGAATAGGGTCATCCATTAAGGACTCCGGTACGTTCCATTTCGATTTTGCCGTGTCACCGGTTCCTGAACCAAGTACCTATGCAATGCTCGTTGCGGGACTCCTTGTGATGACTTGGACCGCACGCAGGCGCCAGCAGCGGTACTGAGCAAACATGTTCCCATGACTTCACTAACGCCACGGGAACAAATGCCGGCATAAGCAGCATGCGCGCGCCTCATCCGCAGGACATACAGGTGAGGCGCGAGAAAATAATGCAACGATGGCTCACATTTCACCAGCTAATTAAATGAGATTTTTATGACATCCGCTGAACAACGATTGCCGGTTACGGTACTTTCCGGATTTCTGGGCGCAGGCAAGACCACCCTGCTTAATCACATTTTGGCTAACCGCGAGGGATTGCGTGTGGCCGTGATAGTGAACGATATGAGTGAAGTAAATATCGACGCTTCGCTAGTCGAAAGAGGTGCACAAAACGCAGGCGCAGCATTGTCCCGCACTGAAGAAAAACTGGTCGAAATGAGCAATGGCTGTATCTGCTGCACATTACGCGAGGATTTGCTGACGGAAGTGCATAAGCTTTGTGCCGAGGGACGCTTCGATTATCTGCTGATCGAGTCAACGGGTATTGGAGAACCGATGCCCGTCGCTGCGACTTTCGGTTTCAGGGACGAGAAAGGTAACTCGCTGAACGATCTGGCGCGCATAGACACCATGGTCACAGTGGTCGATGCGGTGAATTTGCTGCATAATTTTTCCAGCGAGGATTCGCTGGCACAACGCGGAGAAGTTGCCGGAAAGGACGACACCCGTACACTGGCCGCTTTATTGACAGAGCAAATCGAATTTGCAGATGTCATTGTAGTTAGTAAGGTAGATAGCGTCAGTCAGAATCAGCTCGATACAGTGACCGGAACGATCAAGGCATTGAACCCCGTGGCGGAAATACTCTACGCCGATCATGGCAACATCCCGTTAAAAAAGATTCTTGGTACCGGCCGATTCGATTTAGAGCGCGCCAATAAAATGCCAGGCTGGTTCAGGGAATTAGCCGGCGAGCATACTCCGGAAACAGAAGAATTCGGCATTAGCAGTTTCGTGCTGCGCATACGTGAGCCCTTGCACCCTCAACGTTTCGCCGCATTTATCGAACTGTCCCTGCCCGGCGTCTTGCGTGCCAAGGGCTATGTGTGGCTGGCCAGTCGCCCCGAGTGGGCAATCTCCTATTCTCGCTCCGGCAATACTGCCACCATTGAGCCGGTGGGACGATGGTGGGCCGCCGTGCCTGACGAGCGCTGGCCCGCCCAGGGAACCAAGGAGCGTAAGTCACTAGACGACAATTGGCAGAGACCCTATGGAGATCGTATCAATGAGGTGGTTTTTATTGGCCGTCATAAAGAATGGGATAGGGAATTAATTGAAACAGCCTTTACGGCGTGCCAACTGACATCAACCGAAATCCACAAAAGCTTCGACTACTGGAAGCGACGTGACAAATATCCAGAATGGATTGCCGCAGAGCCATCAGAAGTGGAGATGGAATCGACATAAGTGCGATAGTGCCGGCGACATTCGACGAATGGCGTCATTGCATTGAGCATGACTGCGGTATTCCGCTGAGCCGGGCATTCATCGAGAAGAGGTTGATGGTTTTGCGGGCGGCGCAAGGTGAGGAAACCTTGCGTTTCATTCGTCATTATGGCGAGACACATTGGCAACGAATTGTAGGCTGGTTCGAGCGTGCACAAAATGACATTCATTGATGGCAACCAGCATTCCTTTGCTAGCACTGTCTTTTGGGCAAGCAAAGCGAATTTGAAGAGAGCGAAAATCGTAGCAAGCGACGCGCAAGACGTCTCTTATGAAATGCCATGAAAAATAAGCAACCATCGACTTTTACAGAAAAAACTATTCAAACAATATCCTCGGGGGAATATATGTCCCCCTTGCAATTGGAATTTTTTCGGGGCCGATTGGAGGACGAGCGGCGTAAATTACTGGAAAACGCGCATGAGACGCTCGAACAGATACAAACCATTGCTGTTGGGTCAGACCCTAACGATCGGGCGAGCACCGAAGAAAATTTTTCTCTTGAGTTTCGGATAAGAGACCGCGAACGTAAGCTACTCAAAAAAATCGACGATGCACTCTTGCGCATCGACAACGGCACCTATGGTTGGTGCGCAAAAACGGGCGAACCCATCGGGCTTCCCCGTTTGCTGGCGAGACCGGCTGCTACGCTATGTATTGAAGCTCAGGAGCGCCATGAATTTAAGGAACGAAGCTATGGGATCTAATCCTTCCACCCAGTCATTGATCCCGATCTCACTGATTACCGGCTTCCTGGGCAGCGGAAAAACCACATTGCTTAACCATATGGTGCGCCAACCTGCCTTAAGCGATACGTTGGTTATCATCAATGAGCTAGGTGCCGTCAGCCTTGATCATCTGTTGGTGAAACATAGTCGAGAAGAAATGGTATCGAAAGTGGAAGGAGGTTGTTTCTGCTGTACCACCCGCGGCGATATCCAGAGAACGTTGCGGGAGATAACCTGGCGTTTCGCGCGCGAAGGTCGAAGGCGATTTAACCGGGTAATCATTGAGACAACAGGACTCGCAGATCCGACGCCTATCCTGCATACCTTGATGCTGGACGAGTTCATAGCAGAGCACTATCGCCTTGATGGAATTGTAACGACGGTGGACAGTGTCAATGGAATGCAGACTCTGGATCTTTATCCGGAAGCGGTCAAGCAGGTGGCCGTTGCGGACCGGCTTATACTGACTAAAAGCGATCTGTCCGGCGAGGCGAAGTTTTCTATACTCTCCAATCGACTTGCAACGCTTAATCCTGGCGCACGTCAAATACAGGTGATGAATGGTCAGATCGATGCGACCCAGTTGCTCGATCTCGGTCTTTTTTCGGTTGACAGTAAAATTCCGAATGTCGCGCAGTGGCTCAATGCGGAGAAGTTTCGGAACAACACAAAGCCTTCAATCCGAAAATTTATTTTCAACCCCCTCAGAAATTCGGCGAGACATCGAATGACCCAAAAAAAACCACTATCGCAGGCTTTCTTCCAGAACATCTACCGTCATGACGCTCAAATTCGGTCTTTTTGCCTTATATTCGACGACCCGATTGATCCAGATGTGTTCGAATTGTGGCTTGGATTTTTGCTGGATATCAAGGGCACCGATGTGCTCCGTATAAAAGGCATCGTCAACCTTGCCAATAAAGCGGGGCCAGTCGTCATTCATGGCGTCCAGCATCTTTTTCATCCTCCAGTCGAGCTGGCCGAATGGCCCTCCGAAGACCATCGCACGCGCATCGTATTCATAACGCGGGTTATCGACCAGAAAACTATAGAGCATACCTTTTCATTTGCGAAGGTCGCTGCGGCCCGTGCCTCAGCAGAAGGACTGGTAGGACAGTTTGTACTACATGCCGTCAACTCCTCTACTCCCAAATAAGCCGTGTATGAATAACACGTCATTTTCGTTATGCCCGACTCCATTAAACAACCTGCATCAAGTTCCGGATGACCTCGAGATGAACCAATTCACACTTGCAGGAGGAGCCACCCCTGCAAAATCGTTTTCTAAAACAAGTTCGCATCAACCTTATGCCTGGAATATCGAGCAGCCCGGCGAATTGGTCCGAATTTTTGATCCTGATGTTCAGATTGTCAATTGGCAACGCCAGGATAATGATGCTATAACCACTTATTTTGAACAGGCATTAACGAGTGGAATTCTGGGTAGCGGGTTTCAAACAGTTATTCGGACCGGTGAACGTTTAAATCTGAATTTTTTACCCGATCTCCCGTGTCAAAGCGCTGTCGTTGAAGATATTTTTCTCCTTCTGGACATCTATTCTGAGCTTCTCGGATGCCCTGCAGTGGGTTTTCGGCTGGAGATAGTCAAAAGCCCAATGTGTCCGCGTTTCCATATAGATCTCACGGGCATAAGACTGGCGTGTGCTTATCGAGGTTCAGGCACAGAATGGATCGACGACAGGTGCGTTAACCTCAGCAAGCTTGGAGCAGCATCAAATGGAGTCTCCGATGAAACCTCAGGGTTGCTCGATAGCAAAGCTACGGTGGAAGCAGCCGCGCCTTTTGATGTGGTATTTTTCAAGGGAAAATTATGGCAGGGAAATGAAGCAAGAGGAGCGATTCACCGCTCTCCAGCTATGATGCCAGAGAGCGGTCCGCGTATCCTTCTCGTCATGGACGCGATCTGGAATTAATCAAAAGGGTGGCGCGACAAAAATGAAGCAGGCATTGCATTTCTCGGGCTGGGCAATGATTGGTATCATGATGACCTTTGCTCTATCTGCCTCAGCGCATGCGCCTGGAGCGCATGTGCATGGCTTAGCAAAACTGGAAATTGCTATCGACGATGCAACGGTAGAGATTAATCTGGTTAGCCCATTGGATAATCTGGTGGGGTTCGAGCATATGCCACGAAATGAGAAAGAACGTCAAGCCATCAAGACAATGGCGTCAAAACTTCAACAACCGCAGAATCTGTTCATTTTTGCGCCGGCAGCTCAGTGCAGTCTGAGGTCCACCAAGCTGGAGTCCTCCGTACTATCCCCCGAATTGCTGACACCCGCTGCTGGGGTTGAAGAAAAAGACGGAAAAAACGCGGGTAGGGACGCGACTAAAAGTAGCATGCATGGTGAACTGGAAGCTACCTGGTATTTTAACTGCGCTTTCCCTCAAGCGTTGCGGGGATTGGATGTGAAACTATTTCAGACCTTTCCCATTCTGCAGCGTATCGATACCGCTGTGGCAGGCCCTGCCGGGCAGTCGAGTGCAAAGCTTACACCCGCATCTACTCGCCTGAAGTGGTAGTAGTTGGCTGCCGTTTGTATCTTCCTTTAAAGAGTTCGCTCCTTTTGCGCGCGCCATAACACCCATAAGACAATACCAGCGGGTAACAGGATGTAGGTTTTGTGATCTGTTGTATTGTTAGGCATGAAACTATATGGGCTTAGAACCCCATTTTTGGAAAAAACTAGGTCCGGGGCTTATAACCGGTGCCGCCGATGATGATCCAAGCGGGATTGAATAACATATGCTCTATCAATAGTTTTCATCTTCATTTTGTGAGCTGACTTTAGATTGAACGGGTCGCGATTTAACCAAGCTTTTTAATCTTAACTCCACCTATAAAAGTAAAATCAGGCGGATTACCAGATGCCTAACTCCACATGCGAAAGCGCGGTAGAGTACATATTTTTTATTCCGATTCACGCAAAATGCAAGCATTCGAACCTCGGCACAACATCTTAGGAGGAAATCATGGCTAAGGATAAGGAAAAAGACAAAAGCAAAAGTGACAAGGGCAATGACAAGAGTAAGGCGCCGGTGAAAGACCAAGACGTGAACTGGAGATGAATCTTTTAAGATGACACACCAGGATAAAAAGGCATCGGGCATACACGAGTCGTCTGGGATGGTTTTCCAAGGAAACCGAAGAGCAACCTGCAAATGAAGCCGTGTTGATAGAGCGGGTTGAATTGGCTAATCCAAAACCAGACCAGAACGTGAAAGATCAGGCGGACGAGCAATCATTGCTGCCTCACGAGCGAGACCAAACTACTGGGCGCCAAGGCACCAGCCAGGTCAACGAGGACGAGCGTTCACGCGCAGTGATAGGCCAAGCGGCGGAAGATACTAAACGTGGTCTTAAAGATACAGACCGGCGCGGAATACCTTCCGACATTATTGCTTCGGATGCCGACGGCTCAGATGCCATTGAAGAAACTCGTGAAAAGCGATAAGCCAGCTCACAGTCGGTACTGGCTTCCACAGCTTACAGTTTGCCGTGTTAATGTCTGTCGGCGGTGTAGTCTCCGCGCCGTGTGAGCGGGGTTTCCCCCGCATTCAACGAACTCGTAACCAAGTGCCAAATCCGAGCCGATAGAATGAAACCTTATTAAGGAGATCGCATGAACGCTGAATATAAAGGCTACACGATTGTAGCAACTGCAGAGCCTGATGATAGCACCGGTCTTTGGAATGGCCGGTACAGAATTCTTGATAGTAATGGCATAGTTGCCTACGAAAGCTTCACCACCTCTCTAAACGAGGAGGGCATGGCGCAGGAGGCTGCTAATGAAGAAGCGCGCGCGTGGATTGACAGCGATAAAGAAAAGCTGTCGGGCACACCGGAATAATACAAACACCCTGACATTTTAAGGTACAAACATCGGGTGGGATGTCTCGGCCTGAACCTCTCTGGTTTGCGTGTAGTTTATGAAGTTTCATTAGTATCCATAGTCGCTTGTCCTGTGTAATAAATATATTATTAATTGATAGATACAAGGCGTGTTAACGTCTATAGGAGCGTCAGTGGCATTAAAGAAATACCTTTCCATTTTTTCTCCCGCCTCTAAGCAGCAGAGGAACGAGAACTTTGAGAACTACTGGCGGTTTAGTCAGTTGAATAGTGGAAAACTGTTCGAAGAAGATAAGGACCTATCCAAGAAACGCACTCGTCTCAGATATTTCCAGGAAAATCCGGTAAGACTGCGGCGTCCGCTGGCTGACCCGGATGCCTTCTACCGTAACTATGTCGAAATGCAGGATGACCCTGCATCCTTTGATCGAATGACTCTGATGTTAACCGGCATGTATAAGTTTGCCAGGCATGAGTGGAACGGAATCAATGGCGCGTGGGACTTTGCTCCGGATATGGAAAATTCCTATACGTTACAAAACAAGATCAGCCGCGTGCATCTTGCGGAAGAGTTCTGCCATATACGTTTGTTTCACGAAATGCTAATTACGTGTGGGTTGGATCGGGTGAAGTGGGTGCCCTTGGGGCCGATGAAGAAAAAGATGTATGAACAATTTCCTAAACTTCCGAATTATTTAATTAATTCACCCGCTTTTGTCACCGAACTGATGGGAGTGACATTCTATTGTCATCTCGACCGCCTAATCGATGAGTTATTTGCCGAGGAACCGGAAGTGTGTAAGCGCCTGAAGGAGCTACTGGATGAAATTACTATTGATGAAGTGGCCCACGTAGGGCAACGGAGGAACTTTATCGGTCCGCTAGGCATGATCGTTTCCAAAGCACTGGTTAAACCGTTTTTCACTCTCTTTTTTAAGGATATCCCAGAAATCGAACAGTTGTTTGATGTTGATCAGATGATTAAAGATGGCGTCGCCTTCGACTTTAATACATTGCCCGACAAAATGATTGCACGTACTTGGATCCCCTCATATTGTATAGCCTGAAGCACTATGTAAAGCAGGAGTGTTGGCGCCGGTTGAAAACTGACCATCTGTGCCGGTTGAAAATTGACCAGGCGTTATAGCGGTGTAGGGTAGTACACAGCTGTGGATAAGTCGACCAGACAGTAGTGGTTTTTGAACTCCTGTTCAGGTTGAATGATCTTCATGTTTCAGACTGATTCCACCTCCTCCGTTGTCAGAGAACGTTTTGCTTTCTCCCGGCACTGGATTCGATCCTTGGCGGTTGCGCTGCTTTGCTTGAAGCGGAATGACTCGTTGCCGGTTTCGACGATATGGCAATGATGGGTCAGTCGATCCAGTAGCGCGGTGGTCAGTTTGGCATCAATGAACACGCTGC
>JACCWK010000235.1 GCA_013697655.1 Nitrosospira sp.
AGGACCGTTATTCAGCTCTCTGGTGTGTTGCCAAGTTCAGCAGGGGACCTCATCGTGTCGATGAGGTCGAAAACAGGGTTCCTGAACAAAACAAGTCAGGAAATTTAACAAAACTACTCTTCAGGTCTCCTGATTAGTAATAACAATACCTACTCTCAGATCACCCGGGAGTTTTGCAAGAAGCTCACTTGGTTGACTTCTTTCGGCGCCTCATTCTGTACCCAATGGGCTCGCGTCCCGAATTCGGTAAACGCGACTATAAGGCGCCACATGATCAAGCCCTTCGAGTAATTCGATTCCCAAGGCCGGATCAAGCTCTCCCCAGATGATAAGGGCTTCCACGCTTAGAGACGGCAAGCGAGCGAACCTGCAAGCGTTGGCGATAGTATAAAGTTTGCACGGTAATAATTGAGCGCTGCGGTGAGCGCTCCGGGCTGTGAGAGAGCGTCGATATACTGCTCAATATCCGTGTCGATAAAAGCCATTTTTCGGGCGGGCCGTAGCTTGAACATATCACGTATCGCTTGAAAATTTCTGGCTGACAGTGCAAGCTCGGGTAAATACGGTAATAAAAAGAAGAGCATATACCAGCTCCTGAACATTTGTCGGGGATGCCGGACCTTCTCGAGATAAATCTTCAGGTGGGGAGCATTAAGGATGACGAGCTTGTCCACCAGTTCAGGGTGTTTATCTGCAAATGTCCATGCAATGATACCGCCCCAGTCGTGTCCCACGACATGTGCACGGGGATGTCCGGTCGCTTGTACCAGCGCAACGATATCTGCAACGAGATGGTCCAATTGATAGGCATTTTTCTGAGTGGGCCTGTCGGACAGATTATATCCACGCAAGTCTGGGGCCAACACAGAAAAGTCAGCGGCTATCAGCGCCGGAATCTGCAGCTGCCAGGAGCGCCAGTTTTCTGGAAAACCATGAAGAAGGAGAACGGGCGGCCCATTGCCGCCGGTGACAACGTGAAGATCCACACCGTCTCCGGCGATGCACTCGTGGCGAAGTTCTGTTTTTATGAATATACTCCTTTCCGACCTGCTTCTAATGTCGTACCCGATCAGATTAATATAAAAATATACTTATAAATAAATCATGAGATGAACGATTTATGAATAAGAGGTTTGGCTCGATAAGCCTCATCCCTCAATCCTTGCCGAAACACATCTCACGATACCATGCTGTTGCCGTTGTACAGATGTTGTCCCGGCGTCTGTCATGATTGCCGTAGCCTCGACGTGGTCGGCCTCACCGCCGAAGAGCCTTCGTAATCGGCGCGAACAACCGGACGCTCATCAACTCATTGGCCGACTCGATCAAAGCCGGATTCGATCGCGATCGCGCATTACCGGTGTCGGACCAGTTACTTGCCAACCGGCTGCTTACTCGACCATACATAATTTCTGGCGGCGTGTGGGCGGCAGGCACCCGCCGGTCTGAAAAGACGACATAACCACGCAGCATAATCGTCGCCCGCCCGGGTGTGATCATTGGCGACCCGCCACTACAACTGGCACAACTGGCGACCGGGACCCCGGTTGAGTCCCCGGGGGGTTGCAGCCCGACAGTAGCAATGCCAGACACAATAGTTTAGACTTCATCATCAAACGTAAACATCGCGGATAATTTTCTGAGCTGAACAGAGCCGTCGCTGAATGTATCACGCGAACTGATAAACTTGACGGTGAGATACCGTTTATTTTTTCGCCGGGTAATTAAAAAAATGTAAAAGTATTGAATATGTGCTATTCAGAAAAACAATAAGCTACAGTAGCATTCGCCGACCCGCTTGAGCGTTGTCTACAGCTCAAGCCTACATCTTCCTGAATTTAATTTCATATGCAACCGACCACGGCAGCAGTGGCGTTGCCCTAGTCTGGGCAAGCCAAATTCATGCGGCACTAGATATGAAACAAAAGATTTAATTTAATATATGCTTGAAATAAAGGGAATATTATCTTGAATGCAATTCTGAATGCACGAAAAGCGATAATGTTTGTCCAATCAGTTCCCAAGAAAACTGAACAATCGAGGCCTATGCCAGAACAGCTTTTTCAAAGAAGTCCTCTTCTCTCCGGGGATGATGTTGCTGCCAAGCGAGAGGAAATTCGCGCCTATTTTCATACTACACTCGATCGTTATGAGCAGCTTTTCGAAACGCTGCATGGCAATGAAGCCTATTATAAAAAACCGATTTCTTTACGACATCCGCTTATCTTTTATTTAGGTCATACGTCGACTTTCTTTACAAACAAGTTGTTGCTTGCCGGGCTGATTACAGAACGAATCAATCCCAGAATGGAATCCATGTTCGCCGTCGGGGTCGACGAAATGAGCTGGGATGATCTGAATACCGTTCATTACGATTGGCCCGCTATTGAAGAGGTGCGTGCCTATCGAAAAACTGTACGGGGCGTCGTCGACCGGCTTATCAGCGAAATTCCGCTGGCATTGCCCATTGGCTGGAATAGTCCCTGGTGGACTATCGTGATGGGCATCGAACATGAGCGTATCCATCTTGAGACGTCATCGGTGCTGATCCGGCAACACGCACTCGAACATGTCAGACCACATCCCGCTTGGGAGCCTTGCAGAAAATCCGGTCGGACGCCCCAAAATCAGTTGATCAATGTAGACAGAGGCGCTGTGTACCTTGGCAAGGGCAGAAATGATCCCATCTACGGGTGGGACAACGAATATGGCGCTCATATAGCGGAAGTTCCAGCTTTTCAGGCCGGCCAATACCTGGTGAGCAACCAGGAGTTCCTCCCCTTCGTCGAGGCCAACGGCTATGGCACGCAGCATTTTTGGGAAGAGGAGGGCCAGGCCTGGCAGCGCCATACACGTGCTCAACACCCTACTTTCTGGATCGCACGGGGCACTGAGTGGCGACTGCGTCTAATGACCGAAGAAGTACCCATGCCTTGGAATTGGCCGGTAGAGGTGAATTATCACGAGGCAAAAGCCTTCTGTAACTGGAAAGCAGCAACATGCGGGCAATCGTTCAGATTACCCACGGAAGATGAATGGTACCGGCTCTATGACCTAGCGGGCTTATCCGAAATTCGCCACGCTGAACCAGCGGCAGCTAATATCCATCTCGACCACTTTGCATCCAGTCACCCCGTGAACGAGTTTCCTCAGGGAGAATTTTACGATGTGGTCGGCAATGTCTGGCAGTGGACAGAGACACCGATCTATCCCTTTGAAGGCTTCGATATCCATCCGCATTACGACGATTTCACCACGCCAACATTCGACGGCCGACATAATCTCCTGAAGGGCGGCTCATGGATTTCGTGTGGCAACGAATCGCTGAAGAGTGCCCGCTATGCTTTTCGCCGTCATTTCTTCCAGCACGCCGGGTTCCGATACGTGATTGCTGGCGCGCCGGCCATCCGGCACGACTCTCATTACGAAACCGATAAACTGCTATCTGAGTATGCCGAATTCCATTACGGGGATGAATATTTTGACGTTCCTAATTTCCCGAAGGCGCTCGCTGACCTGGCTATTGCCGCCATGGGCGGCAAATCTGCACACAAGGCTCTTGACCTGGGGTGTGCTTCAGGACGCGCAACTTTTGAACTGGCGCGACATTTCGACCACGTGACCGGGATCGATTTCTCGGCACGCTTCATCGGTCAAGGAGTCCAGCTTGCCGGGCAGGGGGTGTTACGCTATACGCTGACGGACGAAGGCGATCTCGTTTTTTATAAAGAGCGAACGCTGACCGGTCTCGGGCTGGATTCCGTCAAACATAAGGTACAGTTTTATCAGGGGGATGCCTGCAATCTGAAACCTCTTTTCACTGGCTATGACCTGATTGTCGCGGCCAATCTGATCGATCGCCTGTATGATCCGGAGAAACTCCTGGCATCCATCCATTTACGTCTCAATCTTGGCGGTTTGCTAATGATTGCCTCACCTTATACCTGGCTGGAGGAGCATACCAAACGGGAAGCATGGATAGGCGGATTCAAGCGGGATGGTGAAAGCTTCAGTACGCTGGATGGCCTGAAAAAGAGTCTGGGTATTCATTTTAAACTGGTTCGGGGTCCACAGGAAGTGCCATTCGTAATTCGTGAAACCCGCAGGAAATTCCAGCACACGCTATCGGAAGTGACGATCTGGGAGAGAATTGCTTGACGAGCAACCACGTTTCTCACAAGGATTTCGATAAAAAAATGAATCGTGCTGGTACCGCCAGTCTCAAATATGATGGGCGGCAAAGCATGTTCGGTGCGGCGGAGGTTATTCCTCTTTGGGTAGCGGATATGGATTTCGCCGCGCCTCCAGCGGTAACCCGCTCGCTTGCACGACGCGCCGCCCATCCTGTGTATGGCTATTCGATCTATCCAGACAGTTTATACGAATCATTAATAGCCTGGCTATGGCAACGCCACGACTGGAAGGTGCATCGCGAATGGATCCTGATGTGCCCAGGCGTGGTGCCGTCATTGCATGCTGCCGTTATGACTTTCTCCGAACCCGGCGAAGCCATTATCGTGCAGCCGCCGGTGTATTTTCCTTTTTTCTCAGCCGTTATCCGTACAGGCAGACAGCTAACATATAATCCGCTGCGGCTTCGGAACGACCGATACGAAATAGATTTTGATCACCTTGAGCAATGCGCAGAGGGGGCTCGCCTGTTATTGCTATGTTCTCCGCATAACCCAGTTGGCAGGGTATGGAGTGAGCAGGAACTGAAAGATGTACTGCATATTGCTAAAAAACACGATTTGGTAATATTCTCGGATGAAATTCATTCCGATCTGGTTTACCCTGAAAATAAGCACTACGTGCTTTCCATGCTTGCAGAAGCATCGGTCGGAAACAGAGCGAATATCATCACCGCTGTCGCGCCCAGTAAGACATTCAATATTCCCGGGCTGAACCTTTCCGTCCTCATCGTGCCCGATCCGGAATCTCGTGAGGCGCTTATTCGGACATTCGACACTATGCATGTCAGCGCATCCAATCCCTTTAGTATTGTCGCCTTTGAGGCAGCATATCGGGAGGGAGAGGCTTGGCTTGAGGAGTTGCTGGTTTATCTGAGGGAGACGCGGGATTATGTAAGGAATTATCTTGCGATCCATCTCCCGGGGATCCGGTTGATCGAACCGGAGGGAACTTACCTGCTATGGCTCGACTGTAGCGTGCTGAAGGCCGAGCTGGGGTTAAATGACGTGCAACTCAGGCATTTTTTCGTGCATGACGCTGGCGTGGGCATGAGTCCGGGCACACTGTTTGGGGAGGCAGGCAGCGGTTTCATGCGTATGAACATTGGTGCCCCACGCCGTGTCATTCAAGCAGCCCTCGAAAATATCAAAGAAGCGGAACACAGAGCGAGACAAGGGACGCCTCCTATTTAGCGATTGCTTGAAATTGACGTTTGCAGCATCCATTTGGCGAGTGTGGCGAGTGCGTGTTGTCGTTGCCGTCCAATGGCACCGCCCGTTCCAAAGATTTCGTTTTTTCTTCGGTAAAATTGATAAGCGCTCGTCATACGGAACGTATCGATCACGGCTGACCGCATCAGTTTCCCGGAGCCCACAATTTGGCCTTATATGCATGCGTTCATGCATTCCATGTCGAATCAATAGCCTGCCCGAGATTCCTTTCCAGTTGACGTTTTATTTTTACCGATTTCCCCTTGCACCTTACGATGGCTGCAACTGTCGCTACTTACGTTGGGTGTGCCATAGTTTGTCTGGCAGGCTGGCGATTATTCTTCCCGGTGCGCTTATGTAAGCATGCATTGGCATAATCCATACAAGCAACATAATGAAATCACGCTGCGAATGCACATGAAATCACGTTTGATAGGGCATAATGTGGATTGCGGGAAGTGGCCGTCAACATGTTTGTGCCTGGCTTTTCGTGCAAATAGGCCGATAGCGCAGCTGTTACTGTTTCGCACAATTAAACGGTAATGTGAGCAGTTAACGTAGGGTCAGAAATGACAAATACCAAACCTTCCCTGATTTCCCCCGCTAGTATCTCTCCCGGCGTTTTATCGCTAACCCTGCCCTCCTCTTGGGCTGTTCAAATCGAATCGCAGCTTTCGGATGAAGAATGGGTACTGGCCTGGCTGGAAACTGATCTTGATGCCCAGCTACACTTCGCATCCGGAGTGGTGCTCGTTACCAATCGACGTCTGCTGGCTAGAAGCGGCAAGGATGAGACATGGGAGAATTGGACTTATCGGCAAGGTTTGGCACTGGTGCGCCATGATCATGCCGGGGTCGGCAGCCTCGAGCTTCTTGACACTAATTTACTGCTTTCCCGCTGGCGTTATACCCTCGGCAGGGATGCGGCAGCCGGACGCCTGATCTATCATTTTACCCAGCAACTCGGCCAACAGCTCACCGGAGAGCTGGTCCCGCTTTTAGCGCAGGAGACTACATGCCCTAAATGCAATAGGGTACTTGATGCGCCGCTCTTGGCTGGCCAGGAAGAGTGCGCGGAGTGCAGCAGGGAATCGCATACACCGCCTTCAACATGGACGTTGTTCCGCTTATGGCGTTTCGCCAGACCCTACAAAGGGCGATTGTTTGCTGGGTTTTTGCTGACACTGGGCAGCACAGCGGCGACCCTCGTACCCCCCTATCTGACCATGCCGCTGATGGATAACGTGCTGATTCCTTACCAGAACGGCAAGCCAATCGACACTGATCTCGTCAGATTCTATCTCACAGCGTTACTTGGCGCCGCGCTTTTGGCCTGGGTGCTAGGCTGGGCGCGCACTTATATGCTTGCGCTGGTTTCCGAGCGCATCGGCGCTGATTTGCGCACGGCCACCTACGACCATCTTCTCAAACTCTCGCAGGCATATTTTGGTGGCAAACGAACCGGTGACCTGATGGCGCGCATAGGTTCGGAGACTGATCGTATAAATGTTTTTATCTCGTTGCACCTGCTCGACTTCTTTACCGACGTTCTGATGATTGGCATGACAATCGTCATTCTGGTTTCGATTGATCCCTGGCTGGCGCTAGTGACTCTTCTACCCCTTCCCATCATTGCGTGGCTTATCCATCTGGTACGCGATAGATTGCGCACCGGATTTGAAAAGGTTGATCGTGTCTGGGCCGAAGTGACCAGTGTGCTTGCCGACACCATTCCCGGCATGCGGGTCGTCAAGGCATTTGCGCAAGAGAAGCGTGAAGCCGCCCGCTTCCGTTCAGCAAACGACCGCAACCTGGAGGTTAATGACCGGGTCAATAAAGTCTGGTCGCTATTCACGCCAACGGTGACATTGCTTACCGAGATCGGATTGCTGGTGGTGTGGGTTTTTGGAATTTGGCAAATTTCGAAAGATGAGATCACGGTTGGAGTACTTACGGCCTTCCTCGCTTACATAAGCCGCTTTTACCTCCGTCTGGATTCGATGAGCCGCATGGTATCGTTTACGCAGAAAGCTGCCGCTGGGACCAAGCGTATCTTTGACATTCTGGATCACATTTCCAGCGTTCCGGAACCAGTAAATCCTGTGCATCTCCCAGTTGTTGAAGGCCGTATCGAATTGCGTGGCGTCGGTTTTCGTTATGGCACGCGTCGTGTGACGCGTGACATCAGCATTACTATCGAGCCGGGAGAGATGATCGGCCTGGTGGGTCACAGCGGGTCGGGAAAGAGTACGATGGTCAACCTGATCTGCCGCTTCTACGACGTCACAGAAGGCGCGATCTTGTTGGATGGGATAGATATCCGTTCACTGCCTATTGTCGAATACCGCAAGAACATCGGCTTGGTGCTTCAGGAGCCCTTCCTGTTTTTTGGAACAATTGCAGAGAATATCGCTTACGGCAAGCCCGATGCGCAGCGGGATGAAATTGTTGCTGCAGCCCGTGCCGCGCATGCCCATGAATTCATTCTTCGTCTGGCGCACGGCTACGATTCTCTGGTAGGCGAACGGGGACAGGCGCTCTCGGGGGGCGAGCGGCAGCGCATTTCGATTGCTCGCGCGCTGCTTATCGATCCGCGCATTCTAATCCTCGACGAAGCCACTTCCTCGGTCGACACAACCACAGAGAAAGAAATCCAGAAGGCGCTCGAAAATCTGGTGCGAGGCCGCACAACTATCGCTATTGCCCATCGTCTCTCTACCCTGCGCGACGCCAACCGGTTGATCGTGCTCGATCGCGGCAGCGTTATCGAGACCGGCAATCACGACGAACTGATGGCGAAGGAAGGCCATTACTACCGGCTCTATCAGGCCCAGGCACGCAACGTCGATATCGAGGATGATTTGAGGAGACCGGTTCTCGATCGCAAAACCGGGGAGGGCCGCGAATGATCGATAAAGCTTCTTTTCTGCTGAGCCGAAATGCTTTCGGGCGTCTGGTGCTTACAGGGACTGACGGCCTCGAGTATGAAGGTGTCATCCCGGTACGTGCGTTCCCAATTACTTCCCCGGATTGCGGTTTCTCGCTGATCGATGCGCACGGCCATGAACTGGTATGGATTGAGCGGCTTAGCGATTTACCGGCCGAATTACGCATAATGGTCGAAGCGGATCTCGCCGGTCGGGAGTTTATCCCTGAGATAAAACAGATCCGGGACGTCTCAAGTTTTGCCACGCCAAGCACCTGGTACGTGGAAACCGACCGTGGCAAGACAACGCTCATTCTCCAGGGCGAAGAAGATATTCGTCGGCTGACTTCAGCGGCACTACTGATTGCGGATAGTCACGGTATTCACTTTCTCATCCGCGACCGTGGTGCGCTCGATCACCACAGCCGAAAGCTTCTGGACCGCTTTCTTTAAAACGACAGCGGCATCTATGGTCACCTTGGTTACCCTGTAACCAGCGTATATGCGAGGTTTCAAATTCTGGCATACATCACCTGCTGGATCACGTTAACAAGAACATCCAGGGCGATTCATGCCTTGGCTCACAACGTAAATCATTGCGGCATATCACTGCGTTTTTACCAATCCCCGAATCCAATTTTATAAGCAGCGTTAATAGATTGTGATCCAATCACATGAAACGGCCCTGTCCAGGCTTATTGATGATGCTTATTGGAGAAATTATCGCTTTGTCTCCCTAATGAGACATAGATATTTATTATATTTCAATAGGTTAATTTAATTTGATAGGTTGTTGTCAATAGCTGGCGACATAATAAGGATTAATTGATAACACTTTTTATCAAGCTACTGATTATACACATTAAATTAAATGGCATGATTAATGCATATAGTAAATTCGCATTGGCTTTGCTTCCAAAAACTGCACGGCGCAATGCCATTAAAGAATATGCCTATGAACCATTTTCAGCCTCATCTGCTCAAATTCATTGAGATCAACGATATAAGGAGTTGAGTCATGAAGACCGCAGAGCTGAACCTGCTGGATTGGCAGGAGCGATTTGGCACA
>JACCWK010000242.1 GCA_013697655.1 Nitrosospira sp.
CTTCAAATCTCATCTTCCAAGTCTCCTGTAACCATTCCGTCCGTCTCATGTCTGTCCCCCCTTCGGGATAGCATAAAACCGGACAGATCATTTGCTACAGACCCGGACAGTTTATTTGTTCTCTACAATTTAACTTTGACTCCCTTGAATCAAGAACAATTGTTCTCTATAATGAGGGCAATCGTTTCTGATTCTATTCGTTATGAAGCAACTCGACATTTCTTCTTATCTTGGCAAACTTCAGGATTACTATGCCAGGGAAAGAATCATCCCCTCAATAACTGAATTGTCTGTGCTATGGAACGGCAAGGCACGTTCCTGGACACATCAGATCGTTCAGCGTTTAAAAGAAGAAAGCCTTCTTGAAAATGCGCCGGGTGGCCGATTACGTCCAGGGCTTCGCTTTTTCGAGCGAACGGTTGGGCATGTGGTTAGGGCGGGAATGCCCCAACAGGCCGCTGACGTCCAGCCCGAATTGTTGCGCATAGATGATTATCTTATCGAAAATCCATCTCAAACCATTTTGTTTCCCGTCAAAGGCGATTCGATGATTGATCTGGGAATACTTGAGGGCGATATGGTGATTATTGAACGCAGCAATTCACCTTCAACCGGCCAAGTTGTACTGGCAATTGTGGATAATGAATTCACTCTCAAAGTCCTGGCCAAAGATAAAAAAGGCTATTACCTCGAAGCCCGAAACCATATGCGCAGCAAGGACTATCCATCCATCCGGCCTGAACAGAAACTGGAAATCTACGGGTTGTATGTTGGCCTCATCCGGAAATCCCGTGTTTCCGAACATCGCCTCGGTTCCCATCGTTGATTGATGAAAGTCTTTCTCCATGTCAACGCTTGTTTCCTCATCCCTTGCGTCGCCGCTATCGCTTTTACAAATCGAAACCCAATTCGGGGACAGGATATGGCGAGGCGATGCATTAGGGTCTTCGCCTGATCAGGTTGTTTCCAGTGGCTTCAATGAACTGGATAAAGCGTTGCCGGGGGGAGGATGGTCTACTCACAGCCTGACGGAATTGCTGCTACCGGCGGAAGGACTTGGGGAAATAAGATTATTAAATCAATCGCTTAAATATGTCACTCAAAGTGGCAGGAATATTCTGTTAATTAACCCGCCTCATATTCCTTATATGAATGCGTGGGAGAATTTGCATATTGATAGCCGGCGCATTCTGACAGTCAGAGCTTGCAAACCCGCCGAGCGATTGTGGGTGATTGAACAAGGCATCAAAAGTGGCGCTTTTGGGGCGGTAATCTGCTGGCTATCCGACGCAAATCCGCAAGCGATGCGCAAGCTGCAAATTATTGCCCGGACTACGGCCAGCCTGGTTTTTTTGTTCAGACCGGTGAGCGCTCAATTTGAGCCATCCGCGGCCCCACTAAGAATATTGCTCAGTCCAGCGCGGCGACATACTCTTTCCATACGCTTATTGAAGCGCAGAGGCACACCCGTTGTTTTACCCATTTACATTACCCTGCCTCAAATAAGACCTTTCTCCAGCCCCGTTATACCTATACCCATCTTGGCTCCGGCTTGAAAAATGTTGTGGATCGCTCTTCATTGCCCAACGTTATCGCTTGACTGGATTGAACGCCGGTTTCCTGCCGCATTGATTCCCGCAATGGCAGCGACTGTCCGTAAGGGTAATCAGGTGTATATCCAGCAAGCCAATAAACCGGCACAACAGCGGGGGGTGATGGCCCATCAACCTCTAGCCAGCGCTTTATCTCTTTTTCCAGATCTGGTGGTGGTGGAAAATGACCCGAATGAAGAAATGAAAGCGTTGCAGGAAGCCGCGTATGCGGCGTTACGGTTTACACCCCATATTAGTATGCAGCGTAGCGGACTGATAGCCGAAGTTTCCGGAAGCCTGAAGTTGTTTGGTGGTCTCAAGAAATTATGTCAATCGCTCAACCAGGCAGCGGCTGCACAAGGCTTGCAGCTCTGTGTCGGTATTGCCCCGACTTCCAAGGGAGCATGGCTACTTGCGCAGTCCGCGCCGCTGCGAGCCGTCATCAATGGCGCGAGTACCCGGTTCCGGCTTTTGCTCGATTCCTTGCCCATTCATCTGCTGGAATCGGCCCAGCCTCATCTTGAAGTCATTCGCGGCATAGGCTGCAAAACATTGGCTGATTTACAACGATTACCTCGCAGCGGCATAGCACGTCGATTTGGCCCGGATCTGCCAACAGAACTGGATCGCGCCTATGGCGACTCTCCAGATCCTCAGCTGTGGCTTGAGGTGCCGGAATATTTTCAACAAAAAATAGCGTTAATGGCGCAGGTCGAAAGTGTCGAACTGCTCTCAGTTACCGTGCAACGAATGATCGAGCAAATGTGCGGTTGGCTGAGTGTACGTTATGCGGCGGTCCTGGGGTTCTCGTTCGTCCTGCATCATGAATATTCCCTCAGGCAACCGCATAAATCCACGCTACTGAATATACGGCTTTCTGAACAAAGCGATAACCCGGAGCACTTGATGATTTTGCTTCGTGAACGACTGGATCGCATAAAAATAGTGGCCCCGATTTGCGGACTGGAACTTATAGCGGACGAGATAACGGCAGAGGGAAACCATAATTTGGAATTGTTTCCAACCTCACAATCAGAAGCAACTTCATTAAATCGGTTTATTGAGAAACTTTCTTGCCGCCTGGGACCGCAAGCCATCGCCGGTTTAAATATTATCCCTGACCATCGGCCGGAATGTAGTCAGAGATTGCAACCATTTCAGCCTTTGGAAGCAAGTAAAGCGAATAACTTTTCATGCCGGAAAACAATCTTGGAAGGATCAAGCCACCCCCTGACCCGTCCTGCGTGGCTAATGGATACGCCGCTGGAACTGAGGATGCAACGTCAACAACCCATTTATGGGTCGCCATTGAAATTGCTTGCGGGACCGGAACGAATCGAAGCGGGATGGTGGGATGATGCCTTGATCACGCGGGATTACTTTATTGCAGAAAATGAGCTTGGCCAATTGTTATGGATTTATCGCGAACATGATCCGATAGCAAAGAGCAATGGCTGGTATTTGCAGGGGCTTTTTGGATAGGTCATGGCCTCTTCTATTTCTTCCTACGCTGAACTTCACTGCTGTTCCAGTTTCAGCTTCCTGAAAGGAGCCTCCTTTCCGGAAGAACTGGTGGAACGTGCTGTAGCCCTGGACTACACCGCACTGGCTATCACCGATGAGTGTTCCATGGCCGGCGTCGTGAGAGCCCATTCGGAAGCCAGGAAAACCGGCCTGCATCTTTTGATCGGCAGCCAGTTCATTCTGGAAGATGGATTACAACTGGTCTGCCTGGCCATGAACCGGAATGGCTACGGTAATCTATGCGAACTCATAACACTGGCAAGACAACGTGCTGAGAAAGGAGCTTACCGTATATGCCGTGCGGATTTTGAGAGCTGCGCTGATGCTCCCCATTTAGCTCTCCTGGAAGACTGCCTTGTCTTGTTAATCCCTAAGTCCATGCAAGAGCGTAGTTCCTTGATAAAGGATATGCGTTGGGCATTGTCTCTATTTCCAGGCCGTTGCTGGACCGCTGTCGAGCTATTGTTGCATGCCGACGAAGCCCTGTTGTTTGAAAGCATATGCCGGGCTGCGGATATCACAGGAATGCCACTTGTCGCCGCCGGCGATGTCACCATGCATGACCGTTCCCGCAAACCCCTGCAGGATACGATGACTGCCATCCGGCTTGGCAAGCCGCTGTGTGAATGCGGCTATGCATTGCAGCCCAATGCGGAACAGCATCTGCGTACAAGATCAGAGTTGGGACAAATTTATTCGCCGGAACTCTTGCAGGAGACAGTTACCGTTGCAAAACGCTGTACCTTTTCGCTGGATGAGTTGCGTTATGAATATCCTGAAGAACTGGTCGAGACGGATGAAACCTATGCGGATTATTTGCGGCGCATGGTTGAAGAAGGCATGGCGAGACGTTTTCCAGAAGGTGTTTCAGATAAGGTGAGGAAACAGATCAAGCATGAATTAAAGCTGATCGCCGAGCTTGACTATGAGCCCTATTTTCTTACGGTATTCGATATTGTAAGGTTCGCCCGGTCGCGCGGTATTCTTTGCCAGGGGCGTGGCTCGGCGGCCAATTCCGCAGTCTGCTATTGCCTGGGCATTACCGAGATTGACCCGGAGCGGGGTAATTTGCTCTTCGAGCGGTTTATTTCCAGGGAACGCAACGAACCTCCCGATATCGATGTCGATTTCGAGCACCATCGCCGGGAAGAAGTTATCCAGTATATTTACCGGAAATATGGCCGGGATCGTGCCGCCATAGCCGCGACCGTAGTCACCTACCGTACACGTTCGGCGCTTCAGGATATCAGCAAGTCGCTGGGGCTCGATCTACAACGGATCAAACGGCTATCCGCTTCCTTTGCCTGGTGGGACAAGGCTTCGGATATTCGCAACCGCGTGATGGAGAATGGCTTCGATCCCGACAGCCCGGTTATCCAGAAGCTGATCCAGTTGATTCCCGTGCTGCATGGGTTTCCGCGCCATTTGTCCCAGCATGTAGGCGGCTTCGTCATCTCGCGCGACAAACTGTGCCGTATCGTTCCCATCGAAAATGCCGCCATGCCGGATCGCCGCATCATCCAATGGGATAAGGACGACCTTGCAGCGGTAGGGCTGATGAAAATTGATGTGCTTGCGCTCGGCATGCTATCGGCGATCCGCCGCACGCTCGACCTGGTCTCTGCCCGGCGTGGCACGCCATTCCAGATGCAGGATATCCCGGCAAAAGATGAAGCAACCTTCGACATGATCTGCAAAGCCGATACTATCGGTGTCTTCCAGATCGAATCGCGCGCGCAGATGTCCATGCTGCCGCGCTTGAGACCCCGGACCTTCTACGATCTGGTAGTGGAAGTGGCCATCGTCCGCCCGGGGCCGATTCAGGGAGACATGGTCCATCCTTATCTGCGCCGCCGTCAGGGACTGGAACCCGTGGACTATCCGGGCGAGGAAGTCAAAACCGCTTTGGAGCGAACACTCGGCGTACCGATCTTCCAGGAGCAGGTAATGCAATTGGCAATAAATGCCGCCGGCTTCAGCCCAGGCGAAGCGGACCAATTGCGGCGCTCCATGGCCGCCTGGAAAAGAAAAGGAGGGCTCGGCTCCTTCCATACGCGATTAATCTCAGGAATGGTCAGCCGGGGTTATGAACTTGAATTTGCTGAACGCATATTTCGGCAAATCGAAGGGTTTGGTGAATACGGTTTTCCGGAATCTCACGCCGCAAGCTTTGCGCTGCTGGTTTACGTATCGGCCTGGCTTAAGTGCCACGAGCCCGCTGCATTCCTCTGCGCAATGCTGAACAGCCTGCCGATGGGGTTTTATAGCGCCTCGCAACTGATTCAGGACGCGAAACGACACGGTATTGAAGTCATGCCGGTGGATGTGACGGTCAGTAACGATGATTGCACACTTGAAGAACAGGTGGGCAAGATTTCTCAACCCACGCAACTTTTGCAGTCTGCGGTCCGGCTGGGCCTGAATATGGCGAATGGAGTTGGCATAAAGGCTGCTCAGCGCATTATTGGGGCAAGAAAAATTTCGTCTTTTGAAAATACCGCCGATCTGGCAAGCCGCGCCTCCTTAAATACTGCTGAGATGCGCGCTCTCGCCAACGCCGATGCGTTATGCATGTTGTCAGGTCATCGGCGTGAGGCCCTATGGGCAGTTGCGTCCCACATCAAGCAATCGGATCTGATGCGAGAGGCACCAACAAGGGAGACATTGCCGACCATTGCCGCAGGGTCTGAAGGAGAGGAAATTACCGCTGATTATGCCAGCATGGAATTGACGTTGCGCAGACATCCACTAGCCTTGTTGCGGCCAAAACTGGACAGAATGAACTTGCGCTCAGCAATGGAGCTGGATAATTACCCCACCGGACGACTGGTACGAACAACCGGCATTGTGACATGCCGGCAGCGTCCTGGAACTGCAAGCGGCGTAGTGTTTGTGACGCTGGAAGATGAGACCGGAATAATAAACGTTGTGGTATGGAACCAGCTTGTCCTGAAACAACGCCGTGAGATATTGAACTCCAGGCTTTTAACGGTGTATGGGATATGGCAATGCGAAGGCGAAGTTAAGCATCTGATTGCCAAGCGACTGGTAGACCATAGTCATTTACTGGGCAACCTGAGGGTGGAAAGCCGGGATTTTCATTAGACCGAATGAACATTGCCAATAGAGAAACAGGTGTAGGGCGACAATAAGCGAAGCGCATTGCGCCGTATGTCAGTCTTCATATTCAAGCTCATATTCATTACCTCCCGCCCAATCCGCTGGATAAACACCCTTCTCAACCAGTTGATGGAAAGTCGAATACGGCCACTCACTCACCCGTTTAACCAAGCCATGTTTGAGTGGATTGATATGAACGTAATCCATGTGCGCACGAAAATCCGCGTCATCACGAATCAAATGCTCCCAATAACGGCGTTGCCATATGCCCCGTTCACCGCGCGCCATTCGAACCCGGGAACGCCGCTCGGTAATGGGTAATGCTTTGGAAAACGCAATTTTGATCAATCGCCAGCGGGTCGCAAAGTCGGCGTCATTGGATGGAAGTTCAATGACACAGTGGAGATGTTCCGGCAACACCACCCAACCATGGATGATAAAGGGATGATGATGCCGTGTCACCCTCACCGCCTCGCGCAACAAGTCTACATGCCGGATCAACAGGTCATTACTCCGCCGTTGCAGCAAATTGACGGTAAAGAAATATGTGCCACCCGGATGCCAGGCGCGTCGATAATCAGGCATGACAATAGTATCGAGGGGATTCTATTGAACCAGCGTAAAGCCATAGGACAATAAGCAAAGCGCATTGCGCCGTATGAGGCCATTGAATGCGGCAAGCTTGATCTCGAGGTATCAATCCTCGTTTCGCGTCCTCCCAAGCGACCGATTCCGCTTTGTCATGAGGAAAAGTTTTGAGGCAAGATTTGATTTCATACTCAACCTCAGAAGATATCAGAATTTGATCCTGCCCAGGACTCTTGGACAAGAAGAAATCCATCAGATTTAGCTTCTGATCGGTCGCAAGTGTTTTTGCGTCTTTTGTCGATCGTATTTTTCATGAACCTACTCTCCTGGCACCTCAAAATCTTTTGCTCATTTGAACTATAACTTTCGAGAAAGGGGCTTTCAAAAGACGGTTGCGGAAAACTTCATCCGGCGCAATGCGCTTCGCTTATTGTCGCCCTACATCTTTTATTACGTCCTACACGTTACGCGTGTTGTCATCCTTTCGGCCGTTTAGTACAGAATCCACTCAGGCTTTTAGGTTGATCCGCATGCTGAATGGCGTACTCCAGCAGTTGAATGACTTGCTGGGGCCTTTCACGGGAAAGGAAAGCACCGAGTGCTACCAGATAGAAGATTGCAGCGACTATCACGGGGCCCCAAAGGAATAGCTCGCTATCCTCCTTGCGCAATGTTGCTGCAACCATGGCTAGGGCCGCCCATGCCGGAAATAGCCCAAGCTTCCGCAAGTCGCCAGCGAGTACTGCGGCGCGACCCTCCAAGGACGACCAACGATGACGGTACTGGAGCAGGCCATAAGCAAGTGTTGCTTTGTCGAACGTCCATAACTGTGTAATCCATTTCGCGTCGCGATGGAGATCGTTTTCCAGGGTGATCCACATAGGGGAATAAGGCTGTTTGCGGTGACGCCACATGACGTAAAAGCTGCTGGCGGAAACTGTCACCAGAGAGACGAAGGGGAGAAGTACGAGGAGCAAATAAACAATAAGCAGAACATCATGAAATCCCGGAGGCGGAGGCGTATCTTCAAGGCGTTGCCATGCAACCAGCCCAAGAAATACGAGTGCGGCGAGCAAAGACCCGATCAGGGGGTCCCTTTCCAGGTGCTGCACGATTAGGGACGGTTCGAGTTTCGGGTCACTAATCTTAGATTGGGTCATCTTTTCCAACAAACTGAACAGATCATTGAGTCTTTCAGTTTCGAGCATCAGGCCATTCCTCCGTTAGATGCCAAGGTACATCTTCATCCGCCAATTGAATTGCTTTTGGACAGCAAAACAGATCCCTCATGGCGGCACCTCCGCTATAAGTGAATCACATCCGCTCCCGCTTGTGCATCTCGACAGGGCGCGCCTTTCTCTGGATGCGGGAGTTTACCATCCAGAGAAACAACTAAGCCCGCCTTTGATTCTCCAAGGATACTTCAGCTTGAGGCTCGCGCTAACTTTTCCGCTAGAACCCAGGCTACGATCAACGATCAGGAGTCCCCGTGCAGAACGATTGGCTCAAGGAACGGCTCCCTTACAAGGAAAGCTGTTGCCTTCAGATGCCAAAGTCTTTCCAAATCCCGTCCACCCTCTCCTTCACTGCCTTATCCATCACAATGGGCGTACCCCATTCCCGATTGGTCTCTCCCGGCCACTTATTAGTAGCATCCAGCCCCATTTTCCCGCCTAACCCGGAAACGGGACTTGCGAAATCAAGATAATCGATTGGGGTATTTTCCACGATCAGGGTGTCACGTGCGGGATCGACCCGCGTGGTAATGGCCCAGATGACTTCCTTCCAGTCGCGAATATTGACGTCGTCGTCGGTGACGATGATGAACTTGGTATACATGAACTGCCGCAAGAAACTCCACACGCCGAACATGACGCGCTTGGCATGCCCTGCGTACTGCTTTTTCATGCTGACTACCGCCATGCGATAAGAGCAGCCTTCCGGCGGTAGATAGAAATCGACGATTTCGGTAAACTGCTTTTGCAGCAATGGCACGAACACTTCATTCAGCGCCACGCCGAGTATCGCAGGCTCATCCGGCGGCTTACCGGTGTAGGTGGAGTGATATATCGGGTCGCGCCGCATGGTGATACGCTCGACCGTAAATACCGGAAAAGTCTCCTGCTCGTTGTAGTAGCCGGTATGATCGCCGAAAGGGCCTTCAAGCGCTGTTTCGCCGGGATGGATATATCCTTCCAGCACGATTTCGGCGCTGGCCGGAACCTGCAAATCATGACTGAGGCATTTTACAATTTCGGTTTTCGCCCCGCGCAGCAATCCGGCAAACTGGTATTCGCTCAAGCTGTCGGGCACCGGTGTGACCGCGCCGAGTATGGTCGCCGGGTCGGCTCCCAGCGCCACCGCCAGAGGATATGGCTGGCCCGGATTAGCAAGGCAGAAATCGCGGAAATCCAGCGCGCCTCCACGATGGGCCAGCCATCGCATAATGACCTTATTGGGCGCGATCACCTGTTGCCGATAAATACCAAGATTTTGCCGCGTCTTGTGCGGACCCCTGGTGACGGTCAATCCCCAGGTGATGAGCGGCCCGACATCCCCCGGCCAGCAGGTCTGGATCGGCAGCCTGCCGAGATCCACATCTTTTCCCTCCCATACGATTTCCTGGCATGGCGCGCGAGAGAGTTCCTTGGGCGCCATGTTGAGTACTTGCTTCAGCACCGGCCATTTATCCCATGCATCTTTCAACCCTTTGGGTGGGTCGGGCTCTTTCAGATAAGCAAGAAGTTTTCCGACCTCCCTTAGCGCCTCGACTGACTCCTGCCCCATCCCCATCGCCACACGCCTGGGCGTACCAAACAAATTCCCCAGCACGGGAATAGTATGGCCCTTGGGTTTTTCAAACAGGATGGCGGGGCCGCCCGCTTTCAATGTCCGGTCGCAGATTTCAGTCATTTCCAGATGGGGATCGATATCGACCGCTATGCGTTTCAGCTCCCCCTGACTTTCCAGTTGGGCGATAAAATCGCGCAGGTCTTTATATTTCATTGGAGGTTGCCTTTATCAGATAATCAAGCGCAATGCCGGCAAATATTGTTGCGCCCACCCAATTGTTGTGCAGAAAAGCTTTGAAGCAGTGCGCACGATCGCGGTCGTGAATCAGGCGGTATTGATAAATGATGAGCCCCAGTGCAACCGCCAGACTTGCGTAATATACAACGCCAAGCTTCTGGATCATCCCCACCACGGCCATAATGCTCAGAAAACCCATGTGGCACAGCATTATGCCGGTTATATCAAAACGACCGAAAGTAATGGCGGATGTCTTGATGCCGATCTTGAGGTCGTCAACTTTATCCACCATCGCATACTCGGTATCGTAAGCAATGACCCAAAGCAGGTTAGCCGCCATCAATACCCAGGCAATAAAGGGCACCTGCCCGGTCTGCGCGGCAAAAGCCATCGGGATACCGAAGCTGAAGGCAATGCCCAGATAAGCTTGCGGCATTGCAAAGAAGCGCTTGGTGAAAGGATAACTTGCGGCAAGAAACAGCGCAAACACCGACAACTCAAGCGTGAGACGATTGAGCGGCAATATCAGCAGAAACGCGCACAGGCATAATCCTGCCGCCAGCAACAACGCTTCCTTGGTACTTACGACCCGGGTTGCCAGCGGACGATTCCTGGTGCGTTCGACATGTGCATCAAAATTGCGGTCGGCGTAATCATTGACGACACAGCCGGCAGAGCGCATCAGCACCGTGCCCAATATAAATATAACCAGAACAGTCATGCTTGGCAGGCCGTCCGCGGCAAGCCATAGCCCCCATAGCGTTGGCCACAGCAGCAACAGAATGCCGATGGGTTTATCCAGCCGCATCAGTTTCTCGTAATGGACAAGTCGCTCCGTGAAAACCACTATGCCAGATCCAGGATGGAGGGAAGAAATACTTCGGTAACCAATATGGATTGCCCATGCAAACTGAATAAAGAACGGCGTGCCCATAGGCCAGGCGGTTTTTCCTGCAATTTCTGGCAAGCGCGGCGGAAAAGCGGATGCGCTGAATTCAGCTTTTTGAATTGAAGGGCTGTGCGTTCGACCACGGGATTAGTAAACAATACAGTTCCGAGCGACCTGCTGCCAAGACCACTCAGCCCGTGCCATGCACCTCGGAGATCTCTCCTTGCCACTACCGAATGAGCAAATACCACGGGTGTGTTGCCGCAATACAAATACACCTCCCGCACCATCGCCAGCTCATTTCGGCGTAAGTTCATCACGGCAAGTTCATCCCCAAAGACTTTTGCCAGCGACTGGAACATGGGTTTGACATGAAAATCGCTACAACGCTCCTGAATGAGGCGAGTAAGAGAACCACGATTCTGGAGCCAACCGCGGGCGCGAGGCGATAACGAAACCGGCGCGGGGTGCCATGTGGATAGCTGGGCAGCATTCATCTCAGCGAAATTGAAAAGGGTGAATTATGCCGCATAATCCAACGCGCCTGAATCCATTATAGTCATCTGGAGTTGGACGGCACAACCTCAGGGAATCTGCTGCACTGATGGAAAGGTCCGTTAACGGGGCCAGTCACGCTGCTCGCATACCATTTGATAAGTGGGTTGCAATCAACGTTTTCTCGACAACAACAGCAGCAGCATCGGTACGCCCAGCAATGCGGTCAGTACCCCGACCGGTAATTGCTGGGGTGCCCACAGAGTACGCGCCAAGGTGTCAGCCACCGTGAGAAAGCCGCCTCCTAATAACACAGACAACGGCAACAGCCAGCGAAAGTCGCTAACTCCAAGCAAACGGACGGCGTGAGGAACGATCAGGCCTACGAAACCGATTGCGCCTGCCAGCATCAGTGCCGCCACCGTCGCCAGCGAAGCGCCAAAGTAGATCCCGACCTGTAGTGGCAGGACTGCCACACCAAGCGTCTTAGCCTTCATCTGGCCCAGGCTCAGAACGTTGAGGCTTCCGGAAAAAAGCATGCTCACTACCGTTACGATAATCAGGGTTATCCACGCAGGCAGCAATTCTTCGGCGCGGGAAACGTCGCCCATTAACCAGAACAACATGCCTTTTACATCGCTGGCTGGTGCCAGAGTCAGGATCAGGGTGGTCACTGCGGTGCTGCCAGCTGACAATACCACCCCAGTGAGGAGCAGCCGGTAAAGATTCCAGTCGCCCGCGCGAAAACTTAAGCCAAACACGATAGCAATTGCCGCCAATGCGCCAGCCAGCGATGTGAGATTGGTCAATATAAGACCCCATCCCAGCAACATCGCCACAAGTGCACCCACCGCCGCCCCACCGGATACCCCCAGGATATATGGATCGGCCAGCGGATTGCGCAATAAAATCTGCAATAGCGCTCCCGCCAAGGCCAGAAGGCCCCCACAGGCGAATGCAGCTAACACGCGCGGCACGCGAAGTTGCCAGACAATCTGATGGGAGACGCTGTCAGCGGGCGACAACAGTGCGCGAACAATTTCAGTAAAAGGGACGTCAACGCTCCCGAACAGCAAGCCCGCAAACAAACTGCCCACTGCAAGCACCACAAATAGAACCAGCAACAATAAGGAATGCCTGGCGGAAGTCACGCCCGAACGTGAACAATAAAAGTCCCTGGCTGAACATTATTCCGAAAGCCTATATTATCGCTTTGGCTGCTTGCCCCAACCCGGTGCCAAGGGGATTGGCAGATCGTTCTCACAACACTACCGCAGGCTGATGATGGGCCAGGTTTTTTTTTTCGCATAACTCTTGAGTGTAGCGTCAGGATCAACCGCCACGGGGTGAGTGACTTTGTTGAGTAGTGGCAGATCATTCAGTGAATCGCTGTAAAACCAGCTTTCCAGAAACGACAGCCACGTCAGATTGTTCTCGTCCAGCCAGCTTTCCAGCCTTGCTATTTTGCCTTCCCTGAAACAGGGCAGCCCTGAAACCTGCCCCGTAAATTCACCGTTCTTTTGTTCCGGCTCGGTGGCGATCAGGTTGCTTATGCCCAACGCCCGCGCGATCGGTGCGGTAACAAAGCTATTGGTGGCGGTGATGATGACGCACAGATCGCCGCCGAGCATATGCCGATCAATCAGTTCTCGCGCCCCTGGAGCCACTAACGGCAAAATCCTCTTCTCCATGAACTCACTGTGCCAAGCCTCAAGCTGGCTGCGGGGATGGCGCGAGAGCGGCTTCAACTGAAAATCCAGGAACTCGTGTATGTCGAGAGTCCCTGCTTTGTATTGCTCATAGAATTCCAAATTGCGTGCTTCATAAACCTCACGGTCGAGCACCCGCTGCTCAATGAGGAATTGCGCCCACTCGAAGTCGCTGTCACCGGCCAGGAGGGTATTATCGAGGTCAAACAGGGCCAGATTCATGACGCAATGCGCAGTAATTCGCGCACTAACGGAACGGTAACTTTACGCCGATTCGCCAGCGAATAGCTATCGAGCGAATCAAGCGTAGCCATCAAGGAAGGCAAATCGCGCCGTCCATGCCGAAGCATATAGTCACAAACCTCCTGCGGCAGATCGAGTCCGCGGCTGACGGCATGGCTTTTCATGGCTTTTATTTTTTCCTCATCAGTCAACTCATGCACGTGATACACCAGCCCCCATCCCAGACGGGTGACGAGGTCTTCACGCAACGTCAATTGCGCCGGAGCGGCAGGACCGCTTACCAAAAGGAGCGCGACGCCTTCCTCGCGAATACGATTATAAAGATTGAACAAGCCAATTTGCGCCTTGGCGTTGAGACGATCCACATCATCCACCATCACACAATCGGCTGCGCTGCCTGCGACAAAACTGGTATTCGCATCACATGCAAAATACGCTGTACTCATTTGGTTGCGCATGCATATTCCCGCCATCCCCTGCAGCAAGTGGCTTCTGCCGCAACCCACCCCACCCCAGAGATAAACAAAATGCTCTCGCTCCAGTCCCGCAAGTATATTACCCAAGGTCTGTAGCAGTTCGGCGTTACGTCCTGGAACGAAATTATCCAGCGTAGGTGGCGGCGACGGTGCGATGTCCAGCGCAAGTTGCTTCATTTATAGAACTCGCCTTTGGGGCATTTCATTCCGCAAAGCCGCCATTGCGACCCTTACTGGCGGATTCGGAAACTTATTCAGAGATTCCATAAAACTATAGGGGAAGTGGCCATGTATCATTTGCAGGCATAGCGCAGCCATTCCCGTTCAAGAAAAGCACCGTCCACCATTGATAATGCACATCGCGGAAGTGTTCGGGAGTCATTTACGGTAAAATTACGTGTTTTGAAAGCGGCACTCTATCTGCAACTGAGCGAGAACTCAACTTGACTTCATCCAAATCCGAAAATCCGGACGCTGTCCACCTCTCCTACCGCGACGCAGGGGTGGACATTGATGCTGGTGACCGCTTGATAGAAAACATCAAGCCCTACGCCAAGTGTACCATGCGACCGGAGGTGCTCGCAGGCATAGGCGGCTTCGGGGCGCTCTTCGAGATATCCAAAAAATACCGCAATCCGGTGCTGGTATCCGGCACCGATGGCGTCGGCACCAAATTAAAGCTCGCATTCCAGTTGAACCAGCACAACGGTGTCGGAATAGATCTGGTGGCGATGAGCGTCAACGACATTCTGGTACAAGGCGCGGAACCGTTGTTCTTTCTGGACTATTTCGCGTGCGGCAAACTGGATGTGGATACCGCCACCCGCGTCATCAAGGGTATTGCAGCGGGTTGCGAACAGGCAGGATGCGCTTTGATTGGAGGTGAGACCGCCGAAATGCCGGGCATGTATCCCGAGGGGGAGTACGACCTCGCGGGTTTCGCTGTAGGCGTGGTGGAAAAAGACCATATCGTCACTGGCTTAACTATCCAGGAAAGTGACGTGGTACTGGGACTGGCATCCAGCGGTGCGCATTCCAATGGCTATTCACTGATCCGAAAGATCATCGAAAAAAATAACACGGACTTGTCGGCCAATTTCGACGGTAAAACGTTAATGGAAGTAATAATGGCGCCGACCCGGATTTACGTGAAGCCGGTGCTCGAACTGATGAAGCACCTTCCGGTCAAAGGCATGGCCCATATTACGGGGGGTGGATTGGTGGAAAATATCCCCCGAGTCTTGCACGAAGGCGTTGTTGCGGTATTGAAAAAAGGGTCGTGGGAGATGCCTCCGTTTTTTTCCTGGCTGCAACAGCAAGGCAGCGTGCTCGACAGTGAAATGCACCGTGTGTTCAATTGCGGTATCGGCATGGCACTGATAGTAGCGCCAGAATTTGTCGATACTGCAATGAAGTTATTGAAGTCTTCAGGCGAGACTGTGTGGCGCATCGGAATAATACGAGAGCGCTACGCAAATGAAGCACAAACGATCATTGAGTAATCGGTAGAGTCATGCATGTGCCTCTGCTGAAATAATGAAATCCCTTGTTATCCTCATCTCCGGGCGTGGCAGCAACATGCAGGCGCTGATTGAAGCAAAACTCCCACTGAGGATAGCCGCGGTTATCAGTAACAGGCCGGATGCAGCGGGACTGGAAGTAGCAAAAATGCATGGGTTTGAAACGAGAGTACTGGATCAGCGGGCTTACCCCGGCCGCGACGCGTTTGATGCTGCCTTGGCGGAAGTAATTGACATTTATGAGCCAGATTTGGTAGCGCTGGCGGGTTTTATGCGCATCCTGGGCGATGGCTTTGTTAATCATTATCGCGGGAAGTTAATGAATGTTCACCCTTCACTGCTGCCTGCTTTTCCCGGCCTCAACACTCACGCCCGGGCATTGGAAGAAGGCGTGAAAATACACGGTTGTACAGTGCACTTCGTTACCTCTCAGGTGGACCACGGTCCGATCATTAGTCAGGCGGCAGTGCAGATAATGCCAGACGATACCGAGGAAACGATTGCAACACGGGTGTTGCAACAGGAACACCGAATTTACCCGGAAGCCGTACGATGGTTTATGGAAGGCCGGCTGGAGCTCTCCGATAATCATGTTGAAGTGGATAACGCCGTAGTCGATGATTCAGTTTTATATTCACCGGGATTGTATAAATGAAATTATTATCTGCTTTTTTGTTGTGCGGACTTAGCTATTTTGCCCCCGCTATTTTTGCCGCTGATATTCCCGCTCGCGTCGACATCAGCTATTCGATAACATCCGGCGGTCTGGAAGGAGAGGTGAATGATACGCTGGAAATTAAACAGAGAAGCGGTTCGCGCAGCTATGCGATTAGCAGCGCATCCCGTGCCAAAGGTTTGCTGGCGCTGACTCAACCGGACCCCGTCATGCGTGATAGCGAGGGAACCATAACAGCTCAGGGGTCGATGCGTCCTAGCCGTTTTTCCGATCAGCACGGCAAGAAGCTACCAAAAGTAGCTATTTTCGATTGGAGCAAGAAATTACTGACTCTTCAGCACAAAGGCAGGGAAGAGCAAAAAACTTTGCCTGCTGACGCTCAGGATCGACTAAGTCTGCTCTACAGCTTTATGTTCTCTCCACTTTCAGGCAAAGTTGTAAATTTACACGAAACCGATGGCAAAAGACTCGAACTAGTTCGCTATGCGGTTGGCAAGGAAACACTGGATACGCCGATGGGCAAGCTCGAAACCATCGTACTGACAAAGCAGAAGGGAAATGACGGCGAACGCGACAAGAAAATCTGGCTTGCCATCGACCATCATATGTTGCCGGTACGCATACTTGCCACCGAAAAAATAGGCATTGTAACGGATCAGATGGTCACAAAAATAAGCTACGCGGATAACTTGTGAATAGCCTGGATCGGGACAAGAACGCTTGTATTAATTGAAGCATAGAAATATCGGCAATCGCCTTTATACGTAATCCCTGCGATTAGCGTTGCCTGGGTACGTGCATGGACCAGGTCTCCCTCCCTCTACTTTTTTACAGAACCGATAATAGATGCGTCTCACCCCTGCTCATCTGGATACTGCTATCGCTGCCCTTCGTGCTGTGCTGCCGCTGGAACATCCCGCCGATTCGATATTGCGTCATTTTTTTCGTGAAAATCCGAAGCTAGGCGCAAACGATCGGGCGTTTATTGCTGAAACCGTATTCGGCATTTTACGTCATCGATTTTTTCTCGAGTGCGTTGCTGGCACTTCCACGCCCCGTTCCCTGCTACTTGTATATCTGGTCAAGTTTGAGGGTATGAATTTGCGCGAGTTGATAACGCTCGTGAGCGAAGCTGAAGCCAAATGGCTAGCGGGAATCAAAGCCGCGACGGCCGAGTCGCAACCGCTTGCCATCCAGGCTGAATTCCCCCAATGGCTAATAGAGAAGCTTCATGGATTCATGACGGATATCGAGATCCTCAATCTGGGTCGTTCGCTGCAAAAGCCTGCTTCACTTGATTTGCGTGTCAATACGCTGATTGCAAACCGCGACGAAATACTCGCGTTACTAAGAGAAAACGGGGTTGAAGGCAATATCACTCCGTACTCGCCTATTGGCATTCGCCTCGCCGGCAAGCCCACAATCAACCGGCACGAACTGTTCCTCTCCGGTAAAGTGGAAGTGCAGGACGAAGGAAGTCAACTGCTAGGCTACCTGCTTGCGCCAAAGCGCGGCGACATGGTAGTTGATTTCTGTGCAGGGGCGGGTGGCAAGACGCTGATGCTGGGTTCACTAATGCGCTCACAAGGGCGCATCTATGCCTTTGATATTTCCGAAAAGCGGCTGAACAATCTGAAGCCGCGCCTCAAGCGCTCTGGCCTTTCCAACCTATATCCCCAGCGTATTGCCAATGAAAATGACATCAAGGTGAAACGCCTCACCGGGAAGATCGATCGAGTATTGGTAGATGCTCCATGCAGCGGACTGGGAACACTCCGCCGCAACCCTGATTTGAAATGGCGGCAATCCCCCCAAAGCATCGAAGAGCTCAAGCGGAAGCAAGCGGCAATTCTGTCGTCTGCGGCAAACCTGCTAAAGCCTGGCGGCAGACTCGTCTATGCCACCTGCAGCTTTTTACCGGAGGAGAACCAGGAAATTGTTCAGTGCTTTCTCGCCAGTCATCCGCAATTCACACAGCTGAATTGTGCCGAAATTTTGACGCAGCAAAAAATTCCACTCGACACCGGCATAAATTTGCAGCTGTTGCCAGAATCGCACGGCACGGATGGCTTTTTTGCCGCCGCGTTGGAACTGGTAAAGAAGAAAGCATGATTTTAGCAATCCGTAACGCTTCCATCATTGCTCTCGCCCTTCTTTTTGCAGCGTCTGCGACGGCCTTTGAGCCATCTTATTCTGACGGGCGCGAGCCCCTTGTTCTTCCCGCTACCGGCACGGTGCAGGTCGCCTTTACGCCAGGAGACGATGCCGGTAAGCTTATCGCAGATGCTATTAACAGCGCACAGCGACAGGTATTGGTGCAGGCATTCAGTTTTACCCATCGCAAGATCGCTGATGCACTCATCTCAGCCAAGCAACGGGGAGTGGACGTAAAAGTAGTTGCCGATAAGGAACAGAGTCATCGGATCCCCACTAGCGTAATCGCGAGAATTGCGGCTGGAGGGGTGCCGGTCTTTATCGACTCGGCTCACAACAGTGCCCACAACAAAGTAATGGTAATTGATGCAGGCAGTCCGGAAGCAGCATTGATTACAGGCAGCTTCAACTTCACGCAGGCTGCGCAACATAAGAATTCGGAGAATGTGCTGGTTATACGGGGTAACAAGGCGTTAACTGATCTTTACCTGAAAAACTGGCGCCAGCACTACGAACATTCAGAGCCTTATCGCTAAGCGCGCATCTCGCGGCTCTGACGGGGCAAGCAGGATATCCCCTGCTCCATGCCACAATTTAGTTAGCACACGGTTCCGGCGTATTCATGCAACCCGATAAAGAATTCCAGAGCCTGATAAGTAATCTGATCACTGATGTACAGGAAATCAGTGTCCTGTGGCAACTTGCCGTATTGTTTGCAAGCCTTGGGCTCGCATGGCTTCTGCAACGGCAATTCAGGCAAGGTATTCCGGCGCAAACGAGCGCTAGCCGAACGCTGAATATCAGCGTGAACAGCATGAATCGGCTCATGTTTCCTATCCTTGCGCTCGCCCTCATCATACTTGGCAGATGGGCTCTGCATCACTGGTATTCGACGCACGTGCTCAACATTGTCATCCCGTTATTATTTGCGCTGGCGCTGGTTCGCGCGGCCGTTTATATGCTGCGTCGTATTTTCTCCAGTCAGGGATGGCTGCCTCCATGGGAGCGATTTATCGGCTGGGCCGTATGGATCGGGCTGGTCCTCTACATAACTGGGTTGATGCCGGAAATATTAGCCCTCCTCGATGATATTTCTTTCCATGTCGGCAAGCAGCGGTTCTCGGTACTGCTGATTATCCAGGGAATTCTTGCATTCACCATCAGCATGCTGGCTGCGCTCTGGCTCGCCCGTTCATTTGAGGCCCGTATCATGGATACCAACTCGCTGGAGATGAACCAGCGGGTAATATTGTCAAAAATCAGCAGCACCGTGCTGATTCTCACAGGCGTGCTGGTCGCCTTGCCCATGGTCGGGGTGGACATTACCGTTCTGTCGGTATTCGGCGGCGCACTCGGCGTCGGATTGGGATTAGGTCTGCAGAAAATTGCCAGTAACTACATAAGCGGCTTTATTATTCTTCTGGATCGGTCATTGCATATCGGCGACGTCGTAACGGTGGACAACCGGAAGGGTGAAGTCATTTCCCTCACCACGCGATACGTAGTGCTCAAGGGCGACGATGGCACCGAAGCGCTTGTTCCTAACGATACTTTTATTACTTCGACAGTTGTCAACCAGACTTACTCGAACCATCGGCTGCGCCTGCTTTTCCCAATTCAGGTCGGCTATGCAAGTCCTGTTGAAGTTGCCATGAATATCATGCTGGAAGCGGCAAAAAAACGGCAACAGATTTTGGTCAGTCCGGAGCCGGTGGTTTATCTCAAAGAATTTGCCGATAGTGGAATCAATCTGGAGATGATCGTTTGGGTAGAGGACCCCGAAGGGGGAGTTCTCAAGTTGCGCTCCGGTCTCAACTTGGAGATCCTGTCGGAATTTCAGAAAAATGGTGTCGAAATTCCTTTTCCGCAGCGGGAAGTGCGGATAGTGCGGCCGAGCAAAATGGAAGGATAGCCGAAGCGCCAGTGGGTCTATTGGGGATGACTCGATTGTGCAATCGGCAGGGAAAGTAAACCGGAGCAGGATGCGCGATTATTCCCGCTCTTCATCAGGACGATTTAAATGTTTTTTTTCTGTATAAGCTCGATTTTGTAACCGTCGGGATCTTCGACAAATGCAATCACGGTGGCACCATGCTTCATCGGCCCCGCTTCACGGGTAACTTTACCGCCGCGTTTTTTCACTTCCTCGCAGGCTTGGCAGGCGTCATCCACTTCTATGGCAATATGTCCGTAACCCGTGCCTAAGTCGTATTTTTTTACATCCCAGTTATATGTCAACTCCAAAACCGAACCATCTACCTCATCCTGATAACCAACAAATGCAAGGGTAAATTTCCCTTCGGGATAGTCCTTCCGACGCAGCATTTTCATTCCCAGCACATCGGTATAGAAAACAATGGATTTTTCCAGGTCTCCGACCCGTAGCATCGTGTGCAAAATACGCATTTAAATTTCCACCATTTCAAAATCTTCCTTGCGCGCGGCGCATTCCGGACAAGTCCAATTCATCGGCACGTCTTCCCATCGTGTGCCGGCGGGAATACCTTCTGCCGGCGCTCCTTCGGCTTCGTCGTATATGAAGCCGCAAATAAGACACATGTAACAGCGATAAACGCGCGTTTCGGTAGTGGGCATGATGATTGTAATTTGGGTTAAAATGGTATTTTACGGTATTAGTCTATGTCTCAGCCACCCCCTATAGTACTTTCTTTCGCTGCTAGCGACTCTAGCGGTGGCGCTGGTGTACAGGCAGATATTCTTACTCTTGCCAGCATGGGCTGCCATCCGTTGTCGGTGATTACCGCCATTACTGTACAGGATACCGCGGGGGTAGATGATGTAATGCCCCTGGACCCGGAATGGGTGGCGGATCAGGCCCGGGCAGTTCTGGAAGACATGCCGGTGCATGTCTTTAAAATCGGGATGCTAGGCAGTGTTGAGATTATCACGGTCATTGCTGAAGTAATTTCTGATTATCCCAATATTCCCTTGGTTCTGGATCCTGTGCTCGCTTCCGGACGTGGTGACGAACTTGCGAGCGAAGATATGGTGATAGCCATGCGCGAACTGCTGCTTCCCCAGGCGACCATCATCACACCCAACAGCATGGAAGCACGGCGACTTGCACAGGATGATGAAGATGACTATGACACGCCACCTTTGAGTCAGTGCGCGGCACGGCTTTTGCATATGGGCTGCGAATACGTTCTCATTACCGGAACCCATGAAAACACTTCACAGGTAACCAATAACCTGTATGGAGCCGACGGCGTGATACGGACGGATTCGTGGCAACGGCTGCCGGGTTCATACCACGGGTCGGGCTGCACACTTGCCTCGGCCATCGCCGCTGCTCTCGCCAATGGCTTGCCTCTCGCCGAAGGAGTATATGAGGCGCAAGAGTATACCTGGCAGTCGCTGAAGTCCGGTTTCCGTCCAGGAATGGGGCAATATCTACCAGACCGATTATTCTGGGCTCGCGATGAGACTGATACCGTAGACGCACCTAAGACGAATGATCCGGCCAGAAATTGAAGGTTTATATGCGATCTCGCCGGATAAGGCTGATAGCGCCGATCTGATTACGATGACGCAGAAAGTGCTGGCCGGCGGGGCACGACTATTCCAATATCGTAACAAGACTGCGAACATCGCGCTACGGTTGGAACAGGCCCGTTTACTTGCTCATCTTTGCCGAGAATTCAATGTTCCCTTCATCGTCAACGATCATGTGGATCTTGCCGAGGAAATCGGTGCGGACGGGGTGCATTTAGGCCAGAAAGACACTTCCGTAACCGAAGCGCGACGCAGGCTCGGACATGGAAAGATTATTGGAGTTTCGTGTTACGACCGGCTGGAGCTGTCCGTCGGCGCCGAGCGTCAAGGCGCTGACTATGTTGCATTCGGCGCTTTTTATGCTTCCATTACCAAACCTGGCGCCACCGTTGCTCCCATCGATTTGCTGCGCCATGCAAAACAAAAACTGCATATTCCAATTGTCGTTATCGGAGGCGTAACTTCTAGCAATGCGATGGAATTAATAAATTCAGGCGCCGATGCGGTGGCAGCGAGTCATGCTCTATTTGGTGCGCGGAACATTCAGTCGGCGACTGAGAAATTTTCACGATTATTCAACCAAACCCCACATTCCTTTCCTCACAGCCATGGGTTAACAAATGACCTCACGTAACCAGCAATTATTCGAACTTTCCCAGAAATACATCCCCGGCGGCGTTAATTCACCGGTGCGCGCCTTCAAGTCTGTTGGCGGCACGCCGGTATTCTTCCGGCGCGGACAAGGGGCTTATGTATGGGACGCGGACGATAAGACATACATAGACTACGTCGGCTCCTGGGGGCCGTTAATTCTTGGCCACGCCCATCCCGAAGTGATCAAAGCGGTGCAAGCGGCGGCGCAAAATGGTTTGACTTTTGGTGCGCCCACCGAAGCAGAGCTCGAAATAGCGGAGCTGCTGTGCAAACTTGTTCCCTCAATTGAACAGGTGAGACTGGTGAGCTCGGGAACCGAAGCTACCATGAGCGCCATTCGGCTGGCACGAGGCTACACTGGTAGAAATCGTATCATCAAATTCGAAGGTTGTTATCATGGCCATGATGACGCCTTACTGGTTAAGGCAGGTTCAGGGGCACTTACTTTCGGTCATCCCAGTTCAGCAGGGGTGCCTGCGGGAACAACTGCCAGCACCGTAGTGCTTGATTATAACGATCTTGCCACTGTGGAACAGGCATTCGGTCAATTTGGTGAAGAGATCGCCGCTGTTATCGTTGAACCCGTGGCAGGCAATATGAATCTGGTAGCGCCGCAACCCGGCTTTTTGAAAGCCCTGCGCGAGTTGTGCAGCAAATATGGCAGTATGCTTATCTTCGATGAAGTAATGACTGGCTTTCGCGTTGGGTTAGGATGCGCCCAGGGACTTTACGGCATTACACCCGATCTCACCACGCTCGGCAAGGTGATCGGCGGCGGTATGCCGATGGCTGCGTTTGGCGGCAGGCGTGACATTATGCAGTGCCTGGCCCCTATAGGACCCGTGTACCAGGCAGGTACGCTTTCCGGTAACCCTGTGGCGGTAGCTGCTGGACTTATGACGCTAAGGCTGGTACAAGCCCCGGGGTTCTATGAAAAACTCGCCGCCAGTACCCGTCAACTTACTGAAGGCCTCGCCGCAGCAGCCAAAAAAAACGACGTTTCTTTTTGCGCACAGGCGCTGGGAGGCATGTTCGGCCTTTACTTCCGTAAAAATCTACCGACAAGTTATGCTGAAGTAATGGAGTGCGACGGGGAAGCATTTAATCGCTTTTTCCATGCGATGCTAGGAGAAGGCATTTATTTCGCGCCGTCGGCCTTTGAAGCCGGATTTGTTTCCGCAACCCATGGCGACGTCGAAATCAGCAAAACACTTGTTGCCGCTGAAAAAATATTTAGCACTTGGAAATAAAAAACCGACCTGGAAACCCCAGGTCGGTTTGAATGTTTTTCAGACCCTCCCGGTTTAGCGCAAACCGGAAATAAATTCAGATACCGCCTGCATTTCCTTCTCGCTCATGCGCGTAGCAATCATACGCATTACGTTGTTTGGATCGCTGGCACGCTGTTCCGTTCGAAATGCTCGTAGTTGCGCCAAAATATATTCCGGATGTTGTCCGGAAAGGCGCGGATAGTTGGGAGGGATTCCAACTCCATTCGGAGAATGACAACCGGCACAGGCGGGCACACTAGTCTCCAGGTTGCCGCCCCGATAGATTTTTTCGCCCCGGTCAGCCAGCGTTTTGTCCTTGGCCGCTCCAGGTTTAGGGGTCTGCTGCGCGTAATAAGCGCCAAGATTCTTCATATCCTCGGGTGAAAGTGGCTCAACCATCGCGGACATGATCGGGTTTTCCCGTTCTGCCGGCTTGCCGTCCTTCAGCTTGAAATTCTTCAGTTGCTTGGTGATATACTCGGCATGCTGTCCGGCCAAGCTGGGATTTGTGGGAATAGCGCTATTACCGTCGGCATTATGACAAGCTGCGCAAATCTGGGTTGCAATTTGCTGGCCCTTAGCTGCGTCGCCCTTTCCTCCCCCTGTCGCAGTGGGGGTTTCAGCAAAAATTTGATTGGATAGCGCCAGTGCGGCCAATACCATCATATTAGAAACTAGTTTCATGCCTTGCATTCCTGGGACTCCGGAAAAATGATGTCGGTACTATGAATATTGCATTTTAGCAAGGTGAGGGCTGGTTAACAACAATAAACCATCAACAAATGAGAACATTATTTTTTCTGTTGCTGCTTATCAATGCCGCTTTTGCGGTCTATATTCAATTGGAGCCGGTTTCGGACACTGGTGTACAGCCCCCGCCAGAGCTTCACCCGGAAAAAATTAAATCGTTATCCTCATCTGTGCCCTGTCTTGAATGGGGAAATTTTATCGGCATGGAGCTGGAACATGCCCAGGCCGCGATTGCCAGGGAACAACTGGACCACAGGGTGGAACTGGAAGCAATGGGGAGGGTTCCTGTCTACTGGGTGCATATTCCTCCACTCAAAAATAAATACCTTGCCGAAAAGAAAATGGAGGAGCTCAGAAAATTAGGGGTAACCGCTTATTCTCGTGTTCAGGAGAACAATAAATGGGATAACGCCATTTCCATCGGTTTTTTTCATAACATAGAAGACGCACAAGATCTGATGGTGTCACTAAGAAGCAAAGGGGTAAGATCGGCGATTATCGGGGCGCGCAACTTGGAACAAATGAAATTTGTCGTGCGGACGCCGTATGAAGACATTATTGCAAAGATGACGGAGCTGAAACAGGAATTCCCCGGCAGCGAACTGCATACGATCAGATGCGCGGCTCCTGAAAAGTGGCTTAATGGTGCAAGTCCTGAATAATAACAAGTCAGTCCGGATATGAACGGGTTCAGTGTTCTTTATCACCGCGTGGACAACCACCATTTAAGTGAGTGCTCCATAGTGGCGCTTTCCTGACAGAATCGGGAACTTGTTCAGAAAATTCTTAAGAGTGGCGAGCTACATCAATCCCGAGTTTGTCGCCTTTTCTTGGCCACTTTTTATGCCGGATCTTGCAAGGCAATCCTGCTCTTGCAATGCAATGGCGCAGCCTCCCTCATACGTTTTTGCCATTAATCGGAATCGATATTATGACCGTGCCTATTAAATCCCCGCAAGAAATAGAGAAAATGCGAATAGCGGGCAAACTGGCGTCGGAGGTGCTGGATTACATTACGCCCTTCGTCCAACCGGGGGTCACTACAGACGAGCTCGATACACTGTGCCATGATTACATGGTCAATGTACAGGACACCATTCCCGCCCCACTTAATTATGCACCGCCAGGATACTCACCTTATCCGAAATCCATCTGCACGTCGGTCAACCATCAGGTGTGTCATGGCGTGCCGGGCGAAAAGAAGCTGAAATCAGGCGATATCGTTAACATTGACGTAACCGTCATCAAAGACTCTTACCACGGCGATACGAGCCGCATGTACTACGTTGGCGAACCTGGGATCCAGGCCAGGCGACTGTGCGAGCTTACGTATGAGTCCATGTGGCGTGGCATTGAAGAGATCCGGCCAGGTAAACAATTGGGGGATATTGGCCAGGCCATCCAACAGTTCGCCGAAAGCCATGGATGCAGTGTGGTGAGAGAATTCTGCGGTCATGGAATCGGCACAAAATTTCATGAAGAGCCCCAGGTACTTCACTATGGTCGTGCGGGCACCGGACTACAGCTCAAAACCGGCATGATTTTCACGGTCGAGCCCATGATCAACGCGGGGAAGGCTCCCATACGTCAAATGGCCGATGGCTGGACTATTGTAACTAAGGATCACAGCCTGTCCGCTCAATGGGAGCATACGGTGCTTGTGACTGAAACCGGATATGAAGTGCTGACGCTGTCCGCTGGTTCGCCTCCGAAACCCGTCTTTCGTTCCTGATCCCATGAAGCGCCTTCGTGGGAATGCACTGCGAAGTCCTTTTAACGCCGAAGTGGGCAGGGAAACGCTGCAGCAAGGCCGGCAGTTATTAAAGCAGCTTTATTACCAGAATAATAATGGCACGGCCTTGCTTCGTGATCATTGCCGATTGGTGGATAGCCTCCTTCTTGAGGTCTGGCATGGGATAGCGATGCCCGATTCCATCTCGTTGCTGGCGGTCGGGGGATATGGGCGCGGGCAACTTTTTCCTTATTCGGACATAGATCTGCTGGTGTTGCTTCCAAAGGCAGGAAGCAGCATCGATGCGATGGACAACGCCATTAAATCCCGGTTGGAGCTTTGGGTGCGATTGCTGTGGGATATCGGGCTGGAAGTTGGGCACAGTGTTCGTACGCTGGGCGAATGTAAGGAAGAAGCAGTCAAGGATATTACTGTGCAAACCAGCCTGCTGGAAGCGCGCCAACTTGCAGGGGATTACCAATTGTTCAGCGAATTTTCGCATGCCATGCAGGCTGGACTCGATCCGCGATCATTTTTCATCGCCAAGCAGCTTGAGCAACAGCAACGTCATGGCCGATATCACGACGCCACCTACAACCTTGAGCCCAATCTAAAAGAAAGCCCCGGTGGTCTTCGGGATTTGCAAAACATACTTTGGGTGAGCCGCGCCGCGGGATTGGGGAAATCCTGGTCGGATCTTGCCAGGGGCGAATTCATAACGCCGCAGGAAGGGCGCCTTGCGCAACGTCATCAAACCATCATGCAAGACCTCCGCATCCGGTTGCACTATTTCGCCGGACGGCGTGAAGACCGGTTGCTATTCGATTATCAAACCTCCCTCGCCGAAGAGCTCAACATTACCGACAAGCCGCCGCGGCGCGCCGGGGAACTGCTAATGCAGCGATACTACCGTGCCGCCAAGGCGGTGACCCAGATCAATACCATCCTGTTACTCACATTACGCGCAAAAATTTTTCCTGCCGCGGATGCAGCGCCGGTTATTATCAATGATCGTTTCCAGAAGCGCGGCGAGTTGTTGGAAGCGCGCGACGAAAGTATTTTCCGCCAAGATCCGAGCACTATTCTGGAAAGTACTTTGCTGCTGCAACAAAATCATGAATTAAAGGCCCGTAGCGCTGGCACCCTCAGAGCAATGTGGCAGGCCGCACCACTCATCAATGCCTCGTTCCGGCGCAATCAGAGCAATCGTGCCCTGTTCATGAAGATCCTGCGCCAACCCCGCGGGCTTACCCGCGAACTGCGCCTTATGAACCGTTATGGTCTTCTGGGACGCTATATTCCGGCATTTGGACGCATCGTCGGCCAGATGCAACACGACCTGTTCCATGTTTACACGGTAGATGAACATATACTGATGGTGGTGAGAAATCTGCGCCGTTTCCTGGCACCGGAATTCGCCCACGAATATCCGCTCTGCACCCGGCTCATCCGTGAGTTCAGGCACCCCGAGGTTCTTTATCTTGCCGGCCTGTTCCATGACATCGCCAAAGGACGCAAGGGCGATCATTCAACGCTTGGCAAAACCGATGCCCAGCATTTCTGCAAACAACATGGGATGCCGCCGGAGGATACGGAACTGGTTACGTGGCTGGTGGAAAATCATCTGGTGATGTCGATCACCGCGCAGAAAAAGGATATCTCCGATGTAGGTGTTATCGGAGACTTTACCACCCGCGTCAGAGACGAACGCCATCTCATCGCTCTTTATCTGCTCACCGTTGCGGATATTCGGGGCACAAGTCCAAAGGTATGGAATACCTGGAAAGCCAAACTTCTCGAAAATTTATTCTGGGCAGCGTGGCATCACCTGTATGGCGAGCCGATCCATGCAGATGGCATTATCAAAAAAAGACGAAACAACGCGCTGGAATTGTTGCAACGGGCGGGCATTCCAGCCAACGCGCATGAGCACCTCTGGTCGGCACTCGATCCCACTTATCTGTTGCTGCACGACTCAGAGGAAATCGCATGGCATACGCGTCAGTTGAGCCATCGGATAAAATCCCCTACGCCAGTGGTAAAGGCGCGCGTCGCCCCCTCTGGGGCGGGTATTCAGGTATTAGTCTATGCTCCTGACCAGAAGGACTTGTTCGCGCGTATCTGCGGTTTCTTCGATGGCATAGATTGCAACATCGTCGAGGCCAAAATCCATACCTCTCGCGACGGCTATGCGCTTGATAGCTTCCTGGTGCTGGACCCCTTCAATCTAGTGGAGGACCAGCACAATGTGATCAGTTTTGTAGAACACGAACTGGCACGGCAATTAGAACAGCAAGTCTCTTTAAAACCCCCGCTGAAAGGCCGTTTGAGCCGCCATCTCAAGCATTTTCCAATTACGCCGGAAGTCGATATCGAACCGGATGAAAACAACGTATACCATGTTCTATCCATCGTTGTGGGCGACCAACCGGGACTGCTATCGCGCATCGCACAGGTGCTGGCGCATTTTTGCGTCGATGTACACGGTGCCAGAATTAATACCCTAGGCGAGCGTGCCGAAGACACATTCCTCATTACGGGCAAAATGCTGCATGAGACCAGAACCCTGATTCATCTGGAAACAGCGCTGTTGGAAGCGTTGCAAACCTCAGGCGGAACAACTCATGCAATTCCGGAGAAATTCCTGCCCTGAAATCGGCGTTCGACCTGCGATGCTAATGCTACACTCAGTGCAACGTAACAGCCGCTTCATCCTCGCAGGCAAGGTCTGAGCAATAGTTCTTGTAGATTCCATCCAGGAACCCCCAGAGCGCATCGCATGCACGGGTCGTCGCCGCCACGACTTCAGCCTGCTTTTCCGGAGTATCGGCAAAGCGCTCAATCAATGCCCATTCCGCTTGAGAATGATGCACGTCGGCTTCCTGATGCACG